>CAZCSQ010000041.1:0-8664 GCA_964501425.1 uncultured Erysipelotrichaceae bacterium
ATTCGCAAATTTCTTATGAAAGCGCTTGATAATTCAGGGTAACGCTTACATTAAAATCAAAGCGGTTTCAACTTTAAGAATCACTTGTGAAATTATTGACAAGTACAATATGAGTCTCTATAATGCACATATGGATATATCGATATATAAAATATCGATATAGAAAGAGGTGGTTATGATAGACAAAAATACGGAAAACTTATCCTTGACAACACTTAGAAGGTTACCTGTATATCTACGCTATCTTCGTGATAAAAGCAGTAGTGGCGTAGAGTATCTCTCATCGGTTGCGATAGCTAAAGATATGGATCTTTCTCCAATGGTTGTTAAAAAAGATCTAGCAGTCGCCATCTTAACTGAAGGTAAGCCAAGAGTTGGATATCATCTCAGCTCATTGATCAATGATATCGAAACATTTCTTGGATACACGAATAAAAAAGACGCCGTTATCGTAGGTGTAGGGCAGCTAGGTCGAGCATTGATGTCATATGAGGGATTTGCGAATTATGGGCTAAACATCGTCGTTGGTTTTGATACAGATGAAACGATTCATGAAGTCGCTGGTAAGAAAGTCTTAATGATAGATAAATTCTCTAATCTAGTACAACGCTTGAATATACACATTGGTATCATAACCGTCCCCAAAGAACTAGCGCAGCATGTTGGTGAAATGATGGTAAATGCTGGTATAAAGGCCATTTGGAATTGGGCTCCGGTTACATTACGATTACCTGATGATATTGTGGTAAAGCAAGAAGATTTAGCCGCATCACTAGCCGTATTATCTGTTAAGCTTGATGAAATAATTTAGAAAAGGTGGGTAGAATATGATAGAAAACAAAGAAACAGTGGTAGTAGACAATCCTGAGACACTAAGTATAGTTTTAGAGAAAGTAAAGACTGCTCAAATAGAATTTGCTCAATACACTCAACAACAAGTTGATGAAATTTTCAAAGCTGCAGCGATAGCAGCAAACCAAGCGCGTATTGCTTTAGCAAAATTGGCCGTTGCTGAAACGGGTATGGGAGTTATTGAAGATAAAGTCATTAAGAATCACTATGCATCGGAGTATATTTATAATGCTTATCGTGACGTACAAACGTGTGGGGTAATAGAGGATGATCGTGCTTTTGGTTTTAAACAAATCTATGAGCCAATTGGAGTATTAGGAGCGATCATTCCAACAACAAATCCTACTTCAACGACAATCTTTAAGATCTTATTAGCGCTAAAGACTCGTAATGGTATTATCATCAGTCCCCATCCTCGCGCTAAAAACGCAACGGCCGCAACAGCTAAACTTTTACGTGAAGCGGCGGTTAAGGCAGGGGCTCCGGATGATATCATTGCTTGGGTTGATGTACCTTCATTAGAGATGACCAATATTATCATGAAAGAAACTGACATGATTTTAGCGACAGGTGGTCCACAAATGGTCAAAGCGGCTTATTCAAGTGGTAAACCAGCGATTGGTGTCGGAGCTGGTAATACTCCAGCGATAATTGATAGTAGTGCTGATCTAATCATGGCTGTTAATTCGATCATTCATTCCAAGACTTTTGACAACGGCATGATCTGTGCTTCTGAACAGTCCGTTATTGTCATGGCTGATGTTTATGATCAAGTAAAAGCTGAATTCATTAAGCGTGGTTGTTATTTCTTAGATAAGGAAGAAAAAGAAAAAGTAGGTAAAACGATCATTATCAATGGAGCGTTAAATGCTAAGATCGTTGGTCAATCAGCTTTTAAGATCGCTAATCTGGCTGGGGTCAATGTTTTAGAAAAAACGAAGATATTAATTGGTGAGGTAGAAAGTGTCGAGTTAAGTGAAGAATTTGCGCATGAAAAACTATCGCCGGTATTAGCCATGTATAAAGCTAATGATTTTGAAGATGCTTTATATAAAGCTGATCAATTAATTAAAGATGGTGGATTAGGTCATACCTCAGCTATCTATCTTGATCCATTAAAGGCTAACGATAAATTAAATGCATTTGAAAAGCGAATGAAGACTTGTCGAGTCTTAGTCAATACACCAGCATCACATGGGGGAATTGGTGATCTATACAATTTTAGGCTTACTCCTTCCTTGACGCTGGGTTGTGGATCTTGGGGTAATAATTCTGTCAGTGAAAACGTTAGTGTTAAACACTTGGTCAATATCAAGGTCGTTGCTGAAAGGAGAGAGAATATGTTGTGGTTTAAAACACCATCAAAGATTTATACTAAACGAGGTTGTTTACCCATTGCTCTTGCTGAATTAAAACAAGTACTAAATAAAAAAAGAGTATTTATCGTTACTGATAACTTCTTGTATAAAAACGGTTATACCAAAGTGATAACTGATCAACTTGATAAAATGAATATCGTTCATACAACGTATTTCAATGTTGAGCCAGATCCAACGTTATCTTGTGCTAAAGAAGGGGCACAATTAATGGCTAGTTTTGAACCTGATTGTATCATAACGATTGGTGGCGGTAGTGCCATGGATGCGGCGAAGATCATGTGGGTAATGTATGAACATCCAGAGGCTGATTTCATGGATATGGCAATGCGTTTTGTCGATATTCGTAAGCGTATCTATACCTTCCCTAAGATGGGAACTAAGGCATATTTCATTGCTATTCCAACAACAGCTGGTACTGGTAGTGAAGTAACACCATTTGCGGTTATTACTGATGAAACTAGCGGTATTAAGTATCCATTGGCTGATTATGAGTTAATGCCTCATATGGCTATCATTGATCCTGATTTAATGATGAGTGCTCCAAAAGGTCTAACAGCTGCTAGTGGAATTGATGCATTAGTACACGCTATTGAAGCTTATGGATCCATGTTGGCAACCGATTATACTGACGGCTTAGCTCTTAAAGCAATTAAACTGATCTTTGAGTATCTACCTAGAGCATATGATGATGGCGAAAACGATCTGATGGCTCGCGAAAAGATGGCTAATGCAGCTACGATCGCTGGAATGGCATTTGCGAATGCTTTCTTGGGTATCTGTCACTCAATGGCTCATAAGTTGGGATCTTACTGTCATTTACCACATGGTGTAGCTAATGCCTTATTAATTACTGATGTTATGAAATATAATGCGGAGATTGCACCAACCAAAATGGGAACGTTTGCCCAATATGATCATCCACATACACTAGTTAGATATGGTGAGATTGCTGATAGTTTAAAGATAAGTGGTAAAGATGATCAAGAAAAACTACAGAAATTAATTGCTAAGATAGAAACACTGAAGACAAGTGTTGGCATCAAAGCATCGATCAAAGACTATGGTATCTTAGAGACGGATTTTCTAGGATGTATAGATGAAATGGTCGAACAAGCTTTTGATGATCAATGTACAGGCGCTAATCCTCGTTATCCATTAATGAGTGAACTCAAAGAGTTATATCTAAATGCGTATTATCGTGAAGGAGATAAATAACATGGAAATGGGTAGAATTATTGCGGTTAGAACCGAAAAGACGATTTATCTTAAAGATGACCAGGTTATTAAGCTATTTATAAATGATCATGATAAAGCGGATATCTTTAATGAAGCTTTAAATCAAGCTCGTGTTGAACAAACACAGCTTAATATTCCCAAGATTCAAGGTGTTATGCAGTTTGAGGGTAAGTGGGGTATTGTATCTGAATATATTAAAGGCAAGACTTTAGCACAACTAATGTTAGAAAACCCTGATAGATATGATGAATACTTAGAAATGTTTGTTGAATTACAAATGGACATTCATAAACAAAAAAGTCCTCTACTAAATAAATTGAAAGATAAGATCTATCGCAAGATCTTAGAAGCGGATATTGATGCAACAACTAGATATGATCTTTTAACAAGCTTGCAATCTAAACCCAATCATAATAAACTATGCCATGGTGATTATAACTGTAGTAATGTTATTGTCGCTGATGATGGTAAACTATACATTCTAGATTGGTCACATGCGACCCAAGGGAATGCTTCGGCTGATGCCGCTCGAACATATCTATTATTCTGGTTGGAAGGTAATATCTCGCGGGCTCAACAGTATTTAGACTTGTTTTGTAGTAAAAGCGGAATTGAGTCAAAGACCGTGTTGGGATGGATACCGATTGTCGCTGCGGCTCAGTCAGTTAGTGGTAAAGCAGAAGAGCGTGAATTCTTACTACATTTATTAGGTGTAGTTGATTATTAACAGGAGAAAAACATGAAAAAAGTAACAGTTTGTATTGGTAGTGCATGTCATTTAAAAGGGTCACGGGAGATTGTTGAACGTGTACAAGCCTTGATCATTAAAGAAAATATGCAAGATGTGATCGATCTTAAAGGAACCTTCTGTTTAGGTAATTGTCAAAAAGAAGGTGTTAGTATTACGATCGATGATCAATATCATAGTGTCAATAAAAGTGACATTGATGATTTCTTTTATCAGTTTATTAAATAAAGTTAAGACATAGAAGGAGTAAGTATGACTGGTTATTTAGATTTTAAGGATTCAATGTGTAAGGATTGTTATCGCTGCTTACGAAATTGTCCAGTAAAAGCGATCAGAGTTATCGATCATCAAGCAAAGATCATTGAAGAACGATGTATTCTCTGTGGTAAATGTACAGTTGTTTGTCCGCAAAATGCGAAAAGTGTTCATAGTGATATAGATAATATCAAGCAGATGTTAAAAGAAGATAGACCAGTCATCGCTAGTTTGGCCCCTTCCTTTGTCTCTAGTTTTAAGATTGAAGATTTTGCGATCATGCGTGAGGCTTTACAAAGGTTAGGTTTTGCCTTTGCTGAGGAAACAGCGGTTGGAGCTAAGCTTGTTACGCAAGAATATAAAAGATTACTTAAGGATAATAGTTATCGTAACTTTATTACATCAGCTTGCCCATCAGTTAATTATATGATTCAGATGTATTATCCTAAGGCAATTCCTTTCTTAGCACCAATTGATTCACCAATGGTTGCTCATGGTAAGATCATCAAGCAGGGTTATCCTGATGCTAAGGTTGTTTTTATTGGGCCTTGTATCGCTAAAAAGAAAGAAGGCTTTCATAGTGATGTCATTGATGGGGTTTTGACTTTTGAAGATCTAGATAGCTTGTTTAAAGAAAACAATATTGATCTTAATAAGCAAGACACTGAACCATGTATTAATGATACCCATAACAAAGCTAAGTTTTATCCAATAAGTCGTGGCATCATCAAGTCATTTAATGGCTATAGCGATGGTTATGAGTTCGTGGCGGTTGATGGTATTGATAAATGTAAAGAGGTCTTAGATAACATCGATAGCCTTTCTGGTATGTTTTTAGAGCTTAGTGCTTGTGAGTATTCTTGTGTCAATGGTCCTTGTAGTTTGATCACAGAAGGAACAGCTGTTAAAGCTAATGCGGATATTAGACGATATGCCAATAAAGGTAATACGATCACTGATTCAAGTACAATGATCGATCCTACTCAATTAGACCTTATGTGTAATCATCACCGTATTAAACCGGCAGAGTATGAACCAACTGCAAGTGAAATACGTCAAATATTAAGTAAAACGGGTAAGACTTTACCAGAGCACGAATTAAACTGTGGAGCTTGTGGTTATGATAGTTGTCGTGAAAAAGCCTGGGCGGTCGCTAATGGCTATGCTGCGATAGAAATGTGTATTCCTTACATGCGTCAAAGAGCTGAATCAATGTCATATGAGATCATTCAAAATAGTCCCAATGGGATAGTGTTAATTGATAATGATCTTGAAATAGTTGAGATCAACCAAAAAGCAATTACCTTATTAGGGATAAAAGACAATGAGGTTAAAGGACATAAATTATACGATTATTATGATATATCCGATTTTATGATCGCGATCAATGAAAAACATAATAGTTATCGTCAAAAAAGATATATAGAAAATACTGGTTTTTATGTAGAGGTATCAATTGTTTATTTACCAAAAGAAAACGTTTCATTTGCGATCTTTAAAGATATTACCGAAAAAGAAGATTATGATAATCGTCTTAAAGATATGAAGCTTGAGACGCTTAAAACAACTGATGAAGTTATCAAAAAACAAATGCGGGTTGCACAAGAGATTGCCTCACTATTAGGAGAGACTACTGCTGAAACGAAGGTGGCTTTAGTCAATTTGAAAAAGATGTTACAAGAAGAAAAGGAGTACTAATGAGTCTTTGTCTTGAAACGGGTTATACATCACTAAATAAAAAAGAAGAAGAACTATGTGGAGATAAAGTAGAGACGATCATTAAAGATGATCAGATTACCCTTGTCTTAGCGGATGGTCTTGGTAGTGGGGTTAAGGCTAATATCTTAGCGACCCTGACATCAAAGATCTTATGTACAATGATCGCTAATCAGATCAGTATCGAAGAATGTATTGAAACGATCATTCAATCTTTACCAGTATGTCATATTCGCAAAGTTGCGTATTCAACGTTTTCGATTATCCATATCAATGATCAAGGTCAGGGTTATTTGTTTGAGTTTGATAATCCTCAAGCAATCTATATCCACAATGGTCAATGTTTAGATTTACAAAGAGAGTGTTTAGTGATCTGTGATAAACAAGTATATAAAAGTATCCTTAATCTTGATGTAGATGATTATCTGGTGGTCATGAGTGATGGGGCGATCCATGCGGGTGTTGGCTCAACTTTAAATTTTGGTTGGCAAAGAAAAGAGATCATGGATTACATCCAACATACTAAAACAGCGGATATCAGTGCTCGGGCGCTAGCTTGTATGGTCGCGATCGCTTGTAATGATCTTTATATGAATCAACCAGGAGATGATACAACGATCGCCGGTATCAGAGTTAGAGAAAAACTCAAGGTAGACCTACTAGTCGGACCTCCAATTGATAAAGATAAAGATAATTACTATGTGGCAAGTTTTCTTGAAAGTGATAGTAAAAAGATTGTCTGTGGTGGTACCAGTTCACAAATTGTTGCTCGTTATCTAAACAAAGAAGTAAAAACATTCTTTGATTATCCCGATGCCGATGTCCCACCGATTGGCTTTATCGATGGTATTGATCTTACAACTGAAGGAGTATTGACTCTTAGAAAACTACTTAGATTATCAGATGATTATCTATCGGTAAGTGATCTAAATGATAAAAGATTTACTAAGAAAGATGGAGCTTCACTACTAGCTGATATGTTATTTGAGAAGGCAACCCATATTACTTTCTATGTTGGACAAAGCATTAATATCGCTCATCAAGGTTTACCGATTGATATCACCATGAAGTTAAAACTGGTTGAAAGCTTATCAACAAACTTAAAAATGATGGGTAAGAAAGTAGTTGTTAATTATGATTAGGAGAACATATGATCAAATTTGATACAAAAGTACAATATCTAAAATATCAGGTATTAAAAGAAGTCTCTCGACACTACTATAATGGTGATCTTGTTGATCACTTATTAGATATCCCAAAGGATATCGTAGCGGGTGATAAACCAACGATGAGGTGTTGTGTCTATAAAGAAAGAGCGATCTTAGCTGAAAGAGTAAAGATGGCTATGGGTGGCGATAAACAACGCCATAACATTATCCAAACAATTGATATCGCTTGTGATGAGTGTCCAGTTGGTGGTTATGAGGTTACGGCTTCGTGTCGCGGTTGTATTGCTCATCGCTGTGAAGAAGCTTGTCCTAAACAAGCGATCACATTTGATGCTTCACAAAAAGCTCATATTGATAAAGCTAAGTGTATAGAGTGTGGACTTTGTGCTAAAGTATGTCCTTATAACGCCATCGTTAATTACCAAAGACCATGTGAAAAAGCATGTAAAGTTAAAGCTATCTCCATGGATGAAAATAAGAAAGCCGTCATCAATGATGATAAGTGTATAGCTTGTGGGGCATGTGTTTATCAGTGTCCATTTGGGGCAATAACTGATCGTTCATTTATCCTAGATGTTATTGATATATTAAAAAGTAGTAATGATAACATAGACTATAAAGTCTATGCGATCGTAGCTCCATCAATCGCTAGTCAGTTTAGCTATGTTAGTTTAGGACAAGTAATTAGTGGTATCAAAAAACTAGGCTTTTATAGTGTAGTTGAAGCGGCTCTTGGAGCTGATCTTACTGCTTACTTAGAAGCCCAAGAATTAGCTAGTAAAGGATTTTTAACTAGTTCATGTTGCCCAGCTTTTGTGGCTTATATCAAAAAAGAATTTCCTAAAATGGTAGAGCATATATCTCATAATCTTTCACCGATGGCGGTTCTAGCTAAATATATCAAACAAAATGATCCACTAGCTAAAGTTATCTTTATTGGTCCCTGTACAGCGAAAAAGATGGAGTTTAAAGAAGAAACAGTTAGACCTTATGTGGATAGTGTATTAACCTTTGAGGAGTTACAAGCCCTCTTTGATAGTCGTGATCTTCTACTCGCTACATTACATGAAGACGTCTTAGATAACGCTTCTTATTATGGTCGTATCTTTGCAAGAAGCGGCGGACTAAGTGATGCAGTCAAACAGGCTATGCTTGAACAAAAGATTGACTTTGATCTTAAACCTAAGGTGTGTGATGGTATCGAAGAGTGTAAGACGGCTTTACTTAAAGCCTCACACAATGTTCTAGATGCCAACTTCATCGAAGGCATGGCTTGTATTGATGGCTGTATTGGTGGTGCAGGTTGTTT
>CAZCSQ010000041.1:8764-10416 GCA_964501425.1 uncultured Erysipelotrichaceae bacterium
ATTCTAATCTTGTTGAGTTTATAGGCTAATATAGTTATATGATTATTAGTAAAAAGTGACTTGATTATCAAGGTGACATCAAGGTGACATCAAGGTGACAGCAGGGTGACATCGTTAATATAGCTTAATAAATATAGGTGACAAAAATGAACAAGACGATAGAAGATGAACGTAATGAGTTTAAAGAAGTATTGAATAGTAAATTTGAGAAAGAAGTGATTTCCTTTTTGAATACACATGGTGGAAACATTTTTATTGGAGTAAAAGATTCAGGTGAAACGATAGGAATAAAAAAGGATTTGGATAAGATCCAATTAGTAATAAAGGACAGAATAAAAAACAATATTTCACCAAGCACAATCGGCCTATTTGATATTAAAGTGGTAGCTAGAGATGGTTTTGAAATAGTCCAAATTATAGTAGCGGCTGGAAATGAAAAACCATACTACTTAAGGGATAAGGGTATGATTTTAGAAGGTTGTTTTATCAGAATTGGTTCTTCAACGGAAACCATGCCTTCACATAAGATATCAACTCTATTTTCTAATAAAACTCACAACAATATCAGAAACATTGTTGCGCCTAATCAAAACCTATCATTTGGACAAATTAAGATATACTATGAAGAAAAAGGATATACTATTACTGATAATTTTTATAAACATATTGGTATTCTTATGGATGATGATAGATTCAATTATCTAGGTTATCTACTTTCGGATAGTAATTGTATTTCTATTAAAGTAGCCACGTATAACGGAGTGACGGCAGAAGATTTGTTAGAAAACGAAGATTTCGGAAATTGTAGTTTAGTTAAGGCAACGTATAATGTTTTAAATAAATTAAATTTGGTTAACAAGACATTTGCTAGAATTACACCACAAGATCGACAAGAGCAGAGAATGATAAACCCTGTTGCCTTAAGAGAAGCTGTATTGAATGCCATAGTTCATAACGCATGGGAAAAAGAAATAGCTCCTAAATTCGAAATATTCAGTGATCATTTTGCCATTTCATCAGCTGGAGGATTACCAAATAATACATCTAGCGAAGAATTTCTTAAGGGGTTTTCAGCACCTAGAAATCCTGGGATAATGAAAGTCTTTTATGATATGGATTTGGTTGAACAATTAGGTACTGGAATTGTTCGCATTTTGAAATATAATGACAAATCGGTTTTTGAAGTGCATCCTAACTTTATCAGAATCAACTTTCCAATCGATAAATCATTGAATGCAATTGATCATCAAGAACTTATTAACACTAAACCTAAGAGTATAAACCAACGAGAAATGGAAATTGTTAATATTATTGGATCAAACCCGTATGCTACTCAAAAGGAGATGGCTGAAATATTTAACGTAAATATAAGAACAATAAAAAGAGACTTTTCGCGCTTAATTAAGAAGGGTATGATTGAAAGACATGAATCTGAAAATGATGGGAAGTGGATAATTAAATAATTTCTCAACCAAATAGCGAACAGTATTTAACATGTATTTTGTATTACAAAACCCCCTTTTGGTTTTCAGAACTTTGAATACTTGTTCTGTTTACCTTTAGGGGGCATATTAAGCTTATCGGGAATTAATATTGCTTTACTCAGTCGCAATTGCTTCAATGATATTCAGTTTAGCGGCCTTACGAGCTGG
>CAZCSQ010000042.1:0-10100 GCA_964501425.1 uncultured Erysipelotrichaceae bacterium
ATTCATGGACTAAAAGGAACAAAGACAATTTTGTTTATGGATATCGCTAATGTCAGACTTCAGGAAGCAACATCCACCGAAAACGGGTATATTCGCTTTGATATCATTAATGAAGATATATTTGAAGGTGGAGTATTAGGTGCTACTCAAGACGCGAATACAGTAATGATTAAGTTTAATCAAAATGAGTTAGCAAAAGACATAAAGAAATATATTGACAAACAAAAATCGGTTTAGAGAAGATTTAAGAAATATTAATAGATATGTTTCATGATGTAGCGATGTCTATTGACAGTTTCTTATATAAAAAGACTGTCAACATTAATGTTAACAGTCTAAATATAATAAATATTAATTGATAGCTTACTTACGTAATGGTTTTAAGACTGTAGTCCAAGCGACCAATTGATCCAACATTGAACCTAGGATGTCTTCATGCATTGGATGAGGTTTGAATTCACTAAAGTCGACAAAGTCTGTAAACAAGGATAATTGAACACCTTTTTGGACATCAGCCATTTGTAGTTCTGCCACGATAACCCGTAGGTTTTCAACAGCCCGTACTCCCATTGCACTACCGTAACTTACAAAGCCAACTGCTTTGTTGTTCCATTCGACATTTAAGAAGTCTATGGCATTTTTAAATGCTCCACTTACACCATGATTGTATTCTGGTGTTACAAAGATAAATCCATCCATCTCAGCAATTTTCTTAGACCATATTTTTGTATGTTCCTTTGTGTAGTTTTGATAAACAGCTGGTGTAGGTTCATCTAGAAGTGGTAAGTCATAATCAATTATATCGATCAGTTCAAACTCAGCATCGGTGCGTTTTGATGCAAGATCATGCGTCCACTTCGCTACGGATTCACCAACACGACCAGGACGGGTACTTCCTATAATAATTCCAATTTTAAGCATATATAATTCCTCCTTTATTTAGTTAATATATAATTACTTCTAATTTAATTATATAAGCAATAATATTTATAGCAATTGAAGTGCTCACAACCGAGTTATTGTGAGCACTTATATATGAAAAAGATTGCAACTGGTAATTGTGCACAGATAAATGTCCATTAGATGCAGAAAGAAAAACGAGTGCCATCTTTTATGTTGGCACTCGTTTATTAACGTTTTATACTATCTAAATTGGATTTTAAATGATTGGCTGAATATGCTAGTTTTTGTTGTTCATCTTCGTTTAGTTTCAAATGAACGACATGATGAACGCCATCGCGATTTAATACAGCTGGTAGTCCTATATACAAATCTGGTTCAATATCATATACACCACCATTATAAACCGATACTGGTAAGATACTGTTTTCATTATTGAATATGGCTTGAGTGATTCTCACTAGAGCCATTCCGACGCCGTAATAAGTAGATACTTTTCGTTTGATGATCTCTTTAGCTGCGTCTCTTACTTTAATATAAATCTGATCTAAGTCTTTAAATTCGATCTCTTTCATAGACTCAATTACATCTAACATTGGCTTAGCACCCACATACGCCTTTGACCAACATACAAACTCAGTGTCGCCATGTTCTCCCATAATATAAGCATGGATATTTCTAGCGTCAATATGAATATAATTGGATATTTCATATCTTAACCTTGCGGTATCTAAACTAGTTCCACTACCAAGGACTTTACTTGTTGGTAAACCGGAAGCTTTTTGGGCAATATAGGTCAAGATATCAACCGGGTTAGAAGCAACCAGTAAAATACCATCAAAGCCAGAAGACATAATGTTTTTAGTCACACTTTCGATGATTAAGGCATTTCTATTTAACAAGTCAATTCTAGTTTCATCTGGTTTTTGAGAAACACCAGCTGTAATTACAACTAAGTCAGCGTCTTTACAGTCGTCATACGTGCCTGCTTTAATTGACATCTTCCTTGGTGCAAAAGCTAATCCATGGTTTAAATCCATGGCTTCACCTAGTGCTTTCTCTTCATTAACATCGATTAAGACCAATTCTTCGATGGTCCCTTGATTGACGAGTGCATAGGCATAAGACATACCAACAAAACCGGTTCCTACTATAACCACTTTACTTCTATTCAAAAGTATCACATCCTTTCAAATTTATGTTATCACAGACGCATAAAAAGATTGTTGTTTATGCTCAAAGAGAAAGTGATGCCCAGAGTACTTAAGACAATGCAGTTATAGAATAATTTTATATTATAAAAGCTTTGCCTATTATTTTAAATGTTTACTCATTGTTGTTAATATAAAATTTCTAATGGGTGGACGACTTCAGTTTACAATCATCTTTCCATTAATAATGATTAATGACACTAGCATACTTGCTATTAACTCCTATATTTTGTGATGCAATGAAGCTATTTATATTGATATAAAAGACACCAGCAAAGCAGTGACTTGCTTTGTATGTTAATAATCTACCAAAAGATCGACTATTAAATATATATAACCTTCTGTTGTTTCAAGTCTCACCTAGGAGGTGGAGGCTATAAATTTAATTAGGTATCGAGATTATAGCGATTATATAATTAGACAAGCCATTTTGGGCATATTTTGACATTATTTGTTCGCAAACGTGAAAATGGTATCGTCATTTCATATCGCAAACGTGAAAATATAGTTGAAAAGATCTGTAAATGGTATATGGAATAAAATCAATGAGAGCGACGAGATTGAGTGTATCATTTCCTCCTTATTAATACAACGATAAAATATTCGTGGCACTAATCGTTGCATTTTACATCGATAACAAGTATATCGATGCACATATTCGTTGTAAAACACAACGAAGCATTCTTGTTTACAAACAAAAACCGCTTTTCAACGGTTCGGTCACCAAATTTGTGAAGATGAGGAGAGTCGTACTCCTGTCCAAGAAAAGTCCCACATTCAAACGTCTACAGTTTAGTCTGTCGTTTTTACCGTAAGAGTTATTAACAGACAACATCAATTACGGTTCTTCTGTTAGGTTTTCGTCGTATCTTCACAGAAGATTAAAATTCAACCACAGATGGGCTGTGCAAAAATTTTGTGATTTATTTGTGATATTGAAGATATAATGAAACATAATTTTAAATAGAAAAAGCGACTCAACTCAATTAAGAGTTAAGTCGCTTAATATTTAAAATGCCTCTTACCACTGCTAGTATTTTATAATCATATTTGAATACTATAACAATTATTATGAAACTGTCACACTTTCATGTAAACTATTGACTACATTTAATAGAATGTCAATCTTATCGCTAAACAACTCGGCTACATAAAAATCACTAAATGGAGACTTATCCACCAAGTCTTGTTTTGTTATATCTCCGTTTTGTTGAACATAGCTGATAATACTTTTTACAAATTCTTGCTGTTTAGCTGACAAAGTATTGTTATTGATGTATTTGCTAAACTTCTTATTGATGGCTTCTTGTTCGATACCAATAATACTGCGAATAAACACTGCAAGATTTTCTTCTTTCGTTACATTAAAGTAGTCAACTTTAGTACCTAATTCTTGCCAAAGGATTCGTTCAAGTTCTTTAAGGTCGTCTGCATTTATCTTATCCAACATCTTGATTTTAATAATCGTTTCATTAATATCATTAGAAAGTAGATAATCTATGACTTTCTCTTCATACGTCTTGAAATCTATAATATTAACGTTTTTATTCCCTTGATCTATAAGAGCGTCCTTAAAATCAGTGGAATAAATTCCAACTTCATCCGTAATATATTGAATCAAATCCCTTATTTCATTTCTTAGATGCTCGAGAATTTCTACATTCACTGTGTTCCAGTAGGTTTGAGTCGAAACTTCTAATAGCAGCTCCTTCTTATCTGCAACTTGTGGAATACTTAATCTTTCTAGTAATGCCTGTGAAATTCGAACAACTTGTTCTATTGCTCTTTTTGCAACAACATCTTCCGAAACAAGAGACAGCATGATATAAAACACCTTTAAATCAAATGCCTTTGCCGATTCTAAATCCTTGTCACTATCAACAAGCAACGTTAAGTTGTTTTTAACTTCTTGAATGTCAAATTTTGATAGATAGACCCATTTACTTTCGACAGAATATTTATCAACTAGAGGCATGTTATCTCTTACTAGAATTCTATCTCTATTAAAGTTTCTTATGGTTTGATATAGTTCTGTTTTTATAAGCTCATAATACGCTTTATGAAAATCATTTACTTGATGTTCTTGTTTTTGAAGTTCAAATAGTAAATCGAGTTTCATTTGAAAAACTTTTTGTGTCATAGAGAATCCTTGATTAACTTTTCTACCTTCAGGATTCATATCGAAGAAACTGAAATTATCACAAAAGTCAAAAATATAAAATTGATTCTTATGCTTAAAATGACCGAAAATACCTTCAGATTTACGAGTTCCTCTACCAATCATTTGTATAAACTTAATCTTTGAATAGATTCGTTTAAAAAACACTAAATTTAATACATCTGGTACATCGATACCTGTATCAAGCATATCAACTGAAACTGCGATTTGTGGTAATTTATCTCTTACACTAAAAGTATCAATGATATTTTGGGCATATGTTACATAATTGTCAATCAGTTTACAATATTCAGGACCAAGTTCTGGATACAGTTTTTCAAATCTTCTAACAATAAGTTCTGCATGATTATGATTAAACGCAAAAATAATTGTCTTTCCAATTAAGTCACCACTGTTAACTTTTAACCCTTCATTCATTAGAGTTTGTAATACCAAATCAACAGTATTATCATTATAAATCTTCTTAAAGAAATCAGCTCCACTTAACTCTGTGGGCAAATCTCCTTCAGGGGTAAGGAATGTTTTTTCATACTCTTCTTTTTCTTCATTGGATAGATCGCTATATTTGACACCTTGTTTTAAGAACTTGGTTGTTCTATCGCAAACCGTATATCCGACTAAATAATGATCTCTTACTGCTTCTTCCATTTCATAGTGAAAAGTAGGTAGTCCTTCTTCTAAATCGAAAATAGAATAAGTCGATCGCTCAATTTCATCTCTAGGTGTGGCAGTAAGGCCAACAAGTAGCGAATCAAAATAAGTAAAAATCGCCTTGTATCTATTAAATATGGATCGATGCGCCTCATCAATGATGATTAAGTCAAAACGTCCAATACCAAATGTTCTATCATCACCATCTATTAGATTAATCATGGTTTGATAGGTCGAAAAGACCAATCTTGCATTTAAGTCTGGCTGTTTATCTTTATCTGATAGAACCGAAATAGTATAGTCTGGTAATAGTTTATTAAAATTTCTTTTGGCTTGCGTTACTAAAGCTGTTCTATCCGCTAAAAAGAGCACATTTTTAACCCAGCGATTTCTTGAAAGTAATTCAACTAATGAAATAGCTGTTCTTGTCTTACCAGTACCAGTAGCCATTACTAGCAAAGCTTTTCTTCGCTTTAGATTAAATGATTCAGCAATATTTGTAATCGCCATTTTTTGGTAAGGTCTATCACTAATAGTTTCATTGATTTTTAGGTCGCTAATTACTCTTTTTTGACGTAATTTCATTAAGTATTCAAGTTCTTTTATGTTATGAAAACCAAAGATTATTCTTGCTGGATATCCAAGTTGATCAATGATCCATATTTTATAACCGTTTGTATAATAGATTACAGGTAGATATCCATACTCTTGTTGTAAGCATTTAGCATAAAGTAGTGCTTGCTCTTTTCCTTTAATAGGAGAAACACTTGTTTTCTTAGCTTCAACAACAGCAAGAGGCTTCCCATTGCTTCCATACAATACATAGTCAACAAAGCCTATACCTTGACTATTTGGCATACCTTGAACTTTGATTTCAACACCAGCTTTTTCTGGGAGTTTGACGTTATCTTTGTCATGTACCTTCCATCCTGCTTCTCTTAAGTAAAGATCAATATATAGTTTGCGTGTTTGAACTTCATTAATGTTAAAGCCTACACTAAGCGTGGTTTGTTTATCTATTTTAGGTTTTAAATGATTTACTAAATCAAAACTGATATTAACATCTTGGTCAAATGGAATTATGTCTTTTGTTTTAACAAGTAATGTTTCATCGAACAAAGGATATGAATTAATCAAATCAAGTTTGATTAGTAACTCACCAGTAAATATGTACAATTGTTTTAAAGAAAAGAGGGCTTCTTTTTGACTAACTTCATCATTATGAACGGCAATGTTTCCAACTTTTCTTATATAGTGCAGTGCATTAAGCATAGATGCATCATTTATAAAATTTGTGAAGTCTTCTGATGATACAAGTTCAAATAACGAACTTCGTTGTGGAACACTATCATTTCTTAGCTTATAAACTAGTTTAACTAAATATTCAAGTGCTTTTCTTGATTGAGCAGCACTTATATCAGGTCGTGACAAAACAAACGATTCAGCATCTTTACAGAATGAATATAAATCATTCAAAGAATCTATGTTTTTTAAATAATCAAAATTCATAATGTCACTTCCTTATCCGAAGTATTTTTGCATTAAAGAATCAAACAATGTTTGTGTTTCATCTAATGATTTTTGAACACTATATTTCAATTTGTCGACTTGTTTAACAAAGTCGGTAAACTGGTTTTGAAGCTCAATCGGAGCATTTGGAACTTCAAATTCTTTAATTTTTGACAAACTAAGATTCTTTTGACGAACCCCTTGTCGCTCCTGCAAGAAAATATGTTTCATAATATCAAATAGGTAATACAGCCAAACGACACTATAATCGTTGTTTGGGTGCAAATTTGCACAAGCTTGGTTAGAACTTGAATCTTCTGTCAATATTCCCATCTTAAAAGCAGCCGTATCGTACATTCCAATCATCAATGTTCCTTTATTAAATAGCTTTGCAGACGATTGCTGAAGTGCTACTTCTGAAATATGTTCAATTGAATCAGCCAAATATAGTGAATTCAACTCACCCGCACTATACCAACGGATATCCCCATCAAAGTATTCTGGTTTTGTTCGTGATGGTGTTCCTCCACTTGTTAATATACCTATATCTCTAATTTTCACAAGATTACTTTTGTTGTACCTTGGCTCACCAAACAGTTCAACAAATTGGGATTTGATGAGGTTGTCCATTTCTTGAAGTTGAGTTTTTCTCTTATCAATTATATTAGATATGTTGTCTAAAATTTTTATAATGGACTTTTGCTCATTGATACTATCGTGTATGGTTATTTCGAAATTTTCAAATTGTGTTTTATTTATAATTGGAACAACTGGTGCATTTGAAATCGCTTCTAGCTTTTTTTTATTTGATAATATATTGTATGCTAAATACTTAGATAACACAGTGTCATTAGGTATTATCGCATTTATCTGTTGATTAAATGCTAATTCCTCACTATCAACAATACCCATCTTGCCAACATTACCAATGCATGTAACAAGAACAGTGCCTTTTCCAACAACACGTGCTTTCTTTCTTGCTTTCTCTGAAATACATTCCTTAACCGAACTAACTAAAGTAATACCTGATGCTGCAATTCCATCGGGCTTGGCAAACCCAATATCATCAGACTCATAAAATTCTTTATTTTTCTTACTCGGGGTGTTCCCAGTAATTACACTTCCAACATCTTTAACAAATACTTTTTCCATGTAATCTCCCGTACAAATCTAACTTTAGAAGTGATTTAAGTTCACTTTTCAGTGCTTCAATCTCATCATCTAAAGAGTCAATTCTATCCATAATAACTGAAGGTGAATCATATTCAATCGTTTCATATTCAGTTTCTAAATATTTATTAATGGATAGGTCATAATCATTATCAATGATATTCTTCTTGTCTACAAAGAATGATTTCTCTAGTCTTGTCCTATTCATTTCTTTATCTAAATTATGGAATCTGTTTATAATATCATCAATATCGTTATCTTCTGTTGGACTACGCTTGTCATCTAGTGTGAACCCATCTGCTTGCATATTATAAAACCATACTTTGTCAGTACCGCCTGTATTAGTTTTTGTAAATATTATTATAGCTGTTGAAACGCCCGCGTATGGTTTAAAGACACCACTAGGCATGGAAATAACAGCAACCAATTTTTGATTGTCTATAAGTTCTTTTCTAATTGCTTTGTGCGCACCACTTGAACCAAACAATACACCATCAGGAACTATTGATGCTGCTCTTCCTCCGATTTTTAGCATTCTAAGCATTACAGCTAAAAATAATAATTCTGTCTTCTTTGTTTTGGTTACAGCTAATAAGTCTTTAGATACCGCTTCATAATCTAAGCTGCCCTTAAAAGGTGGGTTTGCTAAAATTAAAGAGAATTTATTCGTTGCAGTATTCTCTTCTGATAATGAATCTTGATATTTAATATCGGGTTGATCAACACCATGAAGCATCATGTTCATAGCACCAATACGAAGCATGGTCTGGTCTGTATCATAACCACTAAACATGGTTGTTATAAATTTTTCTTGATTCTCAGCTTTTAACAGTTCATCTGAGTAGTGTTCACTTATGTATCTTGCTGATTCAACAATAAATCCAGCACTGCCCATAGCAGGGTCGGCTATTGTATCATTCAATGACGGTTTCATTAGTTCAACCATCATTCTGATAATGTGTCTTGGTGTTCTAAATTGTCCATTAGTTCCACTAGAGGCTATCTTGGCAAGTAAATACTCGTAGACATCACCCATAATATCTTTATTGTTCAGATCAAGCGCATCTAAACCATCTACGACTTTTAGAAGTACACGTGGTGTAGGTACCATAAATACAGCATCTCTCATATATCTTGAAAACGCAGTATCTTTACCATTATTGATTTGCTTGATGAAAGGAAATACTTTGTCTTTAACTGTGTTGAATAGTAATTGTGGTTCGAAATTCTTGAAATGACTCCATCTCAAATTGATGAATGGCTCATTGATGTTTTCTTTCTCATTTACATAATTACCCGATTTAAATAAAAGGATTTTTGGTTCAACACCTAATAATTGTGCAGTTCTCTCTTTTTTTATTTGGTTGTCATCTAACAATTTAATAAAAAGCAAATAGGTCACTTGCTCTATGACTGATAAAGGATTTGCTAATCCGCCCGTCCAAAATGTCTCCCAAATATTATCGATTTTACTTTTTAATTCTCCTGTAATCATTCTTTAATCCCCTCTGTTTTAATGCTGTTTTTATTAAATAAATCATTCTACTTTTTCTTTGCTTCAATTGTTGGATTAATCTTTCCTGTTTCCTAGCTATTTACAAAAACAAAAGAAACACTTAGTATTTCTGCAAGTTTCTTTTGAGAGACGAGTATCTTTTCTCTTATAAAACTTATCATTTCCGAGTATTCTACAGGACATTCCCTCAACATATCATTAAAATTATTATATCACTTTAAATAAAAAGATTAACAAACTATCGGTAAATTGAAGTTATTATTCTCTATGTTAGAAAGTGTCAAGTAAAGGTTATGGTGTAAAAGTATATAAGAACATGGAAATTCACCATATATTTTTACTCATTCTTTCGATAAATTTGCATTGTAAAACACGAAAGAGTCGTATTAAAGCAATCAAATGACACATTTAAAGAGCGAATCAATAATCAGAGTATGGTTCATTACAAAAACTTTGTCATCTATTTTACTTTTGATAAAGTTATAGTTGCGCTTAAAGATAATTCAAGATGTTCATCATTACCAATACTCACCGTTTTGGTCTCACCATACTTTGTAAAATCAAAAGTCTTTACTATTTCATTTTCCATGTATCCATCTGCATTTTTGAAATAATCATTTTTTGCTAAATATACTTTACTAGTTTTCCCGTTGTTGGTAATCGTATAAGTACCTTGTGGAATGTGGTAATTGATGCTTTCATATCCATCAATATTGACTATTTTTCCATAATCACCTAATTGACTATCAACTAGAATAATATCATTATTTTTGGATCCTGATTCACTGTCCGAGACTACAATTTCCTTTCGTTCAGGAATTGATAATGCATCTTTTTTATTCAAAAGTATGGCACCATCTAGTTCAAAATAAATAAGAGTATATGCATTGTCGCTTACTTGATATAAAAGAACAAATGCTAATTCATCCTCTACACCAAAAGCATTTTTTGCTCTAACATGGCT
>CAZCSQ010000043.1:0-10093 GCA_964501425.1 uncultured Erysipelotrichaceae bacterium
ACGAATTTGAGTGATCAGTTATTTTGGCAAGCTAATGATCAATTTTCTTATAACTCTTTTTTATTATTTATTGTATGCTTCATATGGATCATTTGTAAAACTGAAGGAACTACCCTGAGAAGTATAACTATTACCACACATATGATGAAAGCCTTCGGTAGATACAGGTGAAGAAGAACCAGGTATCAACATCCACCTCTTATTGAAAGATTTTATTTAATCCATCAACTATCGATTTAGTTATACTAATGATCAATTGATCTTTATTATGATAATAACGAAAGATATTACTCGGTGTTATCTTAACGGCTCTAAGTCAAATGTTGGGATAAACCAATAAGAATGGAGTAAACAAGAGTGTTCTGGGAATCCTGAATACTTTTTTAAAACTAAACAAAATTGAACAATAATCGATTGATAGCCACATCAATGCTTCTTTGATATACTTCTTATTTTAGTGTTTGAGCGATGTTTGTAAATCTTTGTTCTTTATTAACTACAACACAGAGTTTCTATTACTATTTGGCAATCTCTTGCTATTCAAATAACCCATATGCTTCACTAACATCTTGGATAAAAATAACACCATTCCCAGGTTTATCAATATCAAAATCCTCTTTGATACATTGAACTATATCTTTTGTATCACTAGTTTTACTAATAATTAGAACTATTTCTTTTTCAGGTTCAATATCCATGGCAAAGACTCTACTTGTTTCGTGGATTCCTGATCCTCTTCCATTTATAATGGTCGCTCCTTTAGATCCCGCTTTGGCCGCAACTTCTACTACATCTTCAGCTTTCCCTTTATCTACAATGATCATTATTGATTGATACATACCAGCACTGCTCCCTTCATGTTCAATATTATCTAACTGGCAACTACGCGATCCACAAATTCCCTGAACATCAATACTATATGCAATTCCTTTATTAGGTCTGTCAAATTTAAATTTCTTTGTCATCAGTGGCATGATCGTTTTGGCCAATGATTGTTTCATCACCATGATGATTATTTCTTTCTTTGTATCATCTAATGATAATGATTTTAGTAGTCTATCATTGACTGTTCCTCTACCCTTTAAGATTGTTCCTCCACTTACACCATTCTCTTTTGAAAAATGTAATATACGCGAAGCTAAACCTTTATTTACAATGACATAAAGTAAAGTATATTTCATATCTCGCATTAGATCACGTTCCTTTCTTAGCTTTCATTTTATAGATTAATCCTAGTAACTGTAGGGTGATGATCGGTGTCATCGCTACCATCGCTATTATACCAAAACCATCTATCAATACATCAGCTCCATCAACTGCCATAGCGAGGCCTTGAGCAAAAGCTAGGATAAAAGTAGCGGTCATAGGTCCAGAAGCAACTCCCCCCGAGTCAAATGCGATACCAACAAAAAGATCATCAACGAAAAACATCAAACCAATTGATATTAAGTATCCCGGTAATAAATAGTGCCACAACTGTAACCCTGATACAATAATCCTAATAGCTGATAAAGCAATCGCTGTTCCAATTCCCAGTGTCAAAGCAATCAACACAGTTCTTTTATGGACATATCCACTAGTAACTTCTTCAATTTGATTGGTCAATGAATGAACTGCTGGCTCAGCGAGTACCGTAAACAATCCAAGTAGAAAAGATATACCGATCATTATCCAAACATTACCATTGACACCTATTTGAAAACCAACCAAACGACCCATATTCATAAAGCCTGCATTAACACCTGTTAAAAAGATCGTTAAACCAATAAAACAATATAGAACACCTGTCAGTATTCTTTTTTGTCTTCTCGCAGTAACCTTATATTTTGTTAGTTGAATTATTATGAATATGCTCAGTATTGGTAATAAAGCCACAAGCATTTCCTTCATCATGTTCAACAAAGTTAATAGAAAAAGCCAAATGATACCCTCATGTGGTAATATTTCAGCAACATCACTAGCACTAATACCGCCTTTAAATATTATACCTAAGAACATAACAGCAATAATGGCTCCAGTTGAAGCAATCGCAACAAGTCCAAAGCTATCTGATTCCGAGGCTTTACTATCTTTATTCATGGAAGACACACCCATAGCTAATGCCAGTATAAAAGGTACTGTCAAAGCACCAGTCGTCGCTCCTGAGGCATCAAAAGCAATTGCCATAAAATCATTAGAAACAAATAAGGCCATAAGCATGATTATAGAATATAAGATCAACATAATGTATTTGAGTGATATATTATATAATATTCTAGATAAGCCAAAAGACAAAAGAAAAGCTATACCTATTGAGACCACGATAACTATCGTCATTCGACTCAAATTTCCAGATGTAACAAATTCAATCTGCGAACCAAGGATGTGCAAATCAGGCTCAGCGATCGAAATAACAAAACCTAAAGCTAATCCAGCAAAAACCACAAACCAAATCTTGTTTATTTTAATCATGATCGATCCTAGTATTTTACCAATAGGCTCGATTCCAAGTTCAACCCCTAATAAAAAAAGTGTTAAACCAAATAATACAAGTATAGATCCAATGACAAACTTCCAAATTTCGATATGATCAATAGCTACAATAGTGAAATTTAAGATCAATACGATAATAGCGATTGGCAAGATCGCAAATAAAGATTCCTTGAATTTTTCATTTAGTAACCGCAAATAATCCCTCCTCTTCAATATAAATAGTCGCTATGTTAATTATACCATATATATAATATTAAGCTCTTTATTGACCCTTTGTAATTTTAAAAAGGAAAATAGATGTATATATGATTTTATCAAGATAAAATGTTTTTATATGCCTACTAATAAGATTTAGTTTAATTTGTTTTACCAACATAAAAAAAGAGCTTTCGATTCATCTAAAGCTCTTTCTGTCTTTTAACTACTTGTTGTATGGCTTGTAGGGATCATTTGTAAAGCTAAAGGAACTTCCCTGAGAAGTATAACTATAAATAGCTTCTTCAGTATAACCTTGTTTACTAGCCGTTACACTAACTGATGGAAGATCATAGGTAATATTCAGACTAAAATTGAAGTCTTTTTGACCATACATATGATGAAATCCTTCTGTAGATACAGGTGAAGAAGAGCCAGGTAGAGGTATGCCTACATATGGTTCAAGAATGATCGGAACACTTAGATGTTGACCCGGAGCAAGAGAGGGAATCTGCATGCCATAAACTGGTTTAAACAAACAAATATATGATGAGCCATAAAGCGCATATAGTCTTGTGATCGAAGGATCAAAGCCATTCTTACTCATATCCATGAATTTATCAACTAACAAAGATAGTTTACCAGGTGGCGTTGCTTCACTATAAGGATTATAGAGTTCAATCATTATATAAGCTGGTCGATAAAGATAATCATCATCAAGCTTAATGAAATCCCAATCCATAGGATTAGGTGACGCTGCTTTAGCCGATTCACTTAAATTCTCAGATATTTTCTCAGCATACTCTTCAACTCCATATTCCAATAAAGAACCCGCTTGTATTCCTGCCTGTTCCATAGCGACAGTTGCTAAATAATCTTTACCCATAGTTGCTAATTGATCAAAATTGGGTAGTGTTGGTGGGATACCGATAGATGCTAAGCCATAATCAACCATCGCTGTCAATGCTTTACGCATTGGTCCCTGCCAAGTTTCAGGAAGCGCTGAAACAGCAATATTAACTACACCTGCTTTCAAATCCGCATATGCAGTGCTCACCCAATTAACTAGTTTGGCAGTAAAATCGACAAGATCACTGAAGAAATCAGAAATAGCATCCCAAGCTTCTTCCCACCAAGATTTATTCTCTGGTTGTGGTGTGAAGTCTATCTTTGTCCCAACTGGTAGACCTGGATAAAGACTGTCACTACCAGTAAAGATAAATACTTCTTTTTCAGTTGGTTGACGGGTAACGACATAATGATACTGCCAATCCAAACGCTCCCATTGTACGGGGGTAAAGGATAACTTTTCTATCTTTGGTATCTCTGGACTTATTTTGATCTCAGGATAATACTTAAAGCCTTGTGATTGATTCTTACCATATTCAATGATAACTGTTTCTGAATATGAGGCACTTACCGTTCCCGGTTGTGCACCATCTGTCATAGCGATAGCCCGCACATAATATCGTATGTAACTATCTTCTGGTAAATTACTATCACTTGGAATAAATTCAGCGAAATCAAGCTTTATTCCAAAAGTACTACCGATGTTCTTTAAATCGAGAAAATTAGGATCATTAGCTGTTAACCTTTTTTCATAGACAAGACCTGGTGTATTATTCCAGTCATTTTGAGTAAAATCTACAAGACTAACCTGTACTAACAATTCTTGGGTATTTGCAGGATAGCCAGATGGTAAAACAGAATATGTTTTTGTGTCAGTATTAAACATTGTTGTTAAATTTTTGTCTTGGAAATCATTTGGAAACTCACCATTATAGGTGACCGTACCAGGATTTTTAGCTAACATAAGTGAGAATTTTGTTATAAAAGTATGAAAGCGATTGCCAGTTGAAACTACTGGCTTAGTATCACCATATAGTATCGGTAATCCAACACCTGCATCTGCGATACTATTACCTAAGTTATCAACCGGAAAAACCCGCACATAATAAGTTCTAAGGGGGATAGTGTTGTAATCCTTTAAAGCCTGGGTTACGGTCTTCTCTGACATCTTAAATATTAAATTCGGGGATAGATCAATATTATGTCTACCCAGTTGTGGTTGGAAGAAGGACTTTTCAGCCGCATATACTTTCGCAAAATCTACAGTAAGAGATGTTGCTCTATTGGATAATTCTCCACTTTGTAGAAATGTACTAGATTCATCAGCTATAGATGTTGACCCTCCACTAAAAGGATAAAAAGAAACCTGCCAGATAAATTTACTAGCGGAGATTTTTTGATTGAACTTAAAATAAAAGGTTTTCGTTTGATCGCCATCAGGTGTAACAACACATGTCCAAGGCGCACTTGAAACAGCACTTTGATCAAGACCCGTTTCCGTTATCAAAGAGATAGGTGGATCATATACAGAGGAAAAGACGCGCTTACTAAAATCAATAAGCTCAAATTTCTCTTGTTCAGTAAGTACTGTTTCATCAATGCTGATCAAAGCATCAATAAAATTGTCTTTATCATTGTTAGAATCAATTACTTCTTCTGTATTATCAGTTTCGTTAGGTAGAGAGTCTACGGTGTCAGGAATATCATTGTTTTTCTTCATCGTTGTAAATATCACAGCTAATATTATTAAAATAATTACAATAAAACCAACCACTAAATAAAGACTCTTGTTTTTTGGTTTCATCAACTATCCTCCCGATTGCATAATTGGAAATAAAAGATGATTTACTTCATATATCAATCATTAACCAAAACAAACAGATGATTTATAATTATAATTTAACCTTTAATTGACAACTTCATTTATATTATACATCTAATATTTTAGTTTGAATATTAGATTATTAAGCGTAAAATCGTATGTTTTCACAGTATCTTCTCAACCAAATAAAAAACCGCCTATTAATGCGGTAAAATTACTAATGGTGGAGCTTAGGGGGCTCGAACCCCTGACCCCCTGCGTGCAAGGCAGGTGCTCTCCCAGCTGAGCTAAAACCCCGGGTATATGAAATTCGGAAATTGGTGGGCCTGAATGGACTTGAACCAACGACCTCACCCTTATCAGGGGTGCGCTCTAACCACCTGAGCTACAGGCCCGTAATCACCGAATGCTTAATTAGCATACCATTATCACATAATATTGTCAACGAAAAATCGGCAATTAATCTATGCAAAATAACAAAAACCTATCTTCATAAAAGATAGGTTTTATCACTGTTAATGATGATCGTCTATAATGATATATAAGCCATCAAAACAAAGTTTATTATAAATAATATCGTAGCTATCCATAAGATAGGATGAATCGATTTAGCTTCATTTTTAACAATCTTAACTAAACAATAAAAGATGAAACCAGCTGCTATACCATACGAGATACTATAACATAAAGCCATGAATATCCCAGCAAAGAAAGCCGGCACAGCCTCTTGTAGATCTTCCCAATCAATTTCTTTGAATGCTGACATCATCATGATACCAACAACAACTAAAGCTGGAGCCGCAGCCGCAAGTGGTATGGCACTGACAAGATTTGAGAAGAAAGCACTAACTAAGAAACAAGCCGCCACAACAACACTGGTCAAACCTGTACGACCACCAGCACCAATACCAGCAGCACTTTCAACATAAGTAGTAGTATTTGATGTACCAAAGATTGCGCCAATTGATGTCGCTGTAGCATCCGCAAATAAGGCTTTGTCCATCTTTGATTTGAAACCAGAACTATTTTCCATCGCTTTTTCATCTTCTTCACTAAAGATACCTGAACGACGTCCTGTACCAATAAATGTACCAATTGTATCAAAGGTATCAGATAAACTGAATGAGAAGATCGTAATCAAGACTAAAGGAATTTTAGCTGTTTCAGCAAGTAATGAAGGTAAACCAGCACTGGTAAAGATAACACCAAAGGTTGTAGGTAATACTTTTAAAGCATCGCTAAAACCAATTGTTTCTGAAGCAGCCGTAAGTCCTAACGGGATACCTGCTAATGTTGATACAATAATACCAATCAAGATCGCTCCCTTGACCTTTTTGATCAGTAAGACGATCGTTACTACCAATCCGATCAAAAAGATCCAAATTGCTTTATCAGTGAAGGCTGTAAGAGAAGGAACACCAGCACCGAAATTGATCAATCCAACATTTAGGATACCAATATAAGCAATAAAGATGCCAATACCACCACCAATAGCGTTTTGTAAGCCTCTTGGTATTGATTTGATGATTGATTTACGAATCTTTGTAACGGTAATAAAGATGTTTAGTAAACCACAGATAAAGACCATTGATAGAGCTTGTTGCCAAGTAAACCCTAGAGTAAAACAAACAGTGTAGACAAAGAAAGCATTTAATCCCATACCAGGTGCTTGTGCATATGGCACATTAGCCACAAGCCCCATGATCAAAGTTCCGATAACCGCTGAAATGATCGTAGCTAGAAAGACCGCTCCCCACTCCATTCCTGCTTGACTTAAGATAGCTGGATTGACGACAATAATGTAAGCCATCGCAAAGAATGTTGTTAGACCAGCAATGATCTCTGTTGAAACTGTAGTACCGTTTTCTTTAAGTTTAAACATTTTTACTCCCCCTTAATGTTTAGGCATTGATTCAGAAACAACGAAAAAATACTAAGCTAAAGTAGATTTTGTTTTTTTAATCTAGTATTTGTTCATCTAAGAATTTTGTAGACTCATAATCGAGTTGGTGAATCAATAACAAGTGTATTATACATATCGTCATTGAAAAAATCTATCATTTTATGAAAGAAAGTCAATGATACCGATTTCATTTTTTCAATTCCACGTCAAAAATAAAACGATGACTTTATCATCGCTTTATATCAGCATAGTTTAGTTCAACATTATCATTATCTTCTATTTCCTAAAATTCCTTTTTTAAACTCCTCATAAATAAACCGTTAAGTGCATCTTTAGCGTCCTTTTGCTCGTACAGTATTTGATATACCGCCGTTGAGATTGGCATATCAACATGATAGATGCTCGCCAACTTCAAAACCGCTTTAACAGTATAATAACCCTCAGCTAGATCAGTATAAGGTTCATTATTAATATATGACTCACCAAATTGTCGGTTATGACTATATTTTGAAAAGACAGTCGCCTCATAATCCCCTAGGTGACATAAACCATAAGCTGATAGTTCATTTCCTCCCATCGCTTGGATCAATCGTCCTACTTCTCTTGTTCCTCGAGACATTAAAGCTCCTTTTAATGAGGAAATCTTTAGACCATCCAACATGCCAGCAGCGATACCAATAATATTCTTTGCGGCTGCGCCGATCTCATTACCAATGAGATCTTGACCATAATAAAACCTGATCAGTTCAGATGATAATTGATCTACTAACATCTTTTTCGTTTCTTCATCTTCACTATCGATCACCATGCAATTAGGTATTCCGCGATACAATTCTTGAACATGTCCTGGACCTAACCAAACTGCAACCTTATTGGTTGAATCTAGATTATCTTTAGCCACCTGTGATAATCTTCTACCAGTTGTTATCTCAATACCTTTCATACACAAGATGAAGATCTTATTCTTTAATTGAAAGACTTGCAGTTCATCCATTAAAGCTTGAAAGCCTTGAGAATTAACTGATACGACAATTAAATCGGCATCTTTGACACTATCAAGATCATTTGTTAATTGAATACTTTCAGGTAATTCTAAAACATCATTTTTTCTATCCAACATAAACCTTTGCATGTGCTTAGAAGAACTTCTACCATACAAAGTTACCATATTATTTATACTATCTAAATACCATGCGATCAATGATCCCCATCGACCACATCCAATCACTGTAATTTTCATTGACAAGCTCCTTAACTAATAAAATTATATCATTAACTTAATCACATGTACTAAAAATGCATAAGGACATCTTAATTTCAATCCAATAAAATATTACTGACCCCATATCTGCTGTTCATTATTCAATAATGTATCAAACAAGTAAAACGGTAGATATGTAATACTACCATCTTGTTCTTTACCGATATTTTTTGTTGATATACGAAAAGCATTCAATGGTTTATGATTATTCACGAAATTATTAAATGCAACAGATCGAGTATGTGATGATGATTTTACTTCAATTGGTGTTATCTTTCCCTCATAATAGATCACGAAATCAATCTCCATGTTATTGCTATGCTCAAAGTAGAAACTTCTTTTTCCTGCTGCTTGAAGCATCTGAGCTATGATGTTTTCGTAAATAGCTCCTTTATAAATGCCAATATCTCCCATAAGTAACTCTTTGATAATTCCTTCATTAAACTGTGATAGCAATAAGCCTGTATCACTCATATAAACTTTAAAGACAGGCAATTCAATATAGGCTTCAATTGGATCTGTAACTTTGCTTAATCGATTGACCTTGATGATTAAACCACTGTCTTGGAGCCAACGCAAGCTGGATTCATAATATCGTGCATTATATCCTTCTTTAACAACTTTATACTGAAATTTCTTATTATCTTTAGCTAATTGTAGCGGAATGGATTCAAAGCACTCTCGAGTCTTTATACGATCACTACCATTGGCATATTTTGCCATGTCATTTGAATAATCTTGAACAATTCGTCTTTGAACAGATAAAGCTTCCTTATATGATCTTGTTTGTAAATATAGTTTAACTACTTCCGGCATCCCACCAATTACTACATAGTCTTTAAAGAGCTCATTCATCTTCAGATGTAAAGGTTCTATAAGTGGTTCTAGGTTTACTAAGCAATTATCCAATCGACTCATCCACTCATCATCAACTCCTGATGCCCATAAAAATTCAGTGAAAGTTAAGGGATACATTTCCCAAGTTTCAACATATCCAACAGGAAATGAAGTTGTTGAAGCTATCGCTACTCCAAGAACACTTCCTGAACAAATAATATCAGTTGGAAACTCTTCAGCTAGAAACTTCAATGCTGTTAAAGCATGAGTGCTGGCTTGAATTTCATCTAAAAATAATAGAGTCGTTGAATCAAAAGGAACTTCTAAAAAGGAAAGTTGTAAATAGTCGAGAATTTCTTTTGGATTCTTTGTTTTTTCAAATAGATTAACATACTCAACTTGTTTCTCAAAATTAATTTCAACAACATGCTTATAATATGCTTTAGCGAATTCACGTACACTATAAGTCTTACCCACTTGGCGAGCACCTTTGATAATTAAAGGTTTTTTATCGTATGATCTATACCAAGAATTTAATTTATCGTCTATAAGTCTTTTCATCTTCATCAACTCCTAGTTAAACTATACAATTAATTCATAAAATATGCAATATGCATATTTTATATTGTTTATTGTATGCATTATGCATATTTTACTATATATTGTCGAACTTCGTTATTCGAGTTTATCAAACAAAAACTCCCTATTATGGGAGTTTTTGAATTGTTGATCAATAAATAGATTAACGTTTTGA
>CAZCSQ010000044.1:0-9880 GCA_964501425.1 uncultured Erysipelotrichaceae bacterium
CTGAAGCATTAACTTTTTTATCATAAGTTAAATATGATAGTATTAATATATAAGTGAGGTGTAATCAATGAAAATAATGGTTTTTAGTGATATTCATGGATCTTTGTATTATACAAAAAAGGTGATCGAGCGTATTGAAAAAGAAGCGCCAGATCGGATTATGATCTTAGGTGATGTATTATACCATGGACCGCGCAATCCTTTGCCTAAGGACTATGACCCGCTTGAAGTTGTTAAACTACTAAATCCTTACGTTGATAAAACAATTGGAGTTAGAGGTAATTGTGACGCTGAGATTGATGTTCAATTACTCGGCTATAGTGGTAATCAAGACATGCAACAACTAACCTTTAATGATCGTCCGTTTTTTATGACCCATGGACATATATATCATCCTGATGATCACCCTATTTTAGATAAAGGTACAGTGTTTTTATATGGACATACTCATATCTATCAAGCTGAAAGCAAAGATGGCATTTATTATTTTAATCCAGGATCAGTATCAATTCCCAAAGGCGGTAATCCTCATTCATATGGGATGATCGATAATGATGAATTGGTGGTAAAAGATCTTGATGGAAATGTTTTAACAAGATGTAGACTACAAGATGATCGTTGATCATCTTTTTTTTAGGAGTATTTATATTTTAATAATATATTAAAGGGATGTACTTGTATAAGAACTGAGTGGAAAGGAATGATAACATAAAAATTAATTGGCTAAAGACGGTTCGTCATTACTTAAGAACGCATTTAAGTGTCATGATCTTTTTATTAGCTTTAATCTTAGCTGTAACCAATTATCTAATCTATCCTGCCTTTTTGAATCAACGTTTTGATCTAGTTGAGGTTGCGGTAGTAAATGGCTTGATCAAACCAAATACTAAGATCACTGAAAAAGATATTATTTACATAACTTTCCCAGTAGAGGCTATTCCAACCGATATCTATATCAAGGAAGATGAAGTAATCGATAGATTTACTAGTGAACATATGACTTTAGTAAAAGGTAGTTTCTTTTACAAAGAGATGTTAGTTGATACTTTATCATCGTCAAAAGGTTTTACTTCAAAATTGGATGAGGATGACTTTGCATATCCATTAATCGTTGCGCAAGAAAGTGGACTAAAGGGTAGACTTGAACCAGGAGCGTATGTTGATCTTTTCTTTCAAGCCAGTGAAAGAAATAATGAAGATAAAATGATCATTGGTAAACTAATGGAACATGTGCGAGTTATTGATATCGTTTTGGATGAAAACAACAAGTCAGAACAATTGATCTTAGCTGTAAAAGAAGATGATCTCGATCATCTGATCGCCGCCAAAAGCATTGGAACCATATATCCATATGTCAGTTGGCAAAGTAGTGAAGATGATCATGTAAAGAGTGATATCTATGATATCCAAGCCACAAGACAGATACTACAAACAAGGATCTATGATCTACGATATTTTGAAAGTGTTGAACCGGACCTTGAACCTTGATCTTTGATGATATTGATTTTGGTAAGATCCTCTATCGTCTTTTGGTTGATGATGATATTACAGACATCATGATTTGGGCAGCGGATATATGGATTACTAATATAAAATATGGACATTACCGTTTTAATATTGAAGATCAAGAAACAGCTGATATTGAAGAATTTCACTTGTTACTGACAAAGATACCTCGACAATTAGCGATTAGAATGGGTAAATCTTATAACGATGCTAGTCCTATCATTGATGGTGAAGCAATGTATGAACATTTGGGACAGTTACGTTTTAATATCATTCATGAATCTTTAACAGAAGATTGCTATCCAGCGATAGCAATCAGAAAGACATTGTATCAGTTGCGGATGAATTCTCTAAACATTATTGAGAATAAATATGCGGATGATAATTTTATTGTTTTAATTAAAACATTAGTTGATGCTGGATGTAATATCATGATCGCTGGAGAAACAGGTAGCGGAAAGACAGAATTGCTCAGATATATCGCACAGTGGATAAGAGAAAACGAGGCAGTCATAACCATTGAGGATACATTAGAGGTCTATCTAAAACGTTTATATCCCACTAAAAATATTCTTTCTTTAAAGTCATCACGAAAAATGGGCTTTGATTCATTACTTAGAGCTTGTTTAAGACAAAACCCAGATTGGATTTGTGTGAGTGAAACTCGAGGTAAAGAAGTGTTGGAACTAAATGAAGCTGTTGGAACAGGGCACAAATTACTATCAACGCTTCATACCGATTCAGCTAGGAATATCCCTTATCGAATGTTAAACATGGGAAAACTACATGAAGCGGACGCTGAGCGGGTATTCAAACAAATACATCACAATATTAATATTGGTATTCATATTTGTTATCGTAATGACGGTTTTTCATTTAGGTACATAAACGAAATATGCGAGTTTTATCTAGATGAGTCTAATAAACCAATAACACATGTGATTTATGCTTATGATCATAAAACACACAGGTATAAAACGGATAAGATCTTAAGTCCACAGATCATCACAAAATTTATCCAAAAACAATCAGATCTTACTTATATAGAAGGGGTATTCATATGAAAGATCTAACACTCTTTTTGCCGTCATTAACGATATTTTTCAGCGTGATCATAAGTAGTCTTTGGCTATTTGAAGCCAAAGTGGATTTTAAGTTGCGGAATAAAAGTGTATTAGTAAAAGCAATTGTTCATAAGCAATATGATCTGAAGAAAGCTCTCATTATCATTACTTTGTCAGTTGTTGGGGCGATATTTACCAGTACTTTGATAAAAGATGTTTGGATCAGTTTGTTGTTTTATTTGATATTGTTAGTGTTATTACCTTATCTGTTTTATGCCGATCATAAAAGAAGGCAACATGAAGAAGTCTTTCGTAATATTATTCTTTATTGTCATAACATGTCAATGTTGTTGAGTGAGACAAGAAATGTTCATCATGCCCTTACAACAGTCGTAAATGACATAGATGTTCCTTTAAAAAATGACGTGTTGATCTTGATTGATTCATTAACAACATCTCGCCTAGAAATGGAAGAAGTACTCAATGCTTTTTCAAAGAAGTATGATTATTCAATCATCAATCATTTAAATGTAATAATCACACATATGCATTATGAAAACGACAAACTTGATCAAGAAGTCTTAGTGACCTTCTATGATGATATCAATCAATTAAATAAAGAGTTGTATGAGAATATGCTTAAACGGAAGACATTACGATTTCAATACTTCATGATTTCTTTAGGAAGTGTTTTAGCTTATTGGTTTTTGTATCAACAATTGACAGATGTCTTTTCAAGCTATGGATCAACAAGCAATATGACAATGATCAATACTATCTATTTGATCTTGACACTAGTGGTAATGGTCATTGTAGATAACTATTTCAATTCCAACATAACAAAGGAGTGATGATCTGATCGATAAACTAAATCTATTGGATGAAAGATTAGTATTGATAGTATTTCCCTTAAGTTTCTTTTTATTACTAATAGGAAAGAAAGAAACTGAATATTTAAAATATAGAATCAGTTCATCGTTAAAAAGAATCATGAACTTAATTTTAGAGAACAATATAGAAGAATTATTGTCAAAAACCAAATTAAGTGTGAGTATTGATCTATTTCAAACAATCAGGATTATCACAGTATTAATGTGTGCATTTATGATTACGGCTATTACAAGAAAAGTAAGCTTCAACTTGTTAATTGTTGGGATATTAATATATAAAGCTTTTTATGCTTATCTTAATTATTTGTACTATGAGTATCGTAGTCAGATCAAACAACAGTTACCTTATTTTTTAAAATGTATAGTTTATCTTTGCTATATTCATCCTGTACCTAATGCCTTAAATAAAGCAGTAGAACTTGTTCCTGAGATATTTAAAGATCAATTAGTAGGAATGAATAGATTGATTGATGCAAACCCGAATAGTTTTATACCGTATGAATGGTTAAACGATCAACTCCATTATCCAAGTCCAAATTTTGTAATGTATCTTCGTATTATTTACCGTATGGCACAAAGTGGAGGAAGTGAACATCAAGATCTTTTAGCGAATATAAACCAAAATGTTTCAGATGAATTAAATATCATTAGAAAAAGAAAAAATAAGAAGATCAATGATACTATCCAATATCTTGGATTGATCCCAGTGATCATGGTGACCATAATGTTGGGGTACTTATTGATAAAAGTAAGCGAAGTAATATAGAAAAGAAAGAGGAAAGAAAAATGGATGAGAGTTTAAAGCAACTAGTAGCGATTGTTATAGCTGTGATTGTTGGTGTTTTTCTAATCACGTATATTTCAACTGGTGGTTTCAAGGAAAAGATAACCGATACGATCGACTCACAAATTGATAGTTTGTTATATAACGAAACAACCTTAACTGATGGATTCATCAGTTAAGGTAATGATCAATATTATTTTGATCTTTATTGGGATAATTTTACTGACAAGTTGTGTATCATTTTTTATGTTAGCCACGAATGCGCGGTCAGTGCTTTATTCGGTTATTCAATATGTGGAAATATATGGTGATGACAGTGAAAAGATAGAAGTATTCGCTAATAATACAAATACAATGATCAATGTGTCCCCAATCGATATTACACCACTAACTGGTCATCGATATAAGATCGATGTTTCTTTCGAACATATCTTTGGATGGTTGAATCTCCACAAGGCAGTCACATATTCCGGAGTAACGAGAATGGTGGAATACTAGATGAAACAGCTAAAAAATGTTATCTTGTTTTTCTTATTGATCACTAATCTTTTGATCGGAAGTATCAATCTATATTTTAACCTTAACACTCATAATATAACTGAAAATGATGTTGAAGAACATTTCATCAGTAGTGAAGCTATGATGTTATATTTTTATGATCCAAGTTGTGATCATTGTATAGAAACGACCGAAATGATCGATACCTATATTGAGTTTGGTTATAATCAATTTATTGATATAGAATTCGTTGATATAACACAAGATCATAGCAACATCCTCAAACAATATCAAATAGTAGATAATCAGATGGCAAATGTACCAACTGTCTTATTACTTGACAAAGGAAAGGTAATCGATAGTGTGTTTGGCGTTGATCAAGTATTTGATTTACTAGACAGGATTGTATCGATGACAAAACCAACATGAAAAAGATCGTTCTTGTCATAATCATTGGATTAGGGGTTATATTTGCGTTTACATATCAAAAAGATAAGAATAACGAAGATCAGTTTATAACAAATTGTTATGATCATATTATCGCTTATATGGCTCAACCTCAATATTGGGATCATGATGATATTCCAGAATATTCGACTAATCAGCAGCAATCCCAGGCAGAAGAAACACTACTAAATGGTACCGGTTTTAACTATGTTGAAGATAATATCAATGTGGTATTTAAAAGAGGTTATCAAGGAGAACTATGGCTAGACTTCACTGATCAAAGTGCTCATACCCATTTTCAAAAAGAATTTCAATTATGGGATAGCGAAAAAGCATACTACTATGACATCAAAAATAAACATATCTATTTAGAAGATCTTTTGGATCAAAATAATACTATTGATATATCATCAAAAATGATTAAGACAAATAATAGTATGCATTTTAATGTCTATGCTGAGATAGAGGAAACATTTCAAGGCTATACAGATTACTTTGCGAATATAGGTTGTCCTATTGTAGGTATTGATAAAGAAACTTTTATGACTTATAAGGATATTGAATTGTCTATAACCGAGCAAGAAATAAATGCTAAAGATTATCCTTGGCTTTGGTCTACTTGGGATGATACTTTAACTGATTCTACGTTAGTTCAAAAACTAGATAGGATAAGTGATATTTGGCAAATTAGATTAGATAAGTACGATGAAGCAACACTGAAATATTTAGATTCAAAAAATAAAGAACAAGAAGTACATTACTATAATCCAGTATTTCTAATATTTAAATCTGGTAGTTCAGTCGATCAATACAAACTTAAGGATCCTTACAATTCGTCCTATTTTGAACATATCATGATCTATGAAGATTTGATAAGTGATTTTATCATAAAATACGCAAACGAGATTTGTAGGGCGATCTATGACGGTAAAGGTTGTGTTTATTGGATAGATACAGATCAACATTCTTATCTTGAAGATGGTAAGACTGAACCATTTTTTGGTATACAAGAGGAAGATTTCGATTCCTTGAAAATCAAACAGGATACGATCATAACGCTATATTATCATCCTGATGAAACGACAATCGGTAATATACTTTATAACGACGCCTATAGTGACATGATCTATCATACCTTTGACTATTTAAATGAGGTGTTAGAGCATTATGGAATTAGTACAATTGTCGATGAGCAATATATTAAAAATTTTATCCTATATTACAATTTAGATTGGCAACGTATGCTAGGGTTGAGGTGAAAAATTGAAAAAAATACTTAGCATCATATGTATTCTCTTAGTATTCATTTTTAACAGTGAAATTATCAATGCTGAAAACATCTTGCAAGGTTATTCGCTTGCACTTGATGAAATAAATGATCCACATATAAGAAACGAGATAAGATCGATTTCTATTGATAAATGCGATCTAAATTGGTGTTTATATGTCAATAACCAAATGATCGGTACATTTAACGATAGTGAACATGTAACGCTATATATTACTAGTGACAATAAGTCAATCAATATCAAAGTAAATCTTGAGTCCTTGATGGTCGACTTTGATTATGTAGATTATCATTACCAAAGCTTTACAGCCGCCTTAAGACTAATCAACATCGAGAATAAACAATATCTAGATTTTTATCCCAATAGAAACGATCAATTCTTTGTTCGTTTGATTGGTGCTAAAAATGATAATAGATGGATATTTCCTGATCAAAGATATGATTATTCTTATCAAGACGAACATGGAAACACAGTTTATTTCCCGGTAAATTATTCTTTTTATCTTGATACAGCACAGAATTCACTTATTGTTGAACACAACAATAATATTAGTAGATTGACAGTTAATCAAGAAGTAATGGTTCAGTCAATCTTTTTAGAGACTTTTGTCAATGCTCACCCATTGGCTATTGAATATCTAAAGAAGGATTTACCGATGAGATCGTTTTATCAAGCAAAAAATGTTCCATATTCTTCATCACTGATTGATCAAGCTGTGGCGAATGAGATATTAGTGTTAAAACACAAAGAGAGTAATCTTACTTATGAGGTTCCTTTACGACAATTTCTAACATTTTGGAGGAGAATATCAGAAGGCAATTATGATACATCTACAACTGAAACAATACAAACGGTATGTCAATGGCATGAAGAAGTTTGTGCTGGAGTAAGGGATCATTACCAGGATAGTGGTAGATTATATGCTGTATTTGGTTCTTCATATTCATATGATGATGTTGATAGTTATGATTTAACAGAACTTGTTCATAGCTACACAACTTTATACAAAAACATTTCTTGGCCAAATGATTTATGGTTTAGTGGAAGCAATAATATAAATAATGAGTTGGTTGCTGGTCAAATGAAGATAAATCAAGCCACATGGGGAGATTATTCGCCATTTACTATAGATAATACTACCGAAGAGTGTGAGGACAACTTTGATTGCTCATATAAGCAAGCCACTAAATATAGCCAGAAAAGTGCCAATTGGGGGTCGTGGAGTGGGTACTCATCACAATACCCCAGTGAGTGTCAAGATAATGGTAATTGTAGTTGGGAAAGTATTGGCTTTTATAATAAAAGAACTGGTTATTGGAATCCATATTCATCTTACACTGTAGGTTATCCATATGATTGTGTGGATAGTTTTGATTGTCGCTGGAAATCATTAAGATATTATCGAAATCGCAGTTATAGTTATGTTGGTACTTATAGTGCATGGAAAAGTTCCTGTTCGATTACGGATGATTATCATTGTAGTACATATTATAAATATACTTGCAAGGTCGGTGCTTTATCTAATACTCGTTATTCAACGATCAGCTATAGTTTGTTTACACAAGGACTATGTGGTAGTGGATATCGGATAACAGGTAAAGTGAGTGGCTATCGATACCGTTACATCAATTGGGGTGCGTGGTCTTCATATACGACGAATAGTTGTGCAAATGTTGTAGGTTACAGCAAATGTGAAAGTCAGCTAAGATATGCGACTAGTTATCGATCTTGGGGAAATTGGACTGGTTATAATCAAACATCATGTAGTAATAGTGATGTTACTCAATGTCAGGGACCAGTAACCTATTATCGCCAAAGAAGTAAGATTTGGAGTGATTGGACAGACTATCTATATGATAGTTGTATACCAAACGCTGATAGACTATGTCAGAGTCAAACAAGATATGCCTATCGCTATAAATCATGGTCTGGGTGGTCGGATTGGGTAGAGTATGATCCTAACGTCACACCTAGTGATAATCGACAGATTTATTATCGAACAAATCAAGGGATGATAACTTGGGATGATCATCCCGGCACTTCTAACACGCTAGGTCAAGACAGTATGTTTCTTAATGAAACAAAAACAATTGATAATGGATCCAAGTTAGTTACGTATGAATTGGCCAGACTGAGTCAAACTCAATTGGCTACAATATCAGAAATGAGTGAGTCGGCTTTGATCGATCTTAGTGAACAAATAGCCACAGGGGCCAAGAAACAAAGCTTGTTACAAATATTATTACGTGAGAATGACAGAGTATTATTGAGTAATTTAGAAGCGGAGAACTTAAGTGATTATAATAATGTTGGAAACATAGCTAAAGAAAACTTCTTAAGCAGTTCAATATTTATTCCATATGTTTATGTTCGAGATCATTATCGAGCAACTAAAAAAGATATGGAGATTGTTGGCTATAATGACAGCGTACAAGTCACAAACACTAAATCTGGCTCACTTAATGTTAATGAAACGCTATCTTTAATCGAAAATTGGATGACTATCTATAAAGATAATAAAGTGATCTTTTATGATCATCATGATCCACTACATGCTTATGAAAAGCTACCAGACAACTGGGAAGATTATCAGTTGTTATTGGATGAACTAGTGAATGCAGAGATTAATGATAGTCAGATAACAATCTCTTTGAATCAAGATGATATTATCAGTATCAGAAATTATTTAAACAGTGGAGGATATCAGAAGATGGGCACATGTGACATATTGGTTAGATTCTCATATTTGATAAATGATAAACAGGGAAGCTTTAATGATTGGCTAAACTCTTATCAAGGAGAGTGTATTTATGTCAATAGCGATTAGTGCGCTAACCTTTGTAATAGTGATTTTCTCTTTTACATTGAGTTTGTTTGATATAAACAAACAAATGGAGTTAAGACAAGTTATCTCAGAAAATACAAGAGCAGCTAATCAAAACAGCCTTCTAGAAATATCGGAAGATTATAAAAACAATGAAGTTATCTCAACTTCACTTATGTTAGAAAAATGGTTAACTAATTTTTTTGATGATAATCTAAGTGAAGTTGAAGAGTTGGAAATAAATTTCTCGATGATAAGTACTGAACCGCCTTTGTTCTTGGTTTCCGTAAAAGGAAAAAGCTCAGCTAATGCTTATTTAAGTGCTGAGCTTTATGCAGATATTATTTCTGGTACAACGATCATAACATTCGAAAAATAAGTGAACTAAGATTATAAATAGACTTATTTACTATTCTGAAGTATTTATTCTTTAAACCAGGAAGGGTCCGTAAATAGGGGTTTTTTCGCCACTGTGGGAAATTGCTGTTTAATGTTGACCATAATAAGTCTAAAGAATATATACGATCTTTTTTGTTAGCTATTTTACTTGAACTTCTGAAGGGCTGTCCTAATGTAAA
>CAZCSQ010000045.1:0-9595 GCA_964501425.1 uncultured Erysipelotrichaceae bacterium
TAAATAGACCTTATGGTAAACTATCAGGTGGTCAGCGTCGTCGTTGTGATATAGCACGAGCTTTGCTCAATACTCCTAAGATTCTTTTCTTAGATGAGCCCACAACCGGTTTAGATCCCCAAACACGGAAGAACCTGTGGGAAGTGATCACTACTATCCAAAAGACATATAACACAACAATCTTTTTAACAACTCATTATATGGAAGAAGCGGCTGAGGCAGATTATGTGATCGTTATCGATCATGGTAAGATCGTAGCTAAAGGAACACCGATAGAACTTAAAGATAAATACTCAATGGATCGCTTAATGATCGATACTGATGATCCACAAAGCGTTTATGAGTTATTAGATAACAATAAGATTAGATATGAAAAAGAAGAACCGATCAAGATCATGTTAAATTCCACTATGGATGCTTTAGTGATTATCGATCTGTGTCGCTTATATATAAAAGGGTTTGAAGTCATTCGTGGAACGATGGATGATGTCTTTATTGCGATAACCGGGAAGGATCTAAGAGAATGATAAACTTTACGCTTCGCAACTTGCGCGTGTTTTTTAAGGATAAAACAGCTGTTTTCTTTTCACTGCTAGCGGTCTTTATCATTATTGGCTTGTATGTCTTATTTTTAGGTGATGTCTGGTCAGCTTCCTTTTCTGATGTTGAAAACGCTCGATTTATCATGGATTCATGGATCATGGCAGGTATCCTTGCGGTCACATCCTTTACCACGACCATGGGGGCTTTTGGGATCATGATCGAAGATCGAGCTAAGAAAATCACCAAAGATCTTGTTGTCTCACCAATTAAGACGACCAGCTTAGTAGGTGGTTATATATTAAGCTCAGTGATCATTGGTATCATCATGAGTTTAGTTACCCTTGTTTTAGCTGAAGTCTATATCATCATTGGTGGTGGTGAATTGATGGGAATAACTACCTTTATCAAAGTATTAGGTTTGATCTTGTTAGCCACTTTTACCAATAGTGCTATTGTCTTATTTATGGTTTCCTTTTTTGATAGCTTAAATGCTTTTTCAACTGCTAGTACCGTTGTTGGTACACTCATTGGTTTTTTAACAGGTATTTATCTACCAATTGGTCAGCTGCCAACCGCTATTCAATGGCTTATTAAATTATTCCCTGTATCACATGCGGCAAGTTTATTTAGACAAGTAATGATGCAAGCTCCACTAAGTGTTGGCTTTAAAGACTTTCCTGTTGAGTATGTGGCTGGTTTTAAGGAGTTTATGGGCGTTACCTTTAGCTTCAATGAGTATTTAGTTACCCCAATAATAAGTGTTGTGATCTTGGTCGTAACTGGTCTAGTATTTTATGGACTATCAGTTGTTAAGTTATCAACTAAACGAAATTAGTTTAGAAATATATACACAAAATATTAGTGTTGTAAGAATTTGATATTAGTGCTATCATTGCCTCGTTATCGCTTGATAACAAAAGAAGGGGTACAGTGATTGACTTTTGTTTGATAGACAATACTTAATGTTCACTGTATAATTAACGTTGTATGGAAAAGCTTAAAGATATGTGGAAAGGCGTAACGCCTGCCCAAGTATTACCAATAGGGTTTTTAGCCGTTATTCTTGTTGGGACAGCATTGTTAATGCTGCCAATTTCAACATATAACGGCAATTTGTCATTTTTACAGGCTATTTTTACAGCTACTTCAGCGACATGTGTTACTGGATTAGTTGTTGTTGATACAGGTACTTATTTTACAAATTTTGGTCAAGTTGTCATCTTATTGATGATCCAACTTGGTGGATTAGGCTTTATGACAGTCGCAACGTTTTTCTTTATCGCGATGGGAAAGCGGATATCCTTAAAAGAGCGGATCACTATGGCTGAATCGCTTGGTGAGTCAAGACTTCAAGGGGTAATCCTCTTAGCTTTAAATATCTTAAAGATGACTTTTCTCTTAGAATTTATTGGGGCATTCCTTTTATCATTCCGCTTTATTCCTTTATATGGATTCTTTAAGGGGATATGGTTTTCAATATTTCATAGTATTTCCGCGTTTTGTAACGCCGGTTTTGATCTAATCGGCAATTATGCTTCATTTACTGGTTTTACCACTGATCCTTTGATTAGTTTTACGATCATTTCGTTGATAATCATTGGTGGTTTAGGATTTGCGGTTATCGTGGACCTTATCCGTAAAAAGAATTTTATTAATTTAAAGATTCATACTAAAATGGTTTTGATCACGACGGCTATCTTGATCGTTAGTGGTACATTACTATTCTTATTATTTGAGTTTAACAACCCTCAAACATTGGGTAACTTAAGTTTTCCACAAAAACTAATGGCTTCAACTTTTCAATCAGTTACTACCCGTACTGCAGGCTTTAATACGATAAGTCAAATTGGACTAACTGATGCTAGTAAATTTCTATCTGTTATCTTTATGTTTATAGGTGGTTCTCCAGCTGGTACAGCTGGTGGTATTAAGACAAGTACTGTCGCTGTATTAGTGATGGTAACTGTCGCTTTGATCAGAAGACACAGTGATGTTGAAGCATTTAGAAAAAGAGTTGGTATTTATGCGATCAGAAAAGCATTGACGATCTTTTTAATTGCCTTGACTACCTTGATCATTGCTGTTATGATCATCTCTACCAATGAACAAGGATCACTTGTTGGACAAGCGGGTTTCTTAAACCAATTGTTTGAAGCCACATCCGCTATTGGTACTGTTGGTTTATCAACAGGTGTCACTGCTAACGCATCAACTGTGACCCTAATCGTTATCATATTCTTGATGTTTTTGGGAAGAGTTGGTCTATTAACTGTAGTATTTGCTTTAGGTAGTAAATTAGAAGAATCCCGGATCAAATATCCGGAAGAAGACGTAATGGTCGGTTAAGGAGGTTATTATGGCAAAAAGTATTGCAATCCTTGGAATTGGTCGCTTTGGATTAAGTGTCGCCAAGACATTGTTTCAATTAGGACATCAGGTTTTAGCTGTTGATGCAGATGAAGCCAGAATAAAAGCAGTAGATGGATATGTTACACATACCGTACAAGCTGATACTACTGATGAAAGAGCGTTATCTCAATTAGGGATACGTAATTTTGATTTTGTTGTTATCAGTATGGGTGATGATATTAGATCATCAATCTTGACGACGGTATTATGTAAAGAACAAGGCGCAAAATATATTGTAGCGAAGGCTTCAGATAGTCTACATGCTAAATTATTATATAAAACTGGTGCTGATAAGGTTGTCCAACCTGAAACAGAAGCTGGTATTAGATTAGCTAAATCACTAGTATCTGATAATATCATTGATTACTTAGATCTTTCTGAAGAATACAGTGTTCATGAAATCAGAATACCAAAAGCGTGGATTGGTCAAACATTGCTTAAACTAGATGTTAGAGCAAAGTATGATGTTTCCGTTATCGGTATTAGGAGACAATCAGATATTCTTGTCACTCTCGATCCAAATCAACCCTTATTAGCAGGGGATGTCATTATCATGATTGGATCAAATACGGGATTTAAAGAGATTTGTAAACTTAAATCTTAATAAACCAAATACCATACCTTATTGAAGGTATGGTATTTTATGTCTTTATAGTCCAATCTTAAGCTTAAACAAAAGCAACTCAAGTAAAAAGACTTGCGCTTTAATGAAATTATCATATAATTATACTTGTCAGCTGGGGGCGTAGCTCACCTGGGAGAGCGTTTGACTGGCAGTCAAAAGGTAGTCGGTTCGAGCCCGATCGTCTCCACCAGTAAATAGATAAATATCCTTTAGGGGATATTTTTTTATATCTATAGATGTTTGATAATTATCAGTAGTCAAATTGTTGTGTGGTATAATAGTATAGCAATCAATATGTATTTGATCGTAGGAGGTACTATGTTTAAAAAGATATCATTCTTAGCAGTAATAGCGTGGGTCGTAGCTTGTCTTGTGGCTTATTATATTGTCTTACCACCTATCAATATTACCAGCTTTGCGTTTTGGGCCTTTTTTGGTCCTGCTATAATAATACCAGTCGTATTATTAACCCAAACTTATAGTCTAAAAGATGGTTTCAATCAGGGTAAAGCTTTCTATCCGATGGCTATCGTTATTGTTTCGGTTGTGATCTTCTTTGTGGGAATGGTAATTGCTAGTCCTGTATTTAATTCAAAGATCTATACTGAGCGTATCAATGTGGTTCCATCATCTTTTGAGGATGATATCAAGCCAGTTGAATTTGATAATTTACCTTTATTGGATAAAGCTTCAACACAAAAAGTTGGAGATCGCGTTGTTGGTCAAATACCAGAACTTGTAAGTCAGTTTAGTGTATCCGATGAATATTCATTGATCAACTATCAAGGAAATATCGTCCGAGTTACCCCTTTAGAACATAATGGGTTGTTCAAGTATTTCGCCAACTCTGGTGGAACTGCCGGTTATGTGGTTGTTGATTCAACAACTGGTGTTGCCTCTTTAACTCGCTTGGAAGATGGTTTGAAATATCTTCCTTCATCATATTTCTTCCAGAATTTACGTCGTCATGTTCAAATTGGTAATCCATTTGAAATATTGGGTGCGTTCTCTTTTGAATTAGATGAAGAAGGAAATCCTTATTGGATCATTCAGACCCTAAAATATACCTGGGTTGGTATGAAGAAAGAAGTCAAAGGAATCATCATCGTTGACGCTGTCAATGGAGATATGCAGAAATATGGAGTTGGAGAAGATGTTCCTCGTTGGGTAGATAATGTTTATGATGCGGCATTGATCACTGAAGAGATTGACTCTTGGGGTTTATATCAGGGTGGATATATAAATAGTGTCTTTAATCAGAAAAACGTTACTCAAACTACTAGAGGTTATACTTACATCACGATGAATGATGATGTCTATATGTATACCGGGATTACATCTGTTAGTAGTGATGAATCTAATATTGGTTTTATGATGGTAAATCTTAGAACTCATGAAGCCCTATTTTATGCAGTACCAGGAGCTGAGGAATATAGTGCTATGGATTCAGCTGTAGGTGCTGTTCAAGAAAAGAATTACGTAAGTACTTTCCCTTTACTGATCAATCTTAATAATCGTCCTACCTATCTTGTATCATTAAAGGATGCGGCGGGACTGGTTAAGATGTATGCGTTTGTTGATGTACTAAACTACCAAAGAGTATCAACCAGTGATGCATCTTTAGGTATTGAAGCAGCGGCTAATACATACTTACAGATGTTAGGGACTGGTGATCTTGAACAAAGTGAACTCTTTGAAGCCACTTTTACGATCGCAGCTTTAAATCCAGTGATCGTTGATGGGAATACCTATTATTATCTTGAAAGTACAGAAAATGAAAAATTTAGTGTTTTAGCTAGTATTAATCTAGCTGTAACTCCTTACTTAAAGGTTAATGACACTGTCAATTGCCAATACAAGATTACCAGTGCTGGTATAAATAGCGTTATCGTTATTGAGCTTGTAACACAGGTAGCTGAAGAAACAGCTCCCATCGTTGAGTAATGAGTATGAAAATAATTGAACCTAACGCTAAGTTTACGATTGATGGCGTCATTAGTGGTGAATATACCACCAAGACAGCTAAGACTTATCATGAGGCCCGCATGTTTTATCAATCACTTGATGAGACACTAAGCCCGGATACTGTTATGTATGATGTTTATCGTACGACCAATGAAACCCCTGGTGCCAAACAAGATATGATGTGGGGATTAACCGTTTTGTATCCGATCATGGTCAATGGTGAATGTAATATGACTAGAGGTCACTTCCATCAAGATGAACAAAGAAGTGAAGTCTATTATGGTAAAGAAGGTCAAGGATTATTACTAATGATGGATAAAGAAGGTCATACATGGGCTGAGAAAGTTTTTGAAGGATCGATTCACATGATCGATGGACAACACGGACATCGCTTAGTAAACACCTCTTTTGATAAACCGTTAAAAGTAGTAGCCTGTTGGTCCAAACATGCGGGATATGATTATGAGTATGTTGAGGATCATCCCTTTGGTTTTAGAATATTTAATGAAGATGGTAAGATCATCGCAAAAGAAAATCAATAGAATTCAAAAATGACCGTTAAGGTCATTTTTGTATGAAGTAGATTACTTCCACATATTTGAACTATAATTCATTGGTTTGACTACTGGTTTACCATCTGCGTCAAGCAGTGGTGTCATTCCCCCAGAATAACCACTGGAATGATATAAGTAATGTACTCCAGTTACTTTATCAACCCAGATCTCAGTTGTGTTCATAAAGCCTTGTGAGTATATCTTTTCAAATCGTGCATTTTCTTTTGCCATAAGTTATCCCCTTGATCATCTCAAGTAATATCTTATCATCAAAAAAGCGCTCAGTAAATATTTGATCAATATGGTCGGTTTAAGATTTCTATTCTTCCTTCAATATTTCGATCAAGATGTTGATGGGTTCTAAGATACTCTTCCATGATATCAAAACAGGAAGTAGATACACATTTTCGATCACCAAACTCAAACACTTCATTATGAGTTAAGCCAAAAAAGTTTTCGACATTATTGGCATGATAGTTTTGAAGGGCTATCGCATATGTTTGATCATCACTTACTTCTTCGTTATTAACTTCAAGCTTAAGTATCTTTTTAGTATTGAAATCATATTGTATCTTTACGTTTTTGGGTACTTGATAGAATTCAGTCTCATTTTTAAGGAAGTCATCTCTAAGTAAATATTGAATAGCCTTCCTTAAACTCTTACCGCTCCATTTAAACATGTATATCTCATCATCATAGGGAAATATTTCCATTAATGCTTTTAGATCGACTATTGGACCAAGAGAGGTTCCTCGAATACTTCCTGATGCTAAAAAGGCGATATCAATACCTAAAGAATCTCTTAAAGCATCCGCTAATAGATTACCTAGTTCTGTTTCTTGTTCACGACGCGGATGGGTTAGTTTCTTGATGAACTTCGTTACGATTCGTCCATATTTACGATCAGTCTCATTTTTGTATGAGTAAATGATCTCTTCAATTGCTTCATCTTTTGGACAATGACTATTATCAATCGGAACACATTGCCATGTATAAGAAGCGATCGTATTGGTGTCAGTATCAATCTTTAGATCAAATCGTCCGATTATATCAGTACCAGTACCAGCTTGAACGATCAAGATATCATTGATCTGCTCAGGTCTATCTAAGAAAGTATGGCTGTGACCTCCAATGATCAGATCAACGCCCCATTTTGGATCAAGCTTAGCAGCTAATTGTTTATCAGCTTCAAAGCCGATATGGGTTAATAATACAGTTAAGTCAATATCAGTCGTTTTATAAGAGTTACAAATCTTGCCAACTTCACTTACCGCATCATCAACATCGATCAAAGTACCAATTACACCCTCACTCTTGGTTGAAGCAATAACTTCTTCAGTAACCAGCCCAATAAAGAGGATGTTCATCCCATCCACATGAAAGATCTTATGTGAATTGAATAGGCGAGCATTGTTCATCTTGATAAAAAGATTAGCATTGATAATCGGAAACTTAGTACATTTCTCTAAAAATAATAGATGAGGTAATCCATAATCCAATTCATGATTACCAAGAGTCACAATATCGGGAGCTAACATATTCATTATGTCAACTGTTGATACTCCTTTGAATTCACTATCAATAATTGAACCTCTAAACATATCGCCCGCAATCGCATAAAGAACATTTGGAATCTCTGTACGAATCTTGTTGATATATCCCGATAGTAAAGAAACACCACCAATAAAGTTAGAATCAACTTCTTCAGCGAGAAAATCGCCATGCATATCGTTGGAATGTAAGATTGTAAGATCTTTATAGGTACTCATTTTATCCCCCTTGTTATTGATAATCTAATAAAAAGGACACAATAGAAATAATCTATTGTGTCTTTGGTCTATCTATTCATGACATTGACGTTTGAACCATCAAGGTTCATAACTTTGATGATCGCACTCATAATGCCTGAATCACTACGTGTATAATCCATTAACATTAACTTATCATTGACGATATTCATATAGATACCATATGAAACACTGGTAAATAATGATCTTTCATCACTTCCATCAAGTTTAATACTAAAAATAGTGTAGTCATAACCATAGGCTGTATAGTTAAACTCGGTATTGTATTCGGAAAAGAATACACGACCCCCATAGACATTTACATTAAGTATTTCAACACCTTGTGAGCTTCGGATGACTTTATTATTACTACCATCTAGATCACAGACATTGATATTATTACTAAAATCATTATAGATGATCTTACCACCACTGATAGAATATGATCTTACTGATGCTTGAATCAATACTTCAGGATTAGATCCATCTGGCTCAGTTCTATACATATTTCCTTGATTATCAAAGTAATATAGTTGATCTTTATAGATCAAAGGATTATATCCGTAATCAAAGAGGATTTCCTTATTTGAGCCATCAAGGGCTGAGCGAGCGATTGACATCGAATCAGGATAATCTACATTACTTGTCATATAGTATAAATAATCACCATACAAAAACATACCATAGCTATAACGATCATTGATCTTTTCAATTGATGAACCATCTAATTTCATTCTAAAGATATGATAGGTACCATCAATCACATCTCCTTGATTTCCCGAGAAATATAACCAATCATCAATAACGACAAGTGACCAACCAAAACCATTAAATATTGGCTTAAGATCAGATCCATCTATTTTAGCAGAATAGATATGAGCTTTGTCATTGGTGTCATAGCTTGAATAGAAAATAAATTTGTCAGTAGCGAAGTAGTATTGACCATTCATGATGTTGCCAAGATCTGTTTCATCAACACCAGATGAGACAACAGCTGAGTCAGTAGAACTACCAGAAATACCAGTTGGCGTATCATTTCCACTATCAGTTACTTCTGAAGTAGGATTATCGGATATAAGCCCATCAGAAGATGGATCCTTACCATCTTTATTGAGCAATATGCCGATAACGACCGCAACACTTATTAAAGCAACAACGCCAACGATGATCAATCCCATTGGCTTCTTCGGTTTGATAGGTTGCTTGTTAATCGGGGTAGTTACGGGATACTGGGCATTGATCAAACTACTTGTTTTAACAAACTTAAAGCCCAGCGCTACCGCCATCGCTTCAATCTTCTCGATTATCTTGCCAATTGGAAGAAGTGTATCATTATCGATACTTGTCATAATCGTTGTATTGGCATATACGCTAGGGTCAGTTATATCTTGATTGTTTAACCTTACCCGCTCATAAGCTAATACAGTACCTTTCGACACATCGATCAATAAAGCGATCAACAAAAAAACATCATCGTTTTCTAGATCATCCTCACTCTTAAAAGAAGTATTAATGGAAATGTCGGACTTAAAATTAAGTCGATAGGGTATATTATGATCTTCTAAATACTCGGTGACATGCTTGATGAAGGAATTTTTGTCCATACAGCTCTCCTCCTATTAATATTGTATTAATATGCACGTATATATATGTAAATATTATCACAAATAAATCTATGTAAATAGAGTATTAGATATAAAATGAAAGAAATA
>CAZCSQ010000046.1:0-9532 GCA_964501425.1 uncultured Erysipelotrichaceae bacterium
TCGTAGGGAATTCATCGACTAATTATAATTGGAGTCAAACATTATACAACATTCATTAGGAGGCAATAATGAAAAAAATAATAGTACTCATAATTATTTCGATATTGATATTACCAATAGTTGCTATTCCGGCGCAAGCTGATAGAGATGAAAACATCAATTTAAATGAGATTAGCAAAATAATCAATGAAGAGATAGTTATTTATACGAAGGAATTTATCGAATCCGAATATCCTTCGCTTATGGATGATAATAAGGATATTGATAATCTAGTAATTAGCGAAGGACGTATCGTGTATGATCTTGATATTGATCAAGCGCTTACTGATAATAAAACACGCTTGTCAACAATGATTTATGATTCAGATATTACTTATTACACATTCTATACTCTACTAGATGGTGAAGCTGGTATATATCTTCAAGTTGATAATCAAGATGGAGGTTTTAAGGTTACGTCGATTGGTGGGTTAGCTAAAAACTTTCAAACTGCTGAGCAGATCATGCAAAGAATCTGTGATAATGAAAATGAAGAACTAAATTACAAAGTCTATTCCTTAAACTTCTTCTTCAATGATTATCTAATGGTATATGAGAAGAATGGTCAAGAGTATATTATTCCCTTTGGCAGTAATGCCTTAGATTCATCTTATCTACAGGTAAGTGATTATCGTCAATTGCCTACAGCAAACACAATCATCAAAGAATTAAAACAAAAAACAATAGAGCTACAAGAAAGAATCAAAGAAGAATGTGGTGATCAAGAATGCTATGGTGGTGGAGGTATAGTATTAACTACACAAGCTACTGCTTTAAGTATGATCAATGATAATAAGACTGATGATTATACAACTCTGTTTTTAGTTACTGCTTTTTTTTCTATTGCGATTCTCACTGTTGCATTCTATATGTTCAAGCGTGGGAAAAAACGTACAATCAGTACCAATAATAAACTAAATTGATATCTGATTAAGAAATAAATGGGTTTATTTATCAGACTGTTAACTTCTTATGTCAACAGTCTTTTTTCAGTTACTAAAATTGTATCAGAGCCACAAGACATCATTGCTTATCGACGGATTGATGAAAACAAAGTATTGTTACTTTCAACTACCAGCGAAAAGATGTCCTATATTGTCGAAATAAAATAGTAATATATTTATATGTTGTGTCTAATCAAAGACACTCTCAAGTGAGATCCTTTTCTTATCAACATCAACTTCAAGTACTCGTACTTTAATGATATCTCCAACCTTTACAACATCTAGTGCTCTTTTAACGAAGTTTTTAGATAGTTTAGAAATATGTACTAAGCCATCTTGGTGAACGCCAATATCCACAAAAGCACCGAAATCAGCGACGTTACGGACTGTACCAGTTAAAACCATTCCCGGCTTTAGATAAGTAATATCTAAGATATCCGTTCTTAAGATGGGTTTAGGTAGTTCATCACGCGGATCTCTTCCGGGTTTTTTTAGTTCAAGGACTAAGGTATTTAAAGTCAATACGCCGGTGTTGAGTTCTTTAGCTAGTTTTTCTAAGCCATACATGGTGATCTTATTATCGATCTCTTGTAGTTTATGTTCTTTAACATCCAAGATACTATAACCAAGCTTTGCCAATAAGGCTTTGGTTAGATCATATGATTCAGGATGAACAGCGGTATTATCGAGAAACTCATCACTGGCGTATACGCGTAAAAAACCAGCACATTGGGTAAAGGTCTTATCTTTGATACCAGGAACTTTCAATAGGTCAAAACGGCTTTTAAAGGGTGTCTTCACTCGATAATCAACGATCTTATCGGCTACCTTGGCATTGATTCCGGCAATATGACTTAAAAGGGCTTTTGAGGCACTGTTTAATTCAGCGCCAACAGCGTTAACACAACTTTCCACAACACCATCAAGAGAAGTACTTAGTTGTTTACCTTGCATATCATGTTGGTATTGACCAACACCGATGGCTTTGGGATCGATCTTAACCAGCTCCGCTAAGGGATCTTGGAGGCGTCTGGCAATAGATACCGCACTTCTTAATGATACATCTAATTTAGGTAATTCATCTTGGGCTAATTTTGAAGCTGAGTAGACAGAAGCTCCAGCTTCATTAGTCATGATATATGAGACAGGATGGGGTGTTTCTTTGATCAGTTCTGCCACAAAGATTTCACTTTCCTTACTTGCTGTACCATTACCGATTGAGATAATATCTACGTGGTGGTCACTGATCAATTTGTGTAATTGTTGAGAAGCTTCATCAAGCTTACTTTGAGGTGGGGTCGGATAGACAACCGTTGTTGCTAAAACATTTCCTAAACTATCAACGACCGCAATCTTACAACCTGTACGATAAGCAGGATCAAAACCCATGACAACGGTATTATGAACCGGGGGTGTAAGTAAAAGACTTCGTAAGTTTTCTTTAAAGACTTGAATTGCTTGTTCTTCACTTTGAGTTGTTAATTGATTGCGAATTTCCGTTTGAATGGAATTCGATATAAGCCTTTTATAACTATCTTCAATCGTTTGTATTAAATATGGTGCACATTTAGAGTTACGATTACGGATGATCCGATCACTGAGATAGGTGATGATCCATTGCTCATCAATATCCACTTTAACACTTAAAAAGCCTTCCTTTTCACCACGATTGATCGCGAGTAGTCGATGACTGACAATCTTAGAGACTGGTTCTTGATAATCATAGTAAAGACGATAAACACTATCTTCATCTTGTTTATTTTTGGTTTTAACTAAACCTTTATCATATGTATACTTACGGATTGCTTTACGGTAATTGGCATCATCAGCGATGATCTCCGCGATGATATCCATGGCTAGATTCAATGCTTCCTCTATCGTATTAACTTGTTTATCAGGATCGATATAGCTTTGTGCGGCTTCTTTAGGATCAAAAGATGAATCTTGTTTTAAGATAGCTAAAGCTAATGGTTCTAAACCTTTTTCTTTAGCGATCGTCGCTCTTGTTCTTCTTTTTGGTCGATATGGACGATAGATATCATCAAGTTCTGTAATACTTTGTGCTTTTTCGATCATCAAAGCTAATTCATCATTCATATTACCTTGTTCACTGATCAGACGGATAACATCTGCTCGTTTAGCTTCAAGGGATAAGTAAAACTGTAATCGCTCATGGAGATTACGTAATACTTCATCATCAAGTCCTCCCGTTACTTCTTTACGATAACGAGCGATAAAAGGAATGGTATTATCCTCACTAAGTAATTCAATAACGTTATTGACTTGTTTTTGGGTTATTTTTAATTCATTGGCTAATGCTTGACTTATATTCATATGGTCTCCTAATTGGTCTTTCTATTATACAATATTAATGGGATCTTGACACATTGATCAATAAAAAATCCTTGATACTGTTCAAGGATTTAAGTTGTTAGCGATAGTTAATACCGGCATCTGCTCGAGCTTGTTCTAAAAGCTTGACTACTTTACAAGAATAATCCAAAGCTTGATAACACGTCTGATAATCCTGAGCTTTATATAACTTCACAAACTCTTTGACTTCATAATATAAGGAAATCATCTTATCTTGTAGTTCAAAGTGGTTTTCACTGTCTTTTGTCTTGATCATTACATCACGACACATACTAACTTCGCGATTAACTTGAATATAACCTTTTTCACCTTGGATTTGAGTAATATTAGCCGAACTACTATCTTTAGCTGCGACTAAGCTACAGAAGAAATCAGGATAAGTTAAGATCAAGATTCCCGAGGTATCAATGCCGTTTTCCCACTTATTAGCGTAGTAGTTGATCTTATCGGGTATCCCAAATAATCCACAACAGAAATGTAGGTTATAGATGTTAAGATCAACTAAGCAGCCACCCGCAAAGCTTGGATCAAATACATTAGTCATTTCGTTATTTAATAACTTATCATAACGAGATGAGTATTGGGAGAAATTACATTGGACCATCCTAATACGGCCTATTTCATTTAACTTTTCTTTGATCAATAGATAGTTAGGCATGTATAGGGTAGTGATGGCTTCAAATAGAAATAGTTTGTTTTCTTTAGCTAGTTTACTTAACTTTTCAGCTTGAATAGCGGTTTCAGTAAAGGGCTTTTCTAAGATCACATTTTTACCCTTGAGTAAGCTTTTTAAGGTGTATTCATAATGTAAGCTATTAGGAGCGGCCACATAGATAAAGTTTAGCTCAGGATCATCTAACATTTCATCTAGATCAGTATAGACTTTACTTACATCGTATTTAACTGCTAACGCTTCACCTTTTTCTTTGGTGCGTGAATACACCGCTTGACACTCAATACCTTCATTATCTTTGACGGATGTTAAAAACCAATCAACGATAAAGCCAGTACCAATCGTTCCTACTTTGATCATCACTTACCTCCTTCTTGTTAAAACTTGTATCTCAATATTGGATGACGAGCTGCTTGGACATCATCGGTCCTTGTGATCGGTGTTGTTTGTGGAGCTAGTCTTAGTTTATCTGGATCATTTTTGATATCTTCAAATAGTTCATTCATGATCATTATCACCTCATCTAGTGTTTCTTTACTTTCTGTTTCCGTAGGTTCAAACATTAGCGCTTCTGAAACGATCAGTGGGAAATACATTGTTGGTGGATGAATACCATGATCTAATAGCGATTTAGCGATATCCATCGCTGATACATGATACTTATTTTTAATATCACTAATCGATATAACAAACTCATGCATACAGGCTCTTTGATAAGGCAAATGATAATTATGTCTTAGTTTCTCCATTAGGTAATTAGCGTTTAAGACAGCGTTTTCACTGACTTCTTTAAGACCATCACTACCTAAGACTTTAATATAGGTCAAGGCTCTTAGATAAACTAAGAAATTACCATAGAAACTACGTATTTGACCAATGGATAATTCAGATGAACTATCCCACTTACCATCTTTGACTAAGGGTTGGGGAAGATAGGGGGTAAGATAGGCTTTACAACCAATTGGACCACTACCAGGACCTCCACCACCATGGGGGGTTGAGAAGGTCTTATGTAAGTTTAAATGAACGATATCAAAGCCCATATCACCAGGACGACAGATACCCATGATCGCATTAAGGTTAGCTCCATCATAATAGACTAAAGCTCCATGATCATGCATGATCTTGGTAATCTCATTGATGTTTTCATCAAATAAGCCAAGCGTATTGGGATTTGTTAGCATCAAACCTGCGGTTTCATCATCTACTAAGGCTTTCAAGGCTTCAATATCGATTCCACCTTGAGCGTTTGATTTAACTGAAACGATCGTATAGCCAACCATTGCGGCTGAGGCAGGATTGGTCCCATGAGCGGAATCAGGAATGATGATCTTGTGTCGCTTAGTTTCTAAGTTATTTTGATGATAAGCTTTGATCATTAATAGACCGGTAAACTCACCATGAGCACCAGCTGCAGGTTGTAAAGTAAAACCATCCATGCCAGTGATAACACAAAGGTTCTCACTTAGTTGGGTAATGACCTCTAATGCTCCTTTGACAGATTGCACGTCTTGAAGAGGATGAAGATCATAAAAGCCTTCTAGGCTAGCGACATCCTCATTTACTTTAGGATTATACTTCATCGTACAAGAGCCAAGAGGATAAAACCCATTATCGACGCCATACGCTTTCTTACTAAGATTAATGTAATGTCTAACTAGATCGACCTCAGCTATTTCCGGAAGTTGTGGTTTTTGTTTACGCATAAAACGTTGATCAAGTTGGTAATTTGTGATCTGGTCTTTTGGTAAGCGCGCACAGCGACGACCACTGACACTTCTTTCAAAGATCAATTTATCCATTAGTTGACCTCCTTGATCGTCTCAATTAAATGATCGATCGCGGCTTTATCGGTTAGTTCAGTTGCGCACCACAAGATCCGATAATCATCAAGTGGATAACCACCTAAGATATCTTTTTTAGCTAATGCTTTATCAAGTTGTTTAGTATTAAATGGACTATAAGTCACAAACTCATTGAAGAATGTGGTTTTATAGACTAGTTTAAAGCCGATCTCGGTTAGTTTCTCAGCTAGATAATGAGCATTTTGAAAACAGGCATCAGCTACTTCCGCTAAGCCATTTGGACCTAAGGCACTAAGATACACCGCACTGGTTAAAGCACATAGTGCTTGATTGGTACAGATACTACTACTGGCTTTTTCACGTCTTATATGTTGTTCACGAGCCTGTAGTGTTAAAGTAAAAGCCCGTTGACCCAATAGATCGACTGTTTGACCAACAATACGACCAGGTAATCTTCTAACTAAATTATCTTTGGTTGCCATAAAGCCAAGATATGGACCACCAAATGATAAAGGCATGCCCAAGGGTTGACCTTCACCAACAACGATATCGGCGCCAAGTGCCCCAGGACTTTCTAAGATCCCTAAACTGATAGGATAAGTAACGACGATCAGCTTAATCGCGGGGTAGAGGTTTTTGATCGTTTGAATATCTTCAATACAACCATAATAATTGGGATAGCCAAGCACAATACAAGCCGTCTTATCACTGACTAATCTTTTTAGACTATCATGATCGATCACACCATCTTGATTAGCGATCAAAGAGAAAGCTAGATCAGCGAATTGATAGTAAGTCTTAACCGTAGCTAAGACTTCAGGATTTAAGCTATCGCTTAATAAGACTTGATCATGATCTTTATCAACACACATATTGATGGCCTCAGCGGTAGCGCTGGCCCCATCATAAACAGACGCATTACTAACATCCATCCCTGTTAATTCACAGATCATTGTTTGATATTCAAAAATAGCTTGCAAGATACCTTGACTGATCTCAGCTTGATAGGGTGTGTAGGCACTCACAAATTCTTCACGACTTGTGATATGTCTTACTACACTTGGGATATAGTGACGATAAGCACCCGCTCCTCTAAAGATCAAAGGATAGACCTTGTTAGTCATCGATAAGGCTTTAAGCTCTTGATATACTTCAAGCTCACTTGCGCCTTGAGGAAGCGCTAATTCAGTGTCAAGTTGCTTTTTGATACCAGTACTTACAAACAGAGCGTTAAAGGAATCATAACCAAGTTCTTTTAACATCTCTTGTTGTTGCAGTTTGGTATTTACGACATATGAGCTCATTATTATTCCTCAGTAATGACTGACTGGTACTGTTCACTAGTTAATAAAGCCGTCTTATCACTAATTTCAGATACTTCCATAAACCAACTACCATAAGGATCTTGGTTAACTTTTTCAGGACTATCTAAGATAGCTTCGTTGATCTTGGTTACTTTACCACTAACAGGAGAATAGACTTCACTGACGGCTTTGACAGATTCTACATCACCAAAAGCAGATTCCTTTGTGAGTTGTTGATCGATCTCTGGTAAATTGATGAAAACGATATCGCCCAAAGATTCTTGGGCATGGTCGGTAATTCCGACTAAGACGGTGGTCTCATCTAACCATTTTACCCATTCATGGGTCTTTGTGTAACTAAGCTCTTTTGGTAAGTTCATTTTATTTCCTCTTTCTTTCTTTTATAGAAAGGCAAAGCCGTAAGTTTTGCCTTAAGTTTACGTCCACGGACATCAATCTCATAGATCTTATCTGGATCTATCTTATCTTTATTAAGCAAGGCCATGGCAATTGCTCCTTCAAGAGTTGGACTAAAGGTACCACTTGTGGTTTGACCAACAAGCTCATCATCTAAGTAAACATCACAGTTTTCTCTGGCAATACCACGCTGTTGCAACACAAAACCAACTCGTTGTCGTTTTGGTTCGATCAGTAACGCGTCTTTTCCAATGAAGTCCTTATCCGTTTTTACAAAGTATTTTAGATTACTTTCAAGCGGGGTGATCTGATCACTTAGTTCATGACCATACAAAGGCATAGCTGCTTCAAGCCGCAAAGTATCACGTGCTCCAAGACCACATGGTCTAATACCTTCATCTTTGCCGGTTTCAAGTAATAAACACCACAGTTTTTCAGCGTCTTTGGGATCACAATATATTTCAAATCCATCTTCACCAGTATAACCAGTCCGTGATAATAGACAATTAATACCAGATAGATCAACATCTTCTGTGAAACTGTAGTTTTTAAAGGGGAAATTAGCAGTTAGTTTGGTAATTACCTGTAAGGCTTTAGGACCTTGAATGGCAATCTGGGCAATCTGGTCACTGATATTTTCCAAACAGACATCATCAAATAGATGATCTTTGATCCACTCATAATCTTTTTGAATATTCGAAGCGTTTACTACTAAAAGATAATCATCTTCCGCTTTTTTATAGACCAAAAGATCATCTACGGTTGTCCCGTTTTCATAACACAGTAAACTATAACGAATTTGACCATTTACCATGGTGGTGTGATCATTACTTAATAGATAATTGAGATTAGCTAAAGCGCTTGGTCCTTTTAAGGTAAACTCGCCCATGTGTGAAACATCAAAGATACCCACTTGGTTTCGCACAAGTCGATGTTCACTAATGATGCCTTCACTATATTGCACAGGTAGTAAAAAACCAGCGAAAGGGACAACCTTGCCGTTAGCGTTGAGGTGTTGTTGGTAAAGCGGTGTTTTCTTTTCCATATGACTCCTTATTTTAATTTTTACTTACTACTTAAATTATAGGTAATACTAAGTTAATATTCAACGCTTAAGTGGCGCAACATGGATCGCTTGATCATGAATGTTTTCAAGGGCTTCCTTGATGCTTTCACTGATCGTGGGATGAGGAAAGATAACTTCAGTAAGTTGTTTATAAGTTAATTTATTATCAATCGCATTGGCGAAGTATACAATATATTCCGTAGCTTGATCCATAAAAAGTGACGCCCCTTTGATCACATCATCCACAAAGATAACTTTCACAAAACCACGATCATTGTTTTCAATTAGATAACGACCATTATTACTAGTAATGAATTTACTTACTTGATAATCAAGCTTTAATTCTTTAGCCTTGTCTTCACTAAGTCCTACGTAGGCAATCTCAGGATTAGTGTAAATACAATAGGGAACACTTTTACCTTGATAGTGCAGAGGTTTATCTACGATATGCATGATACAATCGATTCCCTGGCTAGATGCCACATGGGCTAATTGGACACCACCATTAACATCACCGATCGCATAGATATTAGGGATATTTGTTTGATAGTTTTCATTTACCTTGATATAACCACGATCAATAGTGATCTGTAGCTTCTCTAAGTTAAGATCTTCAGTATTGGGTTTTCTACCTATCGAGAAGATAATGGCTTCAGTACTAAGTTGTTTTTCTTCATCATTTTGCGTGTAGGTACATACCAGTCGATCTTGATCTTGACTGATCTGATGGAGTTTTGCGTCGGTGATGATATTCACCTTGTTTTTCTTTAGGATCATTTGTAAATTACTGGCTAATTCCCGCTCGATCGTACTTAAGATCCGATTAGCTAATTCAATGATCGTAACCTGATGCCCTAATTGATAAAAATAAGTTGCTAGTTCACAACCAATAACGCCACCACCAACAATGA
>CAZCSQ010000047.1:0-9232 GCA_964501425.1 uncultured Erysipelotrichaceae bacterium
AAGTTACTGGTGGCGGGACCCAGAATTGAACTGGGGACACACGGATTTTCAGTCCCACTATTTACTTACTACTGTTTCTTCTTGTTTCTTAAAGTTAATTCGCGACTTAAGCATAGCAACAACTTATCAGGCTTTAGATGGTAACAAGGGGTACAAATCTTCATAAAATCAAAACTTATGACACGATCAAAATAATCCATGGATAAACCAGAACTATCGTTGTCAATCTAACAGTGTGGAAGACAGCTGTAGTAAATGAATCAGCCCCAATTTCTTCAGAATAAACGGCTATCTGGCTTAAGCCGGCGGGTGCCGCACACAATAGACAGGTTGTAATGCTCCAGCCTGTAACGCGCTGCAGGATTAGCGCTATAGCAATGCAGCATAAAAGCATGACAATCGTTGTTACTATTGTTGGAAGTAATACGAAGCGAAGCTGTAATATTACATTTGGCGTTATGCTATTTCCAATTACCACCCCAAGTCCTATCTGGGCTACTACACCCAGGTTAGGCGTATAGGAATACGTACGTTTTATCAAAATAGCAAATATACCAGACGCCAGCATAGCGCCTATCATTGCTCCAGCAGGAATGTGACAATGATGAGCAAGCGTTGCTCCTATTAAGGAAATTACTATTAACGGTATATAGTCTTTACCCCTAAAAAGTACGGGCTCTTTCAGCTCAGTGTTAATTTTCTCCAATATATTTCTATTTTTACTTTTCTTATCAAAAAAAGAAATAAACGGGATAAGCGTAAGGAAAATGACAACCCTAAAAATCTGAACCGTCGCAATGACAGGGATATCAGCGCCAACTGATAGTCCAAAAACCATCATTTCAGCTATTCCACCAGCTGATGATGCAATAAGTGCAGTCCTCATAGAAACTAGTGCGAGTTTAAAAAAGGTCATCCCACATACAAGAGAGAGAATAACCATTCCAGCCGCAGTAGAGATAACCGGAATAAAAAGTTCTCTTACTCTTTTTAAGAAATTTCTATCTATCTGGCGACCAAGCATCATACCAATAACAACATTTGCTGCAAACGATACCGGCCATACGTGGAACTCTGGATAGTATCCTGTTATGTTCAGTATCCCCGTTGCAAATATTGCCCCTAATAACGATGGATTAGGTATCTTAAGAAACTTGAAAATGTAATAGCCACATATTCCAATCATGAATGTAAAAGAGAAAGCTAAAATTTTTCCCATTGGATTACACTACTAGAAAAATAAACCCGTATTAAATATACAAACATGTCGCGCATAATATTAGCGTCAATATAGCCAAAGCGCACCGTTTTCAGCCCCGTCGACTGAATTCCTATAAGCTTTGAGAACGTGTTCCGCTGGATGATCCGGTCTTACTATATCCTTTTCCCTTTTTCCCAACTCTTCTTCATTGACTTCAAGGTTTATCGTATTTGCATTTAGGTCTATTGAAATAATATCTCCGTTTCTCACACAGGCAATAGGACCACCATCCCACGCTTCGGGGGAGATGTGTCCCACACATGGTCCTCGTGTCGCACCCGAAAATCTCCCGTCGGTTATCATGGCTACTGAGGTGTGTAGCCCCATACCAACTAAAATAGCTGCAGGAATAGACATCTCTCGCATCCCTGGTCCGCCTTTCGGTCCTTCATAACGTATCACAAGCACGCAACCTTCTTTTACATCTCCACTTCTCATGTGCTTAAGCACATCTTCCTCTGAGTCAAAAACAACTGCAGGCCCCCTGTGTTTAAACATCGAAGGTTCAACTCCGCTTTTTTTAACGACACAACCTTTTGGAGCAAGGTTGCCGTAGAGAATAGAGAAGCATCCGTCCTTATGCAACGCTTTTTCTTTGCTATGAATGACATCTGGAAGTTTTGTTTTCGCGCCTTCGCCAAGAGCATCATCTAACGTTCCACCCATAACAAGCTGTGTGTTTGTGTCAAGGAAGTCTTTTATCTCATAAAGAGTCGCGCACACTCCTCCTGCCTTCTGATAATCCCAGAGGTTGTATTTTGAGGAAGGTTTGAATTTCGCTATGACGGGCACCGTTGACTGAATATCGTTAAAATCTTTCAAATCTATTTTCAGTCCAAGTATTTTTGCTATTGCTATGCAATGTATGACTGCGTTCGTCGATCCACCGGTTGCTGAGACATGCATGACTGCGTTCCTAAATGAGCTTTCTGTAACAAAGTGAGAGAAGGTTTTTCCCTCTCTAACTAGCTCAACGACTTGTTCCCCAACGTCTCTGGCTTGCTTAGCTTTCGCCGAAGAGCAGAACAATTGCGTCGTAGAGTCAAAAGGCGCAACGCCCAATACCTCAGCAAAAACCCCCATCGTATTGGCCGTTCCGTACATTGAGCAGGTCCCGCAAGAAAAGCAGATATTTTCTTTGAAGCTGCGGAAGGTATCTTCTGATATAGAACCTTTTTCCATCATACCTATTGATTCCTTGAGATCAGGCGTAACATAGATGTCACAATCTGTCTCGTAAGGAAGCATGGAGCCTGCAGTAAGAAAAATAGACGGTAGATCTATAGCCGCGGCCGCCATTAGCATTCCGGGAATGATCTTGTCACACGAGCATAGAAATATTAGTCCGTCGAAGCCGTGCGCATGTACCATAGATTCTATCGACGCGGCAATGAGATCTCTTTGAGGAAGTACATACTGCATTCCGCGTATCTGCGCCATACCGTCACATGGAGCCGGGACGTTAAATTCGGCAGGCGTCCCGCCGTTTGCCCAGACACCTTCCTTTACACGTTCCGCAAGCTCCCTCAGTGGTTTATGGCCGGGGTTCACTTCGTTCCACGAGTTGACGATACCTATCAGAGGTTTGTCGATATCTTTGTTTCTAAAACCAACTGCGTTCATCAATCCGATATAGTAAGCCTCAGAGGAGTTCGTATCAGCTTTCATTTGTTTTTACGCTTTCTTCCTGAATTGAACGCCAAGAAGTTCTTCATATACCTTCATCATAGCGCTTTTGTTTTCTTTAGCGTATCCTTTACGAAGGGCCATTTGATATGTTGTCGTAGCTGCTCCAAGTATCGGCAAGGCAATGACTTCTTCCGCGCCAAGTTCCGCCGCGCTAACAAGATCCTTGTAGGCATTTTGGAGCGCGTATCCCTCAGAAAAATCTCCGTCCAGCGCTCTGGGGATGAAAAACTCGGATGCGTAGCTACGACCAGTTCCACTGTTGATAATGTTGCCGATCTTTTCCGGGTCGAGCCCCATATGCACCGCCATCGGCAGTATCTCCGCAAGCGCCGCAACATTAATATCAAATAGAAGCTGATTAATTAGTTTAGCGAGTTGTCCGCTGCCGTTCGCTCCCATGTATACTATATTATTACCAATACTCTCAAAATATGTATACAACTCGTCAAATAGTTCTTTACTACCGCCGCACATAACAGTCAGAGTACCATCTTTAGCTCTGGCTTCCATTCCTGATACTGGAGCGTCCATATATCTTATTCCGGCAGTTTCGCATTTTCTGGCAGTTTCTAAAGCAGTGCTATGTTTGATCGTGCTAAAGTCTACCAGGACAGCGCCTTTTTGCATCATTGCGATAAGCCCTTTCTCTCCGAAGCATACTTTCTCCACCACAGAACTGTTTGGCAAACAAAGGAAGACGATATCATTCTTTGCCGCCTCTGGTAGTGACGTGGTTGTCTTTGCTTTTATTCCACTGAAATCGTCAAAGGCCTTATCAAGTATGTCAAATACCATGAGAGCATCTTCTCGCTTAGCCATATTGAGAGCCATCGGTTTACCCATCGTGCCAAGTCCCATAAAACATAAGTTCATGTTGTATCGCTCCTTTTCTGTCACGTTGTTTTTCTCATACGATCAAGATATTCGTAAGAGAGTCTGGCAGCCGTTTTACTGTCGGGATATTGTTTGATTTCCGTAGATACCCATCCACTATACTTAACTGTCTTAAGTACTGCAAAAATCTTATCTATAGGCATCGTGTCCTGCCCCAGTTGTGCACGTTTCCTATCCGAAGAGTGTATTAAACTTATGTCTTTACTCTTTGCCTTTAAAGTCTCAAACATGTCCAATTCGTTGTTGTCTGCGTGAAACATGTCAAAGATAAATTCCAAATTATCGCAGCCGCTGATAGCCTTAAATTCTTCAGCTTCAGCAAATGTATTCATATAATTTGAGTTAGACTTCCCTTGCGGTTCTACAAGGACTTTAACACTTTTGCTCTTTGCATAGTTATTAATATTTTTAAAAGCGGTCATCGCATCATCAAGTTCGTTCCCGGAATCGTTGCTTATCCTACCTCTAAAACTGCCTATACAAAACGGTGCTCTAAGCGCTGAAGCAAAGTCGATTACTTTATAAGCTGTTTCCAGCGCTTTGTCCCGAACTAGATTAGATGGAGATGAAATGTAAAGCTTGTCATACACCACAATAGGCGTCACGCCTACGGCAGCTATCTCCATATGATATCTTTCAGTCATCTTGGCTGCAAATTCCACAAGGTATATAGACGGGGACCTTATCATAAGTTCTATTCCATCATAACCCAGGCCTGCAAGGTACTTTACGTTGTCTTCAAAATCACCCGACATCGCCATAATGTTTACGTCGCTCTCCGGTGAAGAAACAGGGAAACAGAGTCTCATGGCCTTTAACCAAAAATTTCTGGCATAGAAAGATTATACTTGTCTGCAACTTCTTTGAGGTCAGCAAGTATATTTTTTGATATAGGAACTCCTGTTACTCTACGCTGAACTGCGAGTTCGGATTCACGCTGCCCAGGCATAAATATACGTTCAGCGCCATCCGCTTTAGGAAGATTTATCAAGCGGTGGTAAAACTCATCCATTCTTGCTCTAAGTTCTTCATTGGAGATAAACAGGTTCGGTTTTATAAGAATAAACGTATGTCCAACATTCTGTGGTTCGCTCTGGTCAAAATAGAGACTCTTAACGTCTCCACCATAATTAGCCCCTGTAAAGAGTCCGCAAATCAAGTCCATCAACATGGCAAGCCCTGCGCCCTTTGCACCGCCAAACGGCAGGCAGACGCCTGCAAATGCCTTTGCTGCATCCGTTGTTGGCTTCCCCTCGGAATCAAGAGCAAGTCCAAGCGGGATAGGTTCATTATTTTTAGCAGCTACACGAATCTTCCCTCTTGCAATCACCGTCATGGCCATGTCAAGCAGATAAGGAGGAGATTCATTTCCTCCTGGGATTCCAGCGGCAAAAGGGGCTGCTCCCAGAAATGCAACTCTTGCTCCAATAGGAGGCAGAGCAGGAGATGAATTTGTAAATACCAAAGAAACATATCCTGAGTCAATTGCCTGCTGTACATAGCAGGCAGACATGCCAAAATGGGTACTGCGACGCACTCCAACAATCGCGATCCCAGTCTCTTCGGCAAGCCCAACACCAACTTTTACAGCCTTATGGGAGGCAAGAAAACCCATTCCGTTATCTCCGTCTATAAGGATTGCAGCAGGAGCGACTTTAGTAACCTTTATATCGGGTCGAGGTGTTACCAAACCAAGGCGAATACGACTTAAATACATGGGGATACGTGAAACCCCGTGTGATGCCAGCCCTCTCAGATCAGCAGCTACAAGATCCATGGCAATTGTTTGGGCATCTTCGTTTCTAAGCCCTTCGGCTATAAACATTTTAGTTGCCATATTTACTAATAAGTCTGCTGAGATATATTTTTCTTCCACTAGAATACCCCCTCATTTCTTGTCGATTTCACCCGATGTACTATTGTGGTCTACTTGTCGTAAGTATTGTTTAATTATTAAAGTTCAGAAGGTAGCGTCGGGATAATGCTTATTGCTTTTGGCAATACCGTGATACTATGCTTTTTCCCATCGGCAAGTATATTGTCCAGCGCAACCTGCAGCGTGGGGGCCCATCCCAATTTCATCTGATGCAATTCTTCTTGATCAAGCATGTCGCTAACTATAACCACCTTACCCTTCAATAAAGCACGTGCATACATAAATGCTTTATTGTTGCCGACTGTAAACCCTTCTTTTCTAAAACGATCAATTACTTCCTGCGGTGTCTTAGCATCTTTCAACCATTCTTTAAATACACCTTCACCAATACCGTCTTCAGCCTGCGCACATAAAATAAAGGTACATTCATTTTTTTTCGCAAAAACCTCAGCTACAGAAAGGGCTTTTTGCGATTGATACAAATTACAGTCTCTTGGATATCCACCGGGACTGGTAATAACAATGTCAGACAGATTTGATATTTCGACGCAATTACTTTGCCGGCATATTTTTACACCTGCTTCATGTGCTAATTCCATGTCGCCAGCAACACAAGCAATATCACGTTTTTCGGCATTTTGAACTACATTAACGATAAACCGGACATTGACCAATTTTGCCCCTTCCAAAGCTGTTAAATGAAAAGGGTTTTCCTCAAAAAAACCCATTGCAGGTTCGTATGGCCGTATCGGCAAGGAGTGATGTTTTTTCAAAGTATCAATCGCTGATACTCCAGGAACAATACTCTTACGGCCCCCGCTGAATCCGGCTGCATGGTGAGGGGCAATCAAACCTGTAGTGATAATAAAATCTGCTTCTGCTACCCAACGATCTATCCATATAGGAAGGCCAGATTTCGTTGTCCCCAAATAAACATGGTCCCCATCCAAACAATCGTGGTTGCGAGTTTTTATACGCCTATGATATTCTGCACCCAAAATAAAATCTAATTCCTTATCTGTGCAAGCTCTGTGACTTCCAGTGGCAATTACGAATCGGATACTATCCTCGGGGACATTGGCTTTTTCTAAACGTCTCATTATCATATCAACTAACTCGGCATTCGGCCCCGGCCTAGTATGATCATTAACAATTATAACAACTTTGCTATTAGGTCCTACCATCTCTTCAAGGCGCTTCGTTCCAATAGGGTTATCCAGTGCGCTAGCAATAAGCTCACCGGATGTAGCAGATATTGGGTTGCATTTCTGTTCTACGATCTGCAACTCAACGTCATCAGAGACATAAGCCTCTTGGTAAGATTTCCCGTACGGGACTCTAATTATTGTCATTTCTTTTCATCCCTGTCTGTCGTGATGGCCAGTTCTGGCAATCTTTTCTGAGACGTAATTGATAAAACTTTATTAACAATATCGGAATATTGGCCTGGAAAAACCGGCTTAATTAAATTTTCAGTCTTAATTATGATTTGTTCCGTCGTTAAAGGTTTATTTACGCTTCCAGATGCATCAAGTATCTCTGTTTCCCATGTTTGTCCAAAGGCGTCATGTATCACCACACGGCACCCCCAGTGATCGGGGTACATTTTCGTATATTTATCTTCTGTAACTACAGAAACCTTGCGCAATAAGGTTCTTACATCAGTACGTGATATTGCTGCTGGTGTAAAATCATCCAATGAAACACTGCCATTCATCAGAGCACAGGCGACTGTGTATGGAGTGGAAAATTTAGCATGCACTGGCGTTTGCGGATTTCTGCTGGTATCACTCACTCCACATTGCTTATTACCTACTAAATAGGTTCCAACTTCTATCGATTCAATTTGATCAGTAGGTATATTGTTGTTTTTTTGTAAGGTTAGGGCTGCGTCAATTGCACAATGAGTACTGCGACAACATGGATATGGCTTGTTGTCCATGTATTTAATTTGCCATGTTTTTCCAAGATCTTTAGATACTTGTTCAAGACTAGGTTCATCTGACATAGCACGAAGCAGACCACCATCATCAGCGTCAAGAATCTTATTTGGTCCTATCATTCCGGATTTTGCCAACCAAGCCGCCTCACAACCTGAAACAGAAGCTCTTGCAGGATGGAGGGTTTTACTGTTAGCGCCGCTTTCTAAAAAGGCCCACAGGCCAAAAGATTGAGTACCTGCCATTCCAAGTGCAGAGATTGTCTGATCTACACTTAAACCAAGCAGTTTTGCACATGCAGCTGCAGCCCCAAAAGTACCTGCCGTGGACGTTACATGCCAGCCTTTATTCCTGTGGCTGGAGACACCTAGCGCAACTCCTATCCTAGACATTGCTTCATACCCACAGACCACAGCTAAGAGCAGATCTTCTCCACTTTTTCCTAAGTATTCTGTTACCCCCCAAGCCGCAGGGACAACGACCGTTCCGATGTGTGTTTTTGATTTTATGTGCACATCATCTAATTCCAGAAAGTGACCTGACATCGCATTTAAAAACACAGAAGTTAACAGGCTACTCCTGTCCCCTCCCCAGATGCTAGTTCTGTAGCCTTGCTCCGCCAAGGAAATATATGTGTTGCGTATTTCCTTAAGAAGTGGATTTTGTGATGCGCCTACCGCAACTCCAACCAAATCTAGAATACGCAAAGCAGCTATTTCTCTGACTTCAAAGGGAACATTCTTAATTTGAAGACTACTGATAAAATCTGCCAATTGTCCTAGTTTATTCATGTTGGCACCTCTCTTTACCTAGATATTATTAGATGAACTAAAACCCAAGCTGTCGGAAAACAGTTACACCTTCACGCACTGTCATTTCCGTACGCAACAAAGTCTTCCCCTTGAACACATCGCCATGGGAATCATCAAAAGAGGTTTCTTTTTCAAAAATACGCATTATGGCAACATCTGCACACATTCCAGGAGTAAGTGCTCCAATTTCTTTTTCAAGCCCAAGCCATTTCGCTGGATTAACGGTAACTATAGAAATAAGTTCTTCTACGTTTATTCCAAAATTGAGAAATTTGGATATTACCTTTCCCATAGAAAAGAGCGGCGAACGATACATGGTCTTTAAAGATATGTCCGACGAAATAAAATCTGGATGAAAGCCCTCATCTATTGCCGTGCGAGCAACATGGTTAGAAAACTGATTTCCTCCGTGAGCCGCATCAAACAATACGCCTCTATCACGTGCTGCATAAATTTCCGGCAATACCTTGCCGTCTTTGCTGAGAATCGATTTGCCCTTGCCGTGGAAAACGTGACAGAATATGTCGCCTTCTCGTAATAGATCTAATGTTTCTTTTATTTCTCCAGGTGAATTGGTTACGTGTACAATGAGCCGAACATTGAGTTCATCAGCAAGCACACGTGTCGACTTTAACGGTGCCAAACCAAATTCTTTAGAAATTTCTTTGCTTTGACGAAGTTTCAGCGCACAGATATTGTCTCCATATTTACGTATAAATCGACGTATCTGCTTCTTATTAATTGCATTTGGGTCAAGATT
>CAZCSQ010000048.1:0-1068 GCA_964501425.1 uncultured Erysipelotrichaceae bacterium
TGAAATTCGATTTGAAATATATAGTAATAAGGTATATAATCGTAAAGTTGTAAGGAGGGCGAATGATGGTATTAGAAAAACAGATCAAAGACTTGGTCGAACAAGACGAAAAGCTCAGAGCCAAGATTGAAAAAGCTCATCAAGCTAAAGTGGATTCAAAAAAGAAAGTCGTTGAAGATAAAAAGAATATCGCTGATGCAACATGGGAAGAAGTCAAAAAAAGAGTTATTCAGGAAAAGATAAAACTTGACGATCATATAAAGTCCGCAGCTGATGATAATCATCGTGAATATCAAGAAGCTAGCGACCGTTTAATACGTCTTTATAAAGAAAACAAAGAAAATTGGATAGATGAATTAGTGAATAATTCTCTAAAGATATGAAATGAGTAACGCAACCAATAACGCAATAATGACAAAAGCTAAGGCCATGTATGGTAAACGATTGACTGAGGAAGACTATCAAGCGCTGATCAATAAAAAATCAATACCAGAGATCGCTGCTTATCTAAAGAATCAGACACACTACAAGGATTGCTTAGCCAATGTCAATGAAAGCAAGGTTCATCGTGGTTATCTAGAGATGTTGATCAGACAAGATCTGTTTGTTCGTTTCTCACGTTTGATCCGCTATGCCAACGCAGACGATGAAAAAGGATTTTTCCGTTATGGAATATTAAAGGCAGAAGTATTACAGATCTTACTTTGCGCTAGGATGCTTAAAAACAAAGACAATGTGCAAATGATCGCTAAATTACCGATCTACTATGAAAAACATATTGTGATTGATTTTGATGAACTAACCAAAGTAAAAGTATTACCAGACTTATTAAATGTATTAAGAAAGACACCTTACTATGATATCGTCTTTCCTTATATATCAAGTAGTATTGAAACATTTGATTATACCAGTTTGGAAACGGCCTTAATGTCTTATTACTATCAAGAAGTATTAAGCATTGTTGATTCTAACCCAAAGATCAAAGATCCAGAAGCGATCCATGATATCTTTAAGACAGGTATTGAACTTGAAAATATTACCAAGATTTATCGGATGAAGCGTTATTTC
>CAZCSQ010000048.1:1168-9017 GCA_964501425.1 uncultured Erysipelotrichaceae bacterium
ATAAATGGCTATTAGAAAAATGGAATTTATCCAAATTAAGGGAACAGCTGATAACTACAAAGAAATGCTGATGAAAGCAAACGGCTGTAAAGACTTCCATGTTGAACTGGCCTCTGAGATAGTTGATCTTGAAAATGGCGATAAGGTGCTGGAAGAAGACAGCTTTTATCGTGACGCAATGACGGAAATACGCCATCTGTCCGGTGGTGCCGGATGTCAAATATCAATCTTAGATGAGGTCATTAAGTTTAAAGATGAAGAAGTTAAGCAATTTTTAGTTGATCTGGCTGAACAGTTCAAAGTTGTGACAGAGATAAATGAAACAACTAAATTTGATGAAGAAGATCTTCATGCGATTGAAAAACTAAAGGAAATCGGCTTAGAGAAGATTCATGATTGTACCTACATGCAGTTTGGCTTTGGGCGGTTGAATAAAGAGGCTTATAAAAAAGTATTCTTACACGATACCCAAATGTTTGGGATAAGTGAACTGTATAAAAACAACCAGTATCATTGGATCAGTTATGCGACCAGTATTACTTACCTAAAAGAAGTAAAACAAATCCTTGAATCACTTTTCTTTGAAGAATTACCCTTACCACCAGTGGACGTCGATAATATCGTATGTGTCTACAATGATAAGATTAATGAAATGTATACTTATTGTAATTATCGTTATGAATTACAACGACTATATAAATATGTCGGGCTTATCGATGATCACTATGTGGTAACAGGCTTTATTCCTAAAGATCGATTAGTAAGTTTTAAGGATATTTTCACAGGTATGGATGTTGAAGTAAATGCGCTTGATAATGAACCATATGCTTTAACTCCACCAACATTATTAAAAAACAATTGGTTTGTCAGACCGTTTGAGATGTTTGTTAAGATGTATAGCTTACCTGCTTATCGTGATTTTGATCCAACGACCTTTGTGGCGATCACTTACTCTATTTTGTTTGGGATCATGTTTGCTGATCTAGGACAGGGGTTACTACTTGTTTTAGGGGGGCTACTATTAAGTAAGTTTAAACCTAATATGAGTATTGCTGGTATTATCACCAGAGTTGGTATCTTCTCGATGATCTTTGGTTTCTTGTTTGGTTCGGTATTTGGTAATGAACATATTTTGAATCCAATTCATCAATCACTATTCAATGTAGAAGAAAAACTGTTTGAAGTCATGAGCAATGATTCAACAATGCCCTTACTCATCGGGGCGGTAGCGATCGGTGCGATCTTGATCCTATCCGCGATGTTAATGAATATGTATCTTAAGTTCAAACATAAAGAGTGGGGAGAATTATTATTTAGTCAAAATGGTGTAGCGGGATTTGTCTTTTATAGCTTTATCTTATTTGCGATCGTGCAGTTATTTCTGTTTGACACAAATCTGTTGGCACCTCCCTACACTTATATCTTTATCGGTATACCAGTCTTAAGCTTTCTCATGGAAAAACAACTATGTTTATTGCTTGAAGGTCATGGTATCAAACCTAAAGCGGGTTGGGGTGCTTACATCATGGAATCATTCTTTGAAGTCTTTGATGTAATATTAAGCTTTATTACCAATTCGATGTCATATCTTAGAGTCGGCGGCTTCGTCTTATCTCATGCGGGGATGATGTTAGTTGTCATGACTTTAGGTGAAATGACAGGCAATGCTTCATTGATCGTCGTGATCTTGGGTAACTTGTTTGTCATGGCGCTTGAGGGGTTAATTGTTGGCATACAGGCCTTACGTTTAGAATACTATGAAATGTTTAGTCGTTATTATACCGGTGGTGGTAGAGAATTCAAGCCAATCACCAATCAAATTTAGAAGGAGAAATAACCATCATGTTATCTTTAATTGAAATGTTCTTACCGCTTATCGCTGTCATGCTAGTGATCTTACCGTTATTCTTTATGTTAGATAAAGGTCCTAAAGCTATCAATGCTAAAAAGAAATTGATCGCTCAGATTTCAATCTTTGTTGGTGTTTTTGTTTTAGCTGGTGTTTTACAATTTAATAGTATCAAAGCTGCTGAGGAAGCGGTTGCGTCCATTAATGGAACTTTAGCCCAAGGTCTTGGTTTTATCGCAGCAGCGATCGTTACATCATTTTCCGCTATCGGGGCTGGTATTGCGGTAGCCGCGGCAGCTCCAGCAGCTATTGGAGCTATTTCGGAGAACTCAGAAAACTTTGGTAAAGCGATCATCTTCGTTGCTTTGGGTGAAGGTGTTGCCATCTATGGTCTTTTGATCTCGATCTTGATCATCAATAAGCTGTAAGAGAATATCATGAAAATGATTCTTATCAGTGACAATACCGATACCGGTATGGGGTTAAGATTAGCAGGGGTTGAAGGTATTGTTGTTCACGAAAAAGCTGAAGTGATCAAAGCCTTAGAGTATTACAGCCACCAAAGCGATGTTGGCATCATTTTGATGACCACCAAGATCGTTAATCTATGTCCTGATATCATATCAGAAATGAAGCTTAACCTTTCAAAAACGTTATTAGTCGAAATACCAGATCGTCATGGTTCTGTAAAGATCGGTGAAGTCATCGATTCTTATATGAGTGAAGCGATCGGGGTAAAGCTTGGGGGTGATTAACTTGGTTGATAACAAGAATTTTATTGAAGATGTAAATGAACAAGCCAACTTGATCATAGAACAGATCCATAAAGAAATGGAAACCTATGAGAAAGATGAAATAAATGTATTCAAGGCTAGTTTAGAAAAAGAGATTGATGCTTATTATGAGGGCGAATTAAATGATCTGCGTTTAAAATCACATACAACGATCTCCCAAAATAAGCTCGATACCAAAAGAAAACTACTAAAGCTACGTTCAGATCTAGCGAAAGAACTATTTGACGCTACTGAAGCTAAACTATTGGCTTTTAGTCATTCAAAAGAATATGAAACATATTTATATGAGAAACTGAAGAAACATGCCTTAGAGTACTGCAATGGTTATTTTGAAGTTCGTCAAGAAGATGTCGAATTATTTAAACGATTAAGTGCTGAACTAAATATCTGTGATGATATTCGGGTTGCAGATATTCGTTTAGGCGGGTTTGCGTTTTATTCAATGATCGACAAGATCAAACTTGATGAAACATTAGATAGCCAATTACTTGAGCAAGAAGCGTGGTTTATGGATCATTCCGGCTTTATTTTATAGAAGGAGATCATCATGGAAAATAAAATTTATTCAATAAATGGACCGGTAATCAAAGTTAAAGACTCAAGTGACTTTAGCATGATGGAAATGGTCTATGTTGGCAATAAGCGATTATTGGGTGAGGTTATCGGTATTGAACAAACCGAAACGATCATTCAAGTATATGAATCTACTACAGGCCTTAAGATCAATGAACCTGTTATTGGTTCAGGTTCACCATTGTCTTGTATATTAGGACCTGGTCTTATGAGTAATACATATGATGGTATCCAAAGACCTTTACAAGCCATCGCCGATCGCTATGGTGTCTATATTGATGTTGGTTCCGATATTTTACCCTTAGATGTAGAAAAAGAGTGGGATGTGACGATCAGTGCTCAAGTAGGCGATCATCTTGAAAGTGGTAGTCTTTATGGTAGTTGCCAAGAAACAGCCTTGATCAAACATCACTTAATGTTAAGTCCACGGCTTAGTGGAACAGTCGTTGAAGCTAAAGCAAGTGGTATGTACAAGGTAAATGATGTTGTTTTAAAGATTAAAGATGAATATGGTAATGTGTTTGACGTTGATTTAACCCAACGTTGGCCAATCAGACAACCTCGACCAATTAAAACACGTAAACAATTGATTAAACCATTAGCTACCGGACAACGTGTCATCGATACTTTATTTCCCATCGCTAAAGGTGGTGCGGCAGCTGTCCCTGGTGGATTTGGGGCTGGTAAGACCATGACCCAACATCAGATCGCCAAATGGTGTGACGCTGATATCATTGTTTATGTTGGTTGTGGTGAGCGTGGTAATGAAATGACGCAGGTTCTTGAGGAATTCAGTGAATTGATCGACCCTAAGTCACAACGTCCCCTGTTAGATAGAACGATATTGATCGCTAATACCTCTAACATGCCCGTAGCGGCACGTGAAGCCAGTATTTATACTGGTGTTACAATGGCTGAGTATTACCGTGATATGGGTTATCATGTGGCGTTGATGGCTGATTCAACTTCTCGTTGGGCCGAAGCACTACGTGAAATATCAGGACGTTTAGAAGAAATGCCAGCTGAAGAGGGCTTTCCCGCATATTTACCATCACGTATTTCGCAGTTTTACGAAAGAGCAGGATATGTGGATACACTAAATGGTAAAGATGGATCGGTTACGATCATTGGGGCCGTATCACCACAGGGTGGTGATTTCTCTGAACCAGTTACTCAAAATACAAAAAGATTCGTCCGTTGTTTTTGGGCGTTAGATAAATCATTAGCTTATGCAAGACACTTCCCAGCGATCAACTGGAACACTTCATATAGTGAATATATTGACGATCTAGCTCGCTGGTATAGTAATAATGTCGCTTTTGATTTCATGAGTCTAAGATCGGAAATGGTCAAAATATTACATGAAGAAGAGATGTTAAATGAGATAGTTAAATTAATTGGTTCTGATATCTTACCAGATGATCAAAAACTAACGATGGAAATAGCTAGATGTATTAGAGTTGGCTTCTTACAACAGAATGCTTTCCATCCCGACGATACTTATGTACCATATGAAAAACAATATAAGATGATGAAGATCATATCTTATCTCAATAGCGAAGCGATCAAGCTGGTCAATAAAAAGATACCAACAAGATTGATTGAGGAAACAGGAATATTTGATCGGATCATTAAGATCAAATATGATGTAGCCAACGATAAACTAGAATTATTAGATGAATATTTTACAGAAATAGATCAAGCTTTACTGAAGGTTGAATAAAAGGGGGTAATTATGGGACTTCAATTATTAGGATTAAGTGAGGTAAGCGGTTCATTGATCGCTATCGATAATGCCCAAGATGTCGCCAATGAAGAAGTTGTGGAAATTCAGGTTGAAGGTGGCTCTGCACGTTTTGGAAGGGTAATCAAGATTGAAGGATCAAAAGCTATGATCCAAGTTTTTGAAGGCACAAGTGGTCTTTCAAAAGAAAACACCAAAACAAAATTCTTAGGTCATCCCATGGAAATATCTTTATCAAGAGAAATCTTAGGTAGGACATTTAATGGGGCAGGGCGTCCAATCGATGGCTTAGGTGAAGTCTACGCTGATTATAAAGCTAACATTAATGGAAAGCCTTTAAATCCAATCGCTCGTAAGTATCCACGTAACTATATCAATACAGGGATCAGTGCGATCGATGGTTTAAATACTTTAATACGTGGTCAAAAATTACCAATCTTTTCAGGATCTGGCTTACCACACGATAAATTGGCAGTACAGATCGTTCGTCAAGCGCAGATCGCTGATGATGAGGGTGTCAATTTTGGGATCGTTTTTGGCGCTATGGGTGTTAAAAATGATGTGGCTGATTATTTCCGACGCTCTTTTGAAGAGACTGGGGTTATGGAAAAGGTTTGTATGTTTATCAATCTGGCCAATGACCCAATCATTGAAAGAACACTTGCGCCACGCTGTGCCCTGACGGCGGCCGAATATCTAGCTTATGAATTAGACATGCACATTCTAGTTATATTGACAGATATGACATCGTATTGTGAAGCATTACGTGAGTTCTCTAGCAGTAATGGAGAAATCCCAGGAAGAAAAGGATATCCTGGATACTTATACTCTGATCTGGCATCTTTATATGAAAGAGCTGGTATTGTTGAGGGTAAAAATGGTTCAGTTACGCAAATTCCTATCTTAACAATGCCCAATGATGACATCACCCATCCGGTACCAGACTTAACTGGTTATATTACTGAAGGACAAATTGTCCTTGATCGTAATTTGCATCAAAATGGGATCTATCCACCAATCGGCAGTTTAATGTCACTTTCACGCTTGATGAAAGATGGCATTGGCGAGGGGTATACTCGTAGTGACCATAGTGATATCGCTAATCAGTTATTCTCATCATATGCCAAAGTCATGGAAGCTAGATCATTAGCTTCGGTCATTGGTGAAGATGATCTAAGTGATGTTGATAAAGCATATATCCACTTTGGCGAAGTATTTGAAAAGATCTTTATTGGACAAGGTTTTAGAGCCCAACGTTCAATCCAAGAAACACTTAACTTAGGTTGGGCAATGATCTCTACTTTACCACTTAGTGCTTTAGATCGATTAGATCCAGAATTGATCAAAGCGAATTATAGTCCATCAACTGCCCAAAGGATCATTGAGCTAGCGATCAGCGAAGGTAAGTAAGATGAGTAATGTAAAAGTCTTTCCGACAAAGGGTAATCTTCTAAAAACGAAGAAATCACTAGAACTAGCTAAAGTTGGTTATGATCTTTTAGATCGTAAACGTAATGTGCTCATTCGAGAGATGATGTTATTGATGGATAAAGTTAAGATATTAAGAAATGAAGTAACTGATAGTTACTCCTTGGGTTATTATCTACTTCAACAAGCCAATATATCTACAGGTGTTATCAAAGATATAGCTACATCAGTATCGGAAGACAATAGTATAAGGATCACTTATCGTAGTGTGATGGGTGTTGAATTGCCTAGTGTCATCTATGATAAAACAACTCCTAAATTAGAGTATGGTTTTAAAGAATCTAACTCTCGCGTGGATGAAGCATATATCCAATTCCATAAGATCAAAGAGTTGACTATTCTTTTGGCTGAAGTCAGTAATAGTGTCTATCGTTTAGCCAACGCTATCCGTAAGACACAAAAGCGAGCTAATGCTTTAAAGAATATTGTCATTCCTAATCTTGAGGAAACGATCAAATTCATATCAGAAGCGATGGAAGAAAAAGAGCGCGAAGAGTTTTCAAGATTAAAGATCATTAAATCAAATAAAGAGAATAAAGCTAAGAATACGGCGTGAAAACGCCGTATTCTTACATGTCAAACAAGCAGAAAAACAAATAAGGAATAAAAGTCAAAAAGTAGTCCAAAAACGGTTGACAGTGAGGCAAAAGGTAGGCTATAATGAGCGAGCTGCCAAAAAGCGAGAGCGGCGAAAATAAGCAAAAAAGAAGTCGTAAAGCAGTTGACTAAGTGGCAAAAGTTTGGTAGTATTATAAAGCACTGCGAGAGATTGCGGCGGCAAGAGATCTTTGAAAACTGAATAGGAAAACAAACGTCGATTCAAAAAAAACGGAAACGTAAGTCGAAAGACTAAAAATTATAAATGAGCAATCAAATGGAGAGTTTGATCCTGGCTCAGGATGAACGCTGGCGGCGTGCTTAATACATGCAAGTCGAACGAAGGTTATTGAGCTTGCTTAATAACCTTAGTGGCGAACGGGTGAGTAATACATAAGCAACCTGCCCATTAGACTGGGATAACAGTTGGAAACGACTGCTAATACCGGATAGGTAAAGCCAAGGCATCTTGGCGTTATTAAAGTTTAGATACACTAATGGATGGGCTTATGGCGCATTAGCTAGTTGGTGAGGTAACGGCCCACCAAGGCGATGATGCGTAGCCGACCTGAGAGGGTGACCGGCCACATTGGGACTGAGACACGGCCCAAACTCCTACGGGAGGCAGCAGTAAGGAATTTTCGGCAATGGGCGCAAGCCTGACCGAGCAACGCCGCGTGAGCGAAGACGGCCCTATGGGTTGTAAAGCTCTGTTGTAAAGGAAGAACACTATGAATAGAATTCATAGCTGACGGTACTTTACCAGAAAGCCACGGCTAACTACGTGCCAGCAGCCGCGGTAAT
>CAZCSQ010000049.1:0-8488 GCA_964501425.1 uncultured Erysipelotrichaceae bacterium
TGAACTATAATAAAAATTATTCGATTACTAATATTTGTTTTAAACATTATAAATCTGTGTTTAATCAAAACGTATTTATTATTGTGTGTATAACTAGTATCTCTATGTCGCATGATGTATTGAATCATCAGCTTTTTATGTGAATTCATCCATTGTGAGTTTATATGCCATCTGGGATAGTTGATCATCAATGATCAAGTCATCTTTTTTAGTAAGGATACATAAAAACTTCTTGAGTAACTGGGGACTTTTGATCAAGATCGGACCTAATAGCCAACTGGCAAATAAGTTATTGACCAAAAAGCCTTGTTCGTATGAATGAGGATGATCACTCAGTCCTTTTTTGATGGTCAATAATGTTCTATCAAAACGATAGGGTAAGATATATGAAGTACGATTGATAAAGCCATAGATCAACATTGAAGGATCAGTATTGGTTTGGGCAATCACATCACTGATATAGACTTGATCATTATCAACGCCATCAAATTCTAATATTCCACTACCAAGATGATTTTTATTATCACTGGTAGTAAATGATTTACCTAGTAATAGTTGAGCATTACCACTGATCAAGATTAGTTTTCCTTGGTCGATCGCCTCACTAAACTGTTTCTTATATTGATTGAAATGTTGACTAGCGGCGATCAGATTCTTGAGTTTACCAGGACCAATATAGATCATATCAAACGTAGTTAGATCAAGCTTATCAGCGATGCTTAAGCGCACAAGTTCATAGTCAAGTTTGTTTTTCTTAAGATAGTATTCAATAACCAAAAGATTACCACTATCACCATAGAGATCTAATAGATCATCATAAAGCCATAATATCCTAATTTTTTTCATTAGTTACCTCACTTAACGGCGTCTATGACTGCTTTAGCGTCATAGAGTTCAGTTAGAAAACAGATCATTCCTTTAGTATCATTTAGAATCGCTTTGATCGCTTCTGGTTTTTGTTTGATGATCAAATTTTGCTCATTAAAGCCAGCTAACTTTAAACGAACTGCCAGATCATAAGCTCTTTCACCACAACAGATAACATGATCTGTGTGTCCAACAAGCTTTTCAAAAGCAATGTCATAGAGCCAAGTCGTATCTTTGTGGTAGGTGTGATTGATATTATTGACAACGATGATAACTGTTTTTGGTTCTTTAATATTGATTAGATATTCTATTGATTGATCATACGATACGGGATTTTGATTTTTAGATAAGATCATCATTGCTTGACGACCATTTATCATAAATTCACTGTAACGTTGTTCCATGATATTAAAACCAGCTACGATTTCACTAACTTCATTGATAGCTAAACCTAGCTCACAAGCTGTGGCGATCGCCGCTGTTGTATTCATGATATTAAAGATACTTTTAAAGTTAGTCTTAGTTAAATGACCATTGACTTTAAATGTTCCTTCATCAAGATCAATGATCTCGGCTTGATATTTAGCTTCAGGGGTTTGATAGCCACAATTATGACACTGATAATCACCAATATGATTATAATGATAAAAACGATAATCAAGACGATGGAAACACAAAGGGCAAACCTTAGCATCGTGGGTGATATTGGTTGTAACATCGCTTGATAAGGCTGTTTTATTTAAACGATAGTATACCCGAGGATTATTGGGAGCTAAGTTAGCACTGATGGGATCATTACCATTTAAGATTAGTGAGACACTTGGTTTGATCGCTTCATGAAGTTTATCAATGATCACATCGACATTGCCATTGCGCGTTAATTGATCGCGAAACAAGTTTGTACATAAAAGATAATCAGGAGAGAAGTCTTTAAAGATTAAGCGGGAAAAACGCTCATCTACTTCTAATATCACAAAATCAGCTTTGACTTTACCGTTTAAACTTGCCTTACTTAACAGGGTTGTCGCTACACCGCCAGTCAGGTTTGAACCTTTTTGATTTGAGACAACTTGATAGCCAGCTTCTTTTAAGATATAGGTTAACATGTTAGTCGTGCTAGTTTTACCATTACTGCCAGTTATCGCAATGATCTTACCGGAAAAAGAGATCTTACCTAGTAAGTGCTTATCAATTTTTAAAGCTAGGTCTCCTGGAAGATTAGTTCCTTTACCTGTAAGTTTACCAATAGTAGCTAGGGTTTTAGCACATAATAAGGCTAATATAAAACGCATAGTTGTTACTTCCTTTACGTTACTTATTTTATCATATCATGACTCATGAAACATTAAGATCATTATATAATTAGGATAATATGGTAATCTTTTGTAAGTATATATAATATGGTATGATGTAAATAACAAAGATTGGAGATATTTAAATGCCAAAAAGACCATTAGTTGCCCTAATGTATGATTTTGATAAGACCCTTTCTCCGCGTGACATGCAAGAATATTCTTTTATCCCAGCTTTGAATATGGAAGCTAGTGATTTTTGGGATAAATGTGCTGTCTTGACCAAAAAACATAATATGGATCAAATTCTCTCTTATATGTTTGTGATGTTACAAGAAGCTGAAAAAAGCGGTATGTATTTAAATAAGAATGAATTCCGTAACCTAGGTAAAGCCGTTCAACTGTTTGATGGAGTTGAAACATGGTTTGAGCGTATCAATCAATATGGTGAAAGCATTGGTTTACAGGTAGAACATTATATCTTATCATCAGGTTTAAAAGAGATCATTGAAGCTACGAAGATCGCCAAAGAGTTTAAAAAGATCTACGCTAGTGAATATTGTTATAACGAATATGAAGAACCAATTTGGCCTGCGATGGCTGTCAACTATACCAGTAAGACGCAATTCTTATTTCGTATTAATAAAGGAGTCTTAGAAGTTACTGAAAATGATGAACTTAACGCTTCTATGGCCGAAGAAAATAAGCGGATCAGCTTTAAGAATATGATCTATATTGGGGATGGCTTTACTGATGTGCCTTGTATGAAGCTTGTTAAAAGTAATGGTGGACATTCGATCGCTGTCTATCAAAATAACGCTAAGGAAGTCGCTAATAATATGATCTTAAATAATCGGGTTGACTTTGTCTTACCAACTGATTATACCGAAGGTAGTCTTCTACAAAATGCTGTTTGTGCAATCTTAGATGAGATTAAATCAGATGAGAATATTCAAGAAATCCACATGGCTCATGTAAAAGCAGCACAAGATGAAATAGATCAAAGATAGAAAAGTACCCAAAAAAGGGTACTTTTTTATCTACTTATCTTGTTAAGCAACGCTAAAGAAAGATCATCTTTGTTAAACACTAAGTAAAACACAATGAATAAGACAAGAAAAGTTGAAACTAATAACGATAAGACTATCCAAATATTCTGAATTACCTTCGTAAGGATCAAAGTTATATTCAAGAGAAAAAAGGCTAAGTTAGTAACTTTAACAAACCAGATCAAACGCTTAACTAACTGAACTTCATTATCATTTAAATTATCGGTAAGCTTTACTGATAATCCAAAACTAGTCTTGATATACCATTTAAAATATATATGTATACGATCACTAAACATTGAATCCCCCTCCCTTTCTATATGATCAATCTTTCTTCTCTTGCATATTGATTACTTTTGGAAATTCTTCTTCAAAATCACTAATGATCTTTACCAGTTGAGCATGGATCCGGGTGATATCCACAGTTGATATTTGAAATGTCAGCTCTACATCAATTTCACCATATTGGTGTGCTAAACGATTACGAAAGCTTTTCATGTGTTCCCAAGGGATGGTTGGAAAGTATTCTTTAAAGTCTTTCGTTAGTTTATTAGCTAGTTCACCAATTTGAATCAGTAACATGCTAATAGCGTATTGATATTCGATATTTTTAAAGAAATCTTCTTTATCACGATGATGTTTTTGATGAACATCAATGATTAATTGAGCATAGAAGATGATTAGTTTAAGACTTCCATAATTGGTCATAGACTAATACCTTCCTTTCTTTAATCTCATCTTTTAAGATCTTACTAACTGAATTGATGTTGATAACGTCAACACCTTTTCGAAAGTAACGTTCTAACTCTTCCATAAAGCCAATACAATTTAAACCCTGACATTTACCATAATCAACGATAAAATCAAGGTCTGAAAAGCGATCGGGATTATTATATGCGTAACTGCCAAATAGGTAGACAGTTTGAATACCATATTTACGACAGATCAAACGTAAGCCTTGTTTGATCTCATACATACTAAGTACTTTTCGATTATCATCAAAAGGATTATTAGAATAGGATCTTTTCATGAATAGTTTATATTTGTGATAATTCATGATGAGATTTCTTCCATTGTGTAAGTCGTGTAACTACTAAGACATGGATTACCATGAACATAGTGGATCACTAAGTTATCAAGATCCATGATCACCGCGTGGTTGGTCGCATGTTGTTTGGCGATTGGTAAGCTTTCATCAGCGTGAACACAGATTCCATTGGGATGACCACGATGATCTTGTAAGATAGCTTTGATCATGTTGAGATCAATAGCACTGGCATCTTCAAGTAGTGATCTGATATTAGCGAAGCGCACAAAACTATTACCAAAGGGTTTATTATTATCTATGACCCTGTTTTTATCACTAAGCAGATGATTTGTATGATATAAGACACCATTATCAGGATAGAAAAGGGTAACATCTTTAGGAGTCAGTTCTAAGCCTAAAGCCAAACCATCTTTACATGAGATGATCAGATTAGCGGATACAGGTATCGGCATCATAACAGCCACTTGGTAAGCTAAAGCTAAGGTTTTACTTGCTAAGATCATCCGCATGCGGATGTGTAGTGGTATACCTGAATCAGAGCCAGTGGTGTTTAAAGCATTTAGGGTTAAGCCAAGACCATGACTATTTAAGCCCTTACCACCAATTAGCCCGGCTTCAGTGATCATCATGATCTTTACTTCATTATTGATCTCTAAAAGGACAACATTATCTCGTTGACTTCTAGCAAAATCCCAAGTTTGACAAGCATAAGTCTTGTGGTTGAGTGTTACTTTTGGCATTAAGGCAAAAGCGGTACATTCTTGTACTTCTTGATCTGTACTAAACAAAAGCTCACTACGACAATTCAATAGTAAGATATCCTCATAACTAACTTTGGCACCTTTGGCGATGCCTTGCATTTCTTCAAGATAGTTTGTGGGGATATATGATTGATAAGTTAAAGCAATCTTATGAGCTTTCTCAGGGGAAAGATCCTTACGATCTTTGAGCAAATGCTTGTAGTTTTGGATATTGTCTTTGATCAGATCACTAGCTGCTTCACCATATTGAACACCACACTCATAGCTGTTGCCACTTACTGTTACTTTTTTGATTGTCATAACACTCTCCTTTGTCTTCTCATTCATTCTATTACAATTAATTAAGACACTCAAGTAAGCTCACTTTAATTATTGATCGCTTTAGCATATAATCTAAGTGACTAGATAGACAAGGAGTACTTATGGCTAATATCGTTGATTACGTAAAAAAACAATTTAATGATCTTGATACCTTATCGTTTAATCCAGTTGATAGTCTAGTACTATCACAGTTTGCTTATATTCGTTTTGATGAAATCTTTAAAAATAAAAAAGAAGATCAAAAACTATATGTGAAGGATATGTTAAGAGCCGATCTTTTTGATAAGTTACTTAAAGGGGTATGGGCACCTAAAGAAAACAATGAATTGTTGTATGCTATAGCGGCTAATCCGCGTTTTCGTGAAATAGAGATGGTTCATTATGTAAATAAATTAGATCACTTGGCTGAGAAACAGTTTTCCGCAGTTACTTATTTCTTACCAGATAATATTATCTATGTGGCATTTCGTGGCACAGATTCATCAATAATTGGTTGGAAAGAAGATTTTAATATGTCCTTTGCGATGCCAGTACCATCACAAGATGAAGCTTTAGCTTATTTAAATATGATCGCTGAGAAATATGAAGGCAAGATCATGGTTGGTGGTCATTCTAAAGGTGGTAATTTAGCCGTCTATGCGTCAATGTTTACTAGTGATGAGATAAAGAAACGTTTAATAGCTATCTACTCGCATGATGGACCAGGCTTTCAAAGAGAAGTATTTGAAGGAAAAGAATATCAATCGATCGCCCCATTGATCAAAAAGACGATTCCCCAATCATCAATGATCGGGATGTTACTGGAGTATCAAGATAATCATGCGATCGTTAAAAGTAAGGGTTTTTGGTTTATGCAACATGATCCATTTTTATGGGAAGTCAATGAAACAGATTTTCTCTATCAGACCCATCTTACCAATGGAGCTGTCTATACTAATAAGACGATCCATCAATGGTTAAGTTCATCTACAGCTGCTGAAAGAGAATTATTTGTGGATACATTGTATGAAGTCATTAAATCAACTAATGCTCAAACATTAGGTGATCTTGGTGAAAATATCATTCAAGATGGTAAGAATATCTTAGCAGCCATCAAAGATGTTGATGATAAGACCAAGAGTTTTATTGTACAAACATTAAAAGACTTGGCGGCTTTATCATTTAAGAATCTTTTACCAAATAAAAAAAATAAAGGAGATGAAGATGAAACTGAAGACATTGATGATAATTGATAAGATCGATCGGATCGAACTATTAAAAAGTAAGATCGCTAATCTTCAAGATTATTGTGTGAAAGAAGATCATGAATTAGATTTAGAGATTGTTATGATGGGAAACGCCGTTACTTATTTTAAGGACTTTGATAAGGACAATGAATTATTAAAACTAGACGCTGATATCGCTCTTTGTAATAATGCTTTAATCATGCATGATATGGAGCGAATCCAATACCAAAACCTCAGAACGGTGGTGGCTGGTGTCGGTGAGATTTTAGTTAAAAAAACAGAAGGATGGGTAGATTATCTGATTTAAAGAGACTCTTAAGAGAGTCTTTTTTCTAATTGATATTTAATATATATACATTTATGCTAGAATAAAATCAACGGAGGTAAGTTATGATCATAAAAGGAAATAAGATTTATTTTGAAGATGGAGTTCGCTCTGGTTATCTAAAGGTAGAAGATGGTATCATCAAACAGTTTTTACCAGTTGAAACAGATATAAAAGCTGATGTCGATTATCACGATAACTTGATCATTCCAGGTATCTTTGATACGCATAATCATGGAACGATGGGTTATTCATTAATGAATAATGATGAAACTGACATAAAAGCCCAAGTAAGAGGCTATCTTAAGGGCGTTGCAGCACAAGGAGTCACCAATGTTTTACCAACAGCTGATTATCGAATCATTAAAGAAGTCGCTGAAGTAGCGCAAGAAGAACTAATGGGAGCCCGAGTGATCGGTATTCATTCTGAGGGTCCATATTTAAATCGAGTTGGTGAAAAAGGTATTTATAAAGGTTTCCCTGATATCGATATGGATGTTGTCCGTAAGATGTATGAAGATTCACAAGGCATGTTAAAGCTAGTCGCGATCGCACCAGAGATTCCTAGAAGCCAAGAAGTAGTTGATTATCTAGCTAGTAAAGGTGTAAGAACATCATTCGCACATAGTGATTGTAACTTCAGTGAAGCTAATGAAGCCTTCGCTAAAGGCATTACCGTATCAACCCATACAGCTAATGTAATGAGTGGTATTCATCATCGTAATATGGGTGGTCTTGGTGCTTGTTTGTTAAATAATAATGTTGAATGTGAAGTTATCTGTGATTGTTTACATGTCTCAGCTGAAATGCTAGAGATCATGTTTAGAGTTAAAAGTTATGATAAGTTTATGATGATCTCTGATAGTACACCAACATCAGGTGCACCAGAGGGTAAATATAGCTTTGGTTCATTTGGATCAGTCAATGTTACACCAGAAGGCTTTTGCCTTACTGAAACAGGACGTTTAGCTGGTAGTACAAAGCCGGTCATCTACGGTATTAAGTGTCTGTTTGAAAAGCTTAATATTCCTTTGGAAACGATCATCAAGATGGCCAGTTTAAACCCGAGTAAAGTATATGGTGTTAGTGATCGCAAAGGATCGATCAAGGTTGATAAAGACGCTGACTTAGTTGTTGTTGATCCAGAATTTAATGTCTTAGCCACCTATGTTGAAGGTACGAAAGTCTTTGATGTTAATGATAATGAAGACCTCTTTAATCCTGAATATCTTAAGAAGTATAAGATAGCGTAACATTAAGGTGAGAATAACTTCTCACCTTTTAAACAAGTTTAGTATTTGAATAAGTCTTAGTGACTCGTAGAAAGTATAAAGGATAATAATGATAAATAATAAGATAAAAGCCGTATTATTTGATTTAGATGGAGTATTAGTTAATTCAGAAGTAGTTAAGCATTTAACGATCAAAGACTTCATTGAGGATAAGGGCTATGATATCGATCATAGACTCTTTTTTGCGTTGATCGGTTCACACAGTACCCTAAATACTTGGGATGAAATATTTGACAAGATCGATGAAAAGATCGTTGATCAAACCACCTTTAGAAAAGGCTTTGAACGATATAGTAAAAAGATCATC
>CAZCSQ010000050.1:0-8288 GCA_964501425.1 uncultured Erysipelotrichaceae bacterium
AGATTTCACCTTCTTTTTCTTTTATGTGTTGCGTTTGTTTGGGATGTTGCCTTTAGGTTGGTATTTAAGCTAAAGTTTGATTTATATACTAGAGTATGGTTTTAAGATCTTCAACACGATATATTCTTTGACACGGTTCATCAGTATCAACATTAGGATGTGGATATTGCCAGATAGCTTTCATGCCCATACTTAATGCTCCTTGTACATCGTTAACGAGTCCATCCCCAACATACACCACCTCATATGGTTGAACATCCAGTTTGTCTAATACTATCTGAAAGATCCTTTTATCTGGCTTATGGATCTGATATGTACCAGAAATAACAATCTCTTCAAAATATTCATTGATATTAATCGTATCTAATTTACCTTGTTGTGAGATGACAGACCCATTCGTTAGCATCGCTAATCGATATTTTCCTCTCAGATACTCTAGTGTCTCAATAGATTTAGCAAACAACTCCGTATAGTCCTTTAGTCGTTTTTCCCACATATTGTTATAGTATTGCCAATCACGACCTTTTATACCTGTGACTTCAATATATTTCCTGAAACTAAATTCTTTTGGTTTATGCCCTTCATAATCCCATTTATATAGTTTATCAAGCAGTTCACATCGATATTCATCTGAGTAATTGCCTTCAGGGAAATCTTCTAGAATGATATCTTTCATTAGTTTCACTGCCGCGCTCTGGCGATCAATTAGCGTATTATCAAGATCAAATAAGACAACTTTGATATTATTTGTCATTATTACGGATTTGCAAGTATACTTGCGCTCTAGCAGTTTGAACATAAGGTTTAATAAATAAAGTTGCTAAGTTAAAGGTGATAATATTCAACAAGTACCAACCAAGAAACGACAAATCTAAAACAAATAATTCAAATTTCAAGCCTCGTGTCATTTCTTCACTTTTTCTTAGCACTTCACTATAAGCTAAATTGGGTTCATCTTCCAAAAGATAAGGAACAAAACTATATCCGTAACCCTTAACAATCCCTGGTACAACTAAAAGAAGCGACCACAGAAATATTGAAAGATCTCTTAATAACATCGTTACTATCGAATTTCTGTAATACTTATTAAAAGGAACAACCAGATCATCTAAACTTTGTTTATCATCACATGCTTTAGCGAAATAATTATGACAACCAACATTCAAAGGATTAGCCACAAAGATCCTAAAGATTAAAGAAAAAACAAAACCAAAGAAAGCTATTATCCCAAAAAAGCCCATCAAACGTCTTACAGTGACACCGTAACCTAAGATAGTCAATTGCATATTATCCATAAACAGTCTTGATTGTTGATAATCATGACGAGCTTCACTAAGATCAAATTTAAAATTAAATATCTCTCCTGATAAAAACAACATGATCAAACCAACCACAAATAACAGCCAATAATATTTGCGCAAAACTTCTTTTGCTTTACCTTTTATATAACTTCTATCTATCATAAAATTACCTCACATGACGTATTATATCATAAAACAGTTTATCTCTTTGTCAATATTTGATCTTGGGTTGTGGATAGCGATATATCTTACCCAAGTAATTCTCCATAACAACTTCTTTATCATCTTTACTAATTAGGTAATTATAACCGATCGGTATCTTACCACCACCGGTTGGCGCATCGATCACATATCTGGGTATCGCATAGCCTGAGATATGCCCAGTTAATTGATGCATGATATCAATACCGGTATCAACTGTTGTTCTAAAATGAGCAATCCCTGTACTTAGATCACATTGATATAGATAATAAGGACGAACCCTAATATGCACTAATTTTAACAGTAATTCCTTCATTGTTTCTGTATTATCATTTATCCCTTTCAATAAAACACTTTGATTTCCTAAAGGAATCCCAGCATCAACGATCTTAGCACAAGCCAACTCAGCCTCAGGTGTAATTTCATTTGGATGATTAAAGTGCGTATTGATCCAGATTGGATGATATTTCTTTAACATGTTTACTAATTCATCTGTAATCCGCATTGGTAATACTACTGGTACTCTTGTCCCAATCCGAATGATATCGACATGCTTGATCGCTCTTATCTTACTTATGATATGTTCCAGTTTTTCAGTAGACATCACTAAGGGATCGCCGCCTGACACCAATACATCACGAATCTCTGGATGCTCACTAATATAATCTATTGCTGTTTGCAGTGTTTTTTCGTCTATAACTCTATCGACTTCACCCACTACACGCCGTCTTGTACAATGACGACAATACATCGAGCATTTAAATGTTACTAAAAACAACAGTCGATCAGGATAACGATGAACAATACCAGGAACTGGACTTTCCTTTTCCTCACCTAATGGATCAATCAAATCATTTTCACAATCATATGTTTCTTGAATCGATGGCACAGCTTGTTTGCGAATCGGGTCATTAGGATCTAAGGGATTAATAAGTGATACATAATATGGTGTGATCGCCATTCTAAAACGATGTAAGCACTCATCTATATCACTAATTTCTTGCTGTGATAAAGCAAGGTGTTCTGCTAATTCTGTTGCTGATTTAATACTATTTCTTAACTGCCATTTCCAATCTTTCCAATTGTCGTTGGCAATCATATAGCATCCTCTTCATATAAGCGCAATCCATAACGAGCTGCTCCAATTTTTAAGATACTACGAATCAAAGTGTCGTATTTAACACCACAAAACTCAGCCAACATTGGATAGTCACTATAACCACTGGCTAATCCTGGCAAAGGGTTTATCTCAATAAAATATATTTCATTGTTATCAGTAACTCTGAAATCAAGGCGTGCAAAATCGCGACACGCTAGAATGTGAAATATTTTCTTTGAAATCAACTTCATTTTGCTTATAACTTCTTGATCAATAGTACTTGGACATTTATAACTTACATATTCTTGATATGCTTGTTTTACCTGATAACTATATACTTGAAAATCTTTTTGGGTATTACGGTTATATACTATCTCCATTGGTTCAAAAACATGAACATCACTATTATTACCAAGCAAGCCTACCGTAAACTCTCTGCCTTTAATATATTCTTCAATTAGTAGATCTGAATGATATAATTCATGATTTTTGCGTAATTGAGCAACTAACTCGCTCTTTGTGGATACAACACAAGTATCAGAAATCCCCTTACTTGATCCTTCCGCGTTAGGCTTTACAATCAAAGGATATTTTAGCTTAGGGCTTTGGATACTAAAATCATCTGCTTTAACAAGCAGATAACGAGGCGTCTTTATATGATATGTAGATAATATTCTTTTAGTAAGGGCTTTATCAAGCGCTAAACATAAAGTGGTTTCATCAGATCCAGTAAACGGTAATTTTAACATATTGAGTAAAGCTGGAACCTGAGCTTCTCTTCCCCGTCCCATTATTCCTTCAGCTATGTTAAATACAATATCAACTGGATTGCTTTGGAAGTGATTTAATATCTCATTCCCTGCTTCAATATGAACAACATCAACTTCTTTTGATTTAAGTGCATCACTGATGGCATAAACTGTATCTATACTATCATATTCAGCTTCTTCATCAATGGCCTTAGCTTCAACACCTTTTTTAAGGTTATAAACAATACCAACTGTTATGTTTTTTTTAGTAATCGGAACGTCGTCATCACGCTCTTCCATATCCCTCACATCTCTTTCCTGTATGATAAGAATCATGTCTTATCAAAAAAGTTATACTGCTATATCAAGCTCAAGTCAACAAGTATTTTAGAAAAACAACAATTAAAAAAAGACCATGATTTTCTCATGGTCTTTAGTTCTATTTTATGAGATTACTTAATGATATCCGTAACGTTTCCAGCGCCTACAGTACGGCCACCCTCACGAATTGAGAACTTTGTACCTTGTTCAACAGCGATAGGAGAAATTAATTCAACTTTCAAGTTGACATGGTCACCAGGCATAACCATTTCTGTGCCTTCTGGTAACTTGATAACACCAGTAACGTCTGTTGTACGGAAATAGAATTGAGGACGATAGTTAGATACAAATGGTGTATGTCTTCCGCCTTCTTCTTTTGTCAATACGTATACTTGCGCATTGAATTGAGTATGAGGCTTAACACTACCAGGTTTTGCTAATACTTGTCCACGTTGAACTTCTTCACGGTTAACACCACGTAGTAATGTTCCTACATTGTCACCAGCTTTAGCTTCATCAAGTAATTGACGGAACATTTCAATACCAGTAACAACTGTTTCTTTAGTAGGTTTTAATCCAACGATTTCAACCTTCTCATTTAGTTTCAATGTACCACGTTCTACACGGCCAGTAGTAACTGTACCACGACCAGTAATTGTCATAACATCTTCAACTGACATTAAGAAAGGTTTATCTGTTTCACGAACAGGATCAGGAACATAATCATCAACAGCTTTCATCAACTCAAGGATTGCAGGAGTCCAAGCAGGATCGCCTTCGCCGGCTTTTAATGCTGAACCACGAATAACTGGAGCATTGTCACCGTCAAATTCATACTCGCTCAATAATTCGCGAACTTCCATTTCTACTAAGTCAATAAGTTCAGGATCGTCAACTATGTCGCATTTGTTTAAGAATACAACGATGTGTGGTACACCTACTTGACGAGCAAGTAAGATGTGCTCACGTGTTTGTGGCATTGGTCCATCTGTAGCTGCAACTACAAGGATTGCGCCATCCATTTGCGCAGCACCAGTGATCATGTTCTTAATATAGTCAGCATGACCTGGGCAGTCAACGTGTGCATAGTGACGAGCTGCTGTTGAGTATTCTACGTGCGCTGTATTGATCGTGATACCACGAGCTTTTTCTTCTGGAGCACCATCAATTTCATCATAACGCATGATTTTGGATAGACCTTCTTTAGCTAAAACGTTTGTTATAGCAGCAGTCAAAGTTGTTTTACCATGGTCAACGTGACCGATAGTACCAATATTGACATGGGTCTTAGATCTGTCAAATTTTTGTTTTGCCATCTTGCAAATTCCTCCTATTTAATTTGTTTTTTATCATTTATATTCTAAGATAAAAGCCTTGATAAATCAATCTTTATTATCATTAAGCCTTTTTCTTATTGATCTTTTCTACGATACTCTTAGGAACCTCACTATAGTGATCAAATTTCATCGAATAGTTACCACGTCCTTGAGTAAATGAACGAAGATCTGTAGCATAACCAAACATTTCTGATAGAGGTACTTTGGCTTTAACGATTACCGCTTTACCTCTTTCTTCTTGATCGATTATCTGGCCACGTCTACCGGAGATATCTCCCATAACGCTTCCTAAATAATCAGCCGGAGCTGTTACTTCCAATAATTCAATTGGTTCAAGTAGTACTGGATCGCACTTCTTAGCAGCTTCTTTAAGCGCCATACTAGCCGCTACCTTAAAGGCCATTTCATTGGAGTCAACTTCATGATATGAGCCATCAAATAATGTTGCTTTAATGTCGATGATTGGATAACCAGCGATTAATCCGCCACCTAAAGCTGCCATTATACCCTCTTGAACAGGCTTGATATATTCTTTAGGAACAGTACCACCAATGATACCATTCTTAAATTCAAAACCTTTACCTTGTTCATTTGGTTCAAAACGAATCCATACGTGACCAAACTGTCCACGACCACCTGATTGTCGAACAAATTTACCTTCGCAATCAGCAGCCGCGCGAATCGTTTCACGATATGCGACTTGTGGAGCTCCAACATTTGCTTCAACTTTGAATTCACGTCTCATACGATCAACAATGATATCAAGGTGTAATTCACCCATACCACTAATGATCAACTGACCAGTTTCATCATCTGTGTAAGTTCTGAAAGTAGGATCTTCATCAGATAGTTTTACCAATGCTTGGTCCATCTTATCAGCATCATTTTTAGATTTTGGTTCGATTGCTACTGAGATAACCGGTTCTGGGAAGATCATCGACTCTAAGATGATTGGAGCGTTTTCAGCACATAATGTATCACCCGTAGTCGTATTCTTAAGTCCAACAACAGCCGCGATATCACCCGCATGAATTTCATCAATATCTTGACGATGATTAGCATGCATCTGTACTAAGCGTCCAAAACGTTCTTTGTGTCCCCGTGTCGCATTAAGCATATAAGTACCTGCTTTTGCAGTTCCTGAATATACTCTAAAATAAGTTAAACGTCCAACAAATGGATCTGTCATTACTTTGAATGCTAAGGCTGAAAAAGGTTCTTCATCACTACTTTTACGTACCTTTTCAGTTCCATCCTCCAATTTCCCTTTAATATTAGGTACATCTAACGGACTTGGTAGATAATCAACTACCGCATCCAACATGGCTGTTACACCTTTGTTTTTATAGGCTGCTCCACATAATACTGGGAAGAAACTTCCTGAACATACAGCTTTACGAATACATGCTTTAATCTCTTCAACAGAAGGTGTTTCACCTTCTAAGACTTTCATCATGAATTCCTCATCATATTCAGCGATTATTTCTAATAAATCTAAACGATATTTTTCAACTTCCGCTTCCATACCTGCTGGAACGCCATCAGTTACTTGATCTAAGGTACCCATATCCGTAAGGAATAGATGAGTCTTCAATTCTACAATATCAATTAAACCACTAAATTCAGCTTCGGCGCCAATTGGCAATTGAATCGCCGCCGCTCTTGCGCCAAGTTTACTTCCAAGTGTCTCTAAAGACATATAGAAGTCAGCACCAGTCGCATCCATTTTATTTACAAACACTACTCTAGGTACGTTGTATTTGGTCGCTTGTAGCCAAACCGTTTCTGTTTGTGGTTCAACTCCGCTTTTTGCATCTAACACCGCTACCGCACCATCTAAAACTCTAAGGGAACGTTCAACCTCTACAGTGAAGTCGACGTGTCCTGGAGTATCGATAATATTAATTCGGCAACCCTTCCACTGCGCTGTGGTCGCAGCCGAAGTAATAGTTATACCTCTTTCTTGCTCTTGCGCCATCCAGTCCATTGTGGCAGCCCCATCATGAACTTCTCCAATTTTGTGGGTACGTCCAGTATAGAACAAGATTCGTTCGGTAGTGGTGGTTTTGCCCGCATCTATATGGGCCATAATACCAATATTTCTAGTTTTCTCTAGTGAAAATTCACGTGCCATAGCGAGCACTCCTTTCCTTTACCTGAGCGATTACCAACGGTAATGCGCAAATGCCTTATTCGCATCAGCCATTCTATGAGTATCATCTTTTTTCTTAACTGATGCACCACTTCCGTTAGCTGCGTCAATAATCTCTCCAGCTAAACGTTGTTCCATTGTTTTTTCATGACGTAAACGTGAATAGTTAACTATCCAACGTAAACCTAATGTTAAACGTCTTTCTTTAGTTACTTCGATCGGTACTTGGTAGTTTGAACCTCCTACACGACGAACTTTCAATTCTAACATTGGCATGACATTTTCTAAAGCTTGTTCAAAGACTTCCATTGGTTGACGGCTTGTCTTTTCTTCAACGATATCAAATGCATTATATAAGATCGTTTGTGCGACTCCTCTTTTACCGTCGTACATGATCTTGTTGATTAAACGCGTAACCAATTTTGAGTTATATATTGGATCTACCAATACATCTCTTTTGGCTATATGACCTTTTCTTGGCATTTAATTTCTTTCCTTTCTCATTACGACTAAACAGTCGGCTTTTGTATTTTTGCACCGTATAACGAACGACTTTGACGACGTCCTTCAACTCCAGCGCAGTCTAGTGTACCACGAATGATGTGATAACGAACACCAGGTAAGTCTTTGATACGGCCGCCCCTGATCAAAACGACACTATGCTCTTGTAAGTTATGTCCAACACCTGGAATATAAGCTGTAACTTCCATCCCATTGCTTAAACGCACACGAGCATATTTACGTAAAGCTGAGTTTGGTTTCTTTGGTGTCATAGTACCAACACGAGTACAAACACCACGCTTTTGCGGCGATGTCAATTCGGTAGTACGTCTTTGTAATGAATTGTATCCTCTATTTAAAGCAGGTGATTTTGATTTCCATACTTTATTAGTACGACCATTACGAACTAATTGATTAATTGTAGGCATTACTTTCTCCTTTCGCTTCTTTGCACACACTTCCTGGTGTGCCTAAATCTTACATTAATATAGTTCCCAATTAAGGAAACCATATTATTTAATAGCTATTACATTTTAATACGAGCATTATCAATTGTCAACATCTTTTCAATAGGAATTAACGTATCTTTTTTATGCGTTCTTCTAATAATACAAGAATTATCTTACT
>CAZCSQ010000051.1:0-7735 GCA_964501425.1 uncultured Erysipelotrichaceae bacterium
ATAAAAAAACTACCCGAAGGTAGTTTAGAATGTAATTTCTTTGGTCTTGGATACTTTCATAAAGATCATTAACGATACGATCGTTAACGCTGTTAAGATCGTCGCCAAAGCCGCAGCTATACCATAATTACCTCTTGATACATAAGTATAGATAGCTAGTGTCAACGTGATCGTCTTTAAGTTATACAAGATGATAGCGGTCGATAGTTCGGTAATGATCGTTACCCAACTTAAGATCGCACCTGATAAGATACCATTACCCATCATTGGTACGGTTACCTTAAAGAAGGCTTTCATTTTTGAAGAACCCAAACTGATCGCCGCTTCTTCGATCGTTATCGGAATCTGCTGTAAGATCGCCACTGATGATCTGATCGTATAAGGTATCCGTCGTATAATTAAAGCTACTACCATGATCACTGCCGTACCTGTTAATACAAGTGGTTTGGTATTAAAAGCAATGACTAAAGCGATACCAACAACCGATCCTGGAATAATATAGGGAACCATCGATAATGTGTCGATCAGTTTATTAAGTTGGTTATTACGTCTAACAACCAGATAAGAGATCAAGATAGCCAATAAGATGATTAAAACTAAAGCAATACCACCAATAATAAAGGTGTTTTGAATGGCGCTTCCCATCCGATCAAAGGCTTCATAATAGCTCTTTAGTGAATACCCTTCCACAAATAACTTACCAGAGGTGTTTTGGAAAGAAGTGTAGATAACATATGCTTGTGGGGCGAAAGCTATACCTACTGTTATGTAGGTAAACGCATGAATAAGAATGTTAAACATTCCTTTAGCTTGCTTTCTTTCAACTGGATGTAAGGCATTCATTGTAAATTGGAATTTACTATTTACAAACCGTTGTAATAAGAAGATCAATGCTGTTATACCAATAGCGATAACACTAATCGCTGCCCCAAAATTATGATTAGTACCAACTTCACCAAAATACTGATTATAGATCTCAACAGGGAAAGTACGATATCCCTCACCTATTAAAAGTGGTGTACCAAAGTCCGCAAATGCTCTCATAAAGACAAGGAGTGTGGCGGCTAAGATTGTTGGCATACATAACGGGATGATAACCTTAAAGAAACGTTTTATTCCTGTTACTCCCATGTTTTCAGAAGCTTCAAGCAAAGAATTATCAATGTTTTTTAGCGCTCCTGATACATAAAGGAAAACAAGAGGAAATAACTGTAAAGATAAAACCAACAAGATACCATTGAAACCATAAATACTACCTATTCTAACACCAGTTATACTCAAGATCAAATTTGTGATCAAGCCATTACGACCAAGTAGTAATATCCAAGAATAAGCACCGATAAAAGGAGCTGACATACTACAAAGAATAACGACAACCTGTATTAGAGTCTTACCTTTGATCTCATACATGTTATAAAAATAAGCTAAAGGAACACCAATGACCAAAGTCAAGATTGTCGCTAAACTACTCACTTTGATACTGTTGATCAACGTATCGGTATAATATGGTTTACTGAAAAATTTAGCTAGATACTCTAATGTAAAACCTTCTTCTGTATATACCGCTTGTCCTAATAACTTAAATAATGGAAATAATAAGAATAAGATATATAATCCTAACACAACTAAAGATACGATAACCCATATATCTTTACCGGTCTTTGTCCGACCATCTCCAGAGTCATTCTTTTTGGTAAAAAAGCTTTTCTTGATAACTTTATTGGTTGCGCTAGAAGTCGCTTCCATACTAATTACCTGCACTCACTTTGGATGAATATATATCTCCGTCGTTTTTAACGCCTTTTACCAAATTTTTTGTTCCATCTGAATTAAAGATATTGACCTTCTCTTGTTTGACTGTCAAATAAACTTGTGTTGCTTTAGATATACTATTATCAATCCTTGATTCTTGAATGATCTCCGCTTTTTCCTCAGAATCTAAATGTACAAAATAATGCGTATTCAAACCTAAGAATACACTGTCATCAACTGATGCCTTGATACCTTCATGATTACTCTCGTTGATCACAAACTCTTCTGGTCTGATACTAACGATAACATCCTGATCATGTCTTTCTTCATCAAGGATATTATTCATTTCTAGATCATAGCCCATTGGAAATTTAATGATTGTCTTATTATCTTTAACGACCATCTTGGCCTCGACAATATTAGTTCTTCCAATAAAAGTAGCCACAAATAAATTGGCCGGTCTTTGATATAGGTCTTTGGGAGATCCTACATGTTGAATATCGCCATCTTTCATAACAGCGATGCGATCACTAACGGCCATAGCTTCCTCTTGGTCATGAGTAACATAGACAGTCGTTATGCCAACTCTGTTTTGAATTTCTTTGATTACTGATCGCATCTCAACGCGTAATTTAGCGTCCAGATTGCTTAAAGGCTCATCCATAAGCAATACATCAGGTTGAATGACTAAAGCTCTAGCCAAAGCCACACGCTGTTGTTGACCACCAGATAAGCGCTCAGGCATCCGCTCTTTATACTCTTCAATCTGCATTAACTTCAAGATGCTAGCTGTTTGTTTAGCAATTTCATCTTTTGGTAGTTTACGATTATGCAATCCAAAAGCAACGTTTTTCTCAACTGTTAAATGCGGGAAAATGGCATAGTTTTGAAAGACCATACCAATGTTACGTTTAGATGGATCAAAATTATTGATCATTTTATCGTTAAAATAAAATTCGCCACCTTCAATACTATTAAACCCAGCGATCATGCGCAATAATGTTGTCTTACCACAACCCGATGGACCAAGGAGGGTGAAAAATTCACCCTCCTTGATGTCAAGAGATAGATCGGTAATAACTGTATTATCGCCATATCGTTTGATCGCATTTCTTATTTTGATTGCTACACTCATACGATATCTACTCCTTTTTTAATGAATTTAGTTTGTGATTAATTCAGCCCATCTTTCTTGCCATGCTGCTTTATTTTCAGCAACAAGCATACCGTCTTCAACAACTATGTTGATTTCACTAAATGGAATGATCTCAGCAGCCGTATTAACGATTGATGTAATAACTGGACGTGCTGTTGTTGTAGCTATAGCTTGTTGGCCAGCTTCTGATTGTAGGAAATCAATAAATAATTTAGCATTATCCATGTTAGGAGCGTTTTTAACGATAGCAGCTCCAGCTGGTAACCAAACAGCACCTTCTGCAGGATAAACTATCTTAACATTTGTTGCGCCATCAACTAATAATGAGACAGCAGGATCTTCATAAGTTACACCAACTGCATATTCACCAGCAGAAACGCCTTTGTAAATAGCAGATGAACTTGAAATAACGATACCGTCTAGTTGTTCAATAAATGATTCAACCCATGTCCAAGCTGCTTCATCATATGGTTCTTCACCCATGACTAATAACATATTTGTTAATTCAGCCCAAGCACTTGATGATGCTGTAGGATCGCCCATGGCGATTTTGCCTTTTAATTCTGGCCATAATAATGATTCATAACCAGTAAATGCTTCAGGATCAAGTTCTAGTTCAGCAAATATATCAAGATTTATTAACAATACTCCACTACCATCTAACGCATAATTAGAATAGAAACCATTATAACTTTGATAATCTTCAGGTAAGTTAGCATCATTAGCTGATACATACTCTTCCCATAGATCAGGATAAGCATTATAGTTACCTAAATTAGCTCCACCCCATAAAACATCAGCTTGAGGATTCTCTTTTTCACTATCAATTCTAGTTAAACAGTCACCAGTACCAGCTGAAATCAATTCAACTGTAATACCTGTTTCTGCTTCAAAAGCTGGAATAACAGCTTCGATCAGTTTATCTGAGTTAGGTGAATAAATAACCACTTTCTTCTCAGCAGGTTCTGGTTCGCCTTCATCACTAGCACAGCCAACTACAGCTAATGCCAGCATGGCAATAACAAGCAACTTCAAAAATTTCTTCATGTTACCTCCTAATTACGATTTTATGTAATCGTTTTCATAATTAAATCTTACTCCATAAAAAACCAACTGTCAATCATTTAACCAAAAGATATTTCACAAATATTTCACATTTCAAATGCAATCAAACAACTAAAAAAAGACCGCTTAATGGTCTTTTGTAATTTACTGTGGCAAAATCTCAAATCCTTGGTAGATAGCATTATCTTGATGTACTCTTTCAGCCAATTGCACAATGTTTTGTTTAACTAATTCATTGTCCTTCAACATAACTTTTTCTACAGTCACAACTCCATCTTTACTAAGCACGATATATCCGTCTGCTTTCAATTCTTTGATCACTTGTTCTTTTAACATTTGGTCATTATAAACAAAATGATGCTTGACTAAGAAAATCTTTTCATCAAGGTAATTTGCTAGAACCAAATCAGCTTGTAAACCTAATAATTTAGAACGCTCTTGGGGATTAACCTCATTATCTAATTGATAAGTTTCTTGTTTTGCTTCGCTATCTTTACTCTTTGAATCTTCTTTTATCTGATCAAGATATTTCTTCAAAGCATAGATCGCGACTGCCGATATAAACAATATAGCCGGAATCAACTTTTTCATAATATCATATCTCCTCTGTAATGTTATCTTACCATTATTTAGTGGTTTATGCTATATTATAGTAAACTACAGGGGATATGATAATGTATGATGTCGTGATCATCGGTGCTGGAATAATAGGCGCCAACATCGCTTACAATTTAGGCAAATATAATGTTAATATCTTAGTTTTAGAACAAGAACTTGATATCGCTACTAAGACATCAAAGGCTAATTCAGGTATCATTCATAGTGGTTATGATTGTAAACCCAATACCTTAAAAGCAAAGATGAATGACAAAGGGAAAACACTATACCCTGAATTAGCTAATAAGCTAAACTTTCCCTACAAACAGCTTGGTTCTTTGGTTTTAGCATTTAACGATGAAGATATCAAGCAACTAGATATCTTATATGATCAAGGTATTAAAAATAATATAAAGACACTATCAATCATTGATCATGATCAAATCATGAAACTTGAACCAAATATCAACGATAATGTTAAAAAAGCTCTATACGCTCCTGATGCTGCGATCATCTGTCCATATGAAGCAACTTTAGCCTTCGCAGAAAACGCTGTCGCAAATGAAGTTAATTTTTCCTTTGGTCAGAAAGTAAATAAGATCACTAAGACAGACAACTGCTTTATCATTAATGATCAGATAAAAACTAAGTACATCATCAACGCCGCTGGCGTTTGTAGCGATGATGTCGCGAGTTTGATTGGCGATAATCGCTTTCAGATCACAGCTCGTAAAGGTGAATACCTGTTACTTGACCGTAGCGAATATCTGTTTAACCATATAATATTTCAAACACCTACACAGATGGGAAAAGGAATTTTGATCGTTCCTACCGTTGATGGTAACACAATGATCGGACCAACAGCCGTTGATCAAATAGATAAAAAAGATGATTCAGTAACCCAAGCGGGCATTGATGAAATAAAAAGATCGATCACTAAATTGACCAACAAGATCAATTTACGCAAAGTCATCACCGAATTCAGTGGCCTACGAGCAATTTATGAAGATGATTTTGTGATTGAACCATCAACTATCGATCCTCACTTCATAAATCTAATTGGTATCGCCTCTCCAGGCTTAGCTAGTGCACCAGCCATTGGTGAATATGTTGTTGAAATATTAGTACAACAGGGGCTAAATCTAACATTAAAAGACAACTACGTCGCAGAAAGAGCCAAACCAATTAGGATAAAAGAATTAAATAGAAATGAATATGACAAACTTATTCGCCAGTATCCCCTTTATGGTAAGATTATCTGTCGTTGTGAAACTGTTAGTGAACAAGAGATCATCAATGCGATCAAAGACCCCTTACCAGCTTTAACCCTTGATGGGATCAAAAGACGAACTAGAGCTGGTATGGGGCGTTGTCAAGGAGGTTTTTGTAGTATCAAGATCATGGAATTATTAAGTGAATATCAAAATGTCGATATGACTAAAGTATATAAATCATCACCTAACTCACCACTTGTTATTCAAAAGACTAAAACAGGTAATGAAAATGAATAAGGCTCATTATCAACTCATCGTGATCGGTGGTGGCCCAGCAGGTTTAGCTGGAGCTATTCAAGCAGCTAAAGAAGGTTTAACTAAAATATTAATCTTAGAAAGAGATGAACATCTTGGTGGTATCTTAAGACAATGTATCCACAATGGCTTTGGTCTGCATATCTTTAAAGAAGAATTAAGCGGTCCCGAATACGCCGCTAAATGGGTAGAGCAACTTCAAGATCTACCAATTGATATCATGTTAAATACAACAGTTATTCAAATAAGTGCTGATAAAGCAATGATCGTTGTCAATCAAGAAGGTATCCATCAAATGACTAGTGATAATATCTTATTAGCTATGGGGTGTCGGGAAAGAACCAGAGGCGCCATTATGACTCCAGGATTTAGACCAGCAGGCGTCTATACCGCCGGCTTAGCCCAAAAACTGGTAAATATTAATGGCTACCTGCCTGGTAAAGAAGTAGTGATCGTTGGTAGTGGTGACATCGGCTTGATCATGGCCCGAAGAATGACCCTTGAAAAAGCCCATGTACAACTTGTGACTGAAATCATGCCTTACTCAAGTGGTTTAGCTCGTAATATAGCTCAATGTGTCAATGATTTTGATATACCCCTTAAATTTAATACAACGATCACTAAGATCCATGGCAAAGATCGCGTTACCGGGGTAACGATCGCCAATGTCGATAAAGATCTTAAACCCTTAAAAGAAACTGAAAGTTTTGTAAGTTGTGATACCGTTTTGTTTTCTGTTGGACTTATTCCTGAAAATGAGCTATCTACCCAAATTGGCATTGAACTTGATCCAATAACTGGAGGACCAATCGTTAGTGAAGAATTAGAAACTTCATTACCTGGTTTTTATGCCTGTGGTAATGTTTTACATGTTCATGATCTTGTTGATAATGTCAGTCAAGAAGCGATGAAAGCCGCTAAGGCTATCGCTTTTAAATCAGTAAAAAAAGAAAAAGCGATCGATGTTGAACATGATCAAACGATTCGTTATGTCATTCCCCAAAGAGTTAATAGTCTTGATCATGATGAATTAACCTTTTCATTACGTGTTACTGATGTCTATCGAAATGTTCAGATCAAGATCTTCAGTGATAACAACACGATCTATCAACAACGTAAGCCAATCTTAACACCAGGAGAGATGGTCAAATTGACTATCAAAAAGGATGTTATAAACAAGATTAAAGATGATCTATATCTAAAACTGGAGGTTAAAGAGGATGCATGAAGAACTAATCTGTATCAACTGCCCCATCGGTTGTCGTCTAGATATCGAATTGGATGATCAAGGTAACTTTATTAGTGTAAGTGGTAATCTTTGTCCAAAAGGAAAAGAATACGCTATCAAAGAAATGACAGCGCCTGTTAGAACCCTAACGACGACGATTAGGATTGAAAATGGCCAATATCCCTTAGTGAGTGTTCGTTCTGATAAACCACTACCAAAAGATTCGCTGTTTGACGTTATGGATATTATCGATCACACCATAAAAAAAGCACCGATCAAGATCGGTGATATTCTTATTAGTAATATCTTAGGCTTAGAGGTAAATATTATTGCCACAAGTAATAATCCATTAAAATAAACTAATCACCTGTATATTCAGCCAGCCAAGTCGTGCTGGCTTTTTCAATC
>CAZCSQ010000052.1:0-3872 GCA_964501425.1 uncultured Erysipelotrichaceae bacterium
CCGGCTTTTTACAAAGGCCAAGGGAGGAACTTCGTTATGAAGTCCCTCCCTTCGGGACTTCTTTTTTGTTAAAGATTTTGTTAAGTCTTGTAATATCAATAAACTGTTAATCGAGTAGTATATAAAGTATTAAACTACGAGGAAAGATTGTAAGTTATGGTAATTCAGTCCTTTTAATTACATACATACTTAGTAATATATTTATCAGGATGATAATGATTGAAATGGTGTATATTATTAAGTGATTTGTATTTGATAGAATGAGGTTATTGTTAATTAAGTACAAGATGAAAGCAAGAATAAAGGCTACTAGACTGCCTGTTGATTTATTATAAGTTACATATGCTATTAAGCCACAGGTTACGACAATTGATGTAAAAAGCAACAGATTGGATAAAACTAGTAGTGTGAATAGTTGTATTAAGTTAGAGGATACGACCTGTATATCAAATAAATAAGGATAGTTTTGGTATAACAAGTTAAATCCTTCACCACTTAATATAAACAAAGTTATTAATGCCAAAAAATAGGTTAAAAAGGATATGATCACACATAATATTATCTTTGCACTAAAGATTTGGGACCTTTTATAAGGTTGTGTGTATTGTAGTCTTAAACTATGATAATCTTCTTTTTCTAAAAAGATGTTTTGACATATGAAGATCATAAATACTATAAGGATAAAGTGATAACCATTTTGATGGAATGTTGTCCATAATGGTAGAAACATTACATTTTTATCAATGATGATGGGATCGAGCTTAAGCTTGATCACTTCTTGATACAAGGTAATGTTTTCTTTTGTTTGGACTACGGAATCTTGAAAGATGTTAAGATCTAAAGTATAACCAATTTGTTTTTTCTCATTTATGATTAATAATAGATCAAGTTTATCTTTTGTATCGATAGTAATTTTATAATTAGATAGTAAAACGAGGTATTCCTTTAGAAACACTAGTTGGGATTGATTTAAACTATCTTCATCATATTTATAAAGCTCAAGGAGTGTTTCGATCGTATGAGCTTCTTTTTGAAAATTAAGTTCTTGTTGATGATAATAATCTTTTTGATAGGAAAGTTGTATGAAGTAAAAAATCGATACCATAGCTGTGATAGCTATAAATCCAAAAATAAGCCACAGTGATCTTTTTAATTTGTACAATTCAATCTTGATCAATTTCATCATCTTAGTTCTTTCCTTTTGTATAAATAAAGCGTAATAAATATGTTAATAGCTACCATCATAGGCATTAGTAGTAATCCATAAACATAGCGTGCTTGACGATAATGATAGAAGAAAGACCCGGGGTCTGTAATTCCATAATTGATAGCTGGTTTAAATAAATAGAAATAAGGGCAGTAAACAACTGCATTAAAAAGGGTTCTATTATTTAAGTTAATGTAGAAAGAAATTAAAAGACCCAACAAAGTGATCATCGCCATATGGGGCTGTTTAATGAAGGCATTTATTAGGACACAAAGACTTATTACCAGGGAAATGTTTAGGATTATATAGACGGCGTTTAGTACGAAGTAATCATATAAACTCATAATACTTGTGTCGGCGAAACTAGCCTGATTATCACCCAAACTAAATGGTGAATAGACAACTGGTTGCTCTAGCCAGCCTATTTCATGATTAAATCGGAGGATGAAATAGATGGCAACGAATGATAAGATAGTGATCACAATTGTTAAAAAAATACGTAAGATAACTTTGGTAATTATGATATGGCTTCTTTTATAAGGTTGAAGAAAGGTAAGCTGTATTGATTTATGTGGTTCTTCATTATTGATCGCGTCAAAACCAACAAAGATAGCAACTAGGGTTATGATCAGCCACATATAAGATTCTATTAGATAATTAAAGAACCCCAATATTGATCCAACACGAACGGGGTCTAAACGAATAGTTGGTAGATCCTGCTCAATCAGTGATTGTCGAATTTCATTGTTGATAACATCTGATGGGTTTAAAGTTAATAATATATGATTGGCTTTTTGGAAGTCACTACGAATTAAGGCTTCTTCAAGATTTAGATATTTAGTAAGCTGATCTTTATTGTTTTTAATACTATTTAGTATTATTGTTTGATCACTGATAGTCGTTAGTTGTTTTTCTTTTTGACTTATCAAATTTTGAATTTGGATTCTTGTATTTTGATAAATAGACAGTTGCGATGAATTGTAAGTAGGGTAAAGCGAAAAATAGTGATTAGCGATAAAAAGTAAACTAATAACACTAACCAAGAAGAGTATGAACCATCTCTTTTGATGTTTCAGTTTTAAGGTTTCACTTTTTAGAAGATTGATCATTGATAAAGCTCACTAAACTCTTCTTCGATCGTTTTTTCTATATGATCGATCTGTTTGATCATAATACGATTATGTAAACATGCTTGTAATATCATATTAAGCGTTGTTTTATGATCAAGTGTAATGATGACTTTGTTTTCATCAACATATGTTTGACATTTGAAATGGTTCTTGATTATATAATCAAGATCATTTGGTCGATCAACCTCTAATTGATACCTTATACAAGATGAGCTGTCTTTTGGCTTTATGATCTTTCCTTCTTTGATATAGATAAAACGATCACATAGACTTTTTAAATGATGTAATTGATGGGAACTAATTAAGACAGCTGTTTGATCTTTAATTGCATATTCCTTAATCAAAGTAAGAAAAGCTGATACGCCATTAGGATCTAATCCGTTAGTGGGTTCATCTAATAAAAGTAGTCTTGGTTTAGGTAAAAGACACATTCCAAGCATCAAGCGTTGTTTCATCCCTAATGAATAAGTTTTTACGGGTTTATGGATCGCTTCTTTTAAGTTAATTAATGATTCGATTTCTTTTACTCTTGCTTTATCTACATTACGTGACCAAACTATTATCTTAAGATTTTCATGTCCGCTTAAGTCATGATAAAGCATCGGGTATTCAATCATAGCGCTCAGGGCTTCTAGCGCTTCTTCTCGCTGCGTTTTGATATTTCTGTTAGCTATAAGGACCTGTCCACTATTGGCTTGCCAAAGTGATGTTATGATCTTCATGGTTGAACTCTTACCAGAGCCATTAGGACCAATAAAACCAACGATCTCACCTGCCGTTAATGAAAAGCATATATCATTAAGAATAGTCTTTTTATTAATAAATTTAAAAATATGATCTAATTTTAGGATATCATCCATTAATAGCCCCCTTTTCTATAAATTATTAACACAAAATAAGTAGAAATTCAATCTACTTTTGATAAATAGCAAATTTAGGGGTTTTTTATTAAAAGAATCAATACTGTAGTGTCGAATGCTAAATAGAAAGATGAGGGAACAAATGACAAAAAGAAGCGTAATTTCAATTATCATGGTTGTTTTTGGTTTTATTGCTTTTTCTTTACAGAATGTGAGTGCTCATTTTATTGAAAGTAATCTTCAATCAACAGGCGTAGATATTAACAGAATAAAAGCAGCTGATGTGCTATATAGTTATGATGATCTTTTCTATGATGATTATTGGGAAGTTCGCGAGAATTATGTACATACGGTAATTTATTACAACAATAGTTTCAGTTTGGATCATACATATAGTATTGAAGCAACTAGTCAGGCAGATGAAAATGCCGGATTGACGCGTATTCGAACATATCATGTATATAATTCAAATTAAATCAAAAGATGGTCTTTCATTAACACAAAAATATATATAAAGGCAGAGGTTAGTTAATAGTTAACAACTTTTATTTGATGTATAATTAGATTATAAACAAAGAGGTGAACTATGAAAATAATCGAAGTAGTTGAAAAAGTTAAGAAATACCATAAGGGGTCAGTCAATGGTCAACCGATTGACGAAACAAAGACAAGAGA
>CAZCSQ010000052.1:3972-7613 GCA_964501425.1 uncultured Erysipelotrichaceae bacterium
CAAAGGACCGTTGCTAGTATCGCTCAAGAATTAATTGAGAAAACCAATCTAAACGGTTTAAGAATTACTGGTGATCCAAAAACGATCGTTGGTAAGCTTAAAGTCGTATCACACATTATTGGTCAAGCTGATAATGATATGCTGAGGATGATTGAAAGTGAAGATATTGATGCGGTCATTACCCTTGAGATAACTGATTATACAGTAAGTGAATACATTCGTGATTCAGCGATGTTGGGACGTCCTCGGGCAGCGATCAATATGGGTCACTTCAATACTGAAGAGCCGGGAATGGAATATATGATTGAATATTTACCACAAATCGTGGGTGATATTCCTGTTAGTTATGTTCAATCAGGAGATGCATATAATTTCATTTTAAAATAGATTATGAAAAATATTTCACAAATATGTAAAAATGTAAAAGAAGTTGGACAAAATATCGATATGAGTGTAATATAGAATTGCACTTGTGATCAATGATATTATCCAAGATATATCGTTAACAAAATGGTGTTTGGATAAGTTAGTTTTAGATTCAGGCACCATTTATTAAGTGATGGGCTATGTGCAACTTGTTTAGGAGTTATCATGAAAGACATTTATAGTAATCCGTTAAGTGAAAGATATCCAAGTAAACAAATGTTATATTTGTTCTCTTCACAAAACAAGTTTAAAACTTGGCGGAAATTATGGGTGGCTTTGGCTGAAGCTGAACAAGAATTGGGTTTACCAATAAGTGACATTCAAATTAATGAACTTAAGGCTTATGTCGATGATATAAATTATGAAGTAGCCAAACAAAAAGAAAAAGAAGTACGACATGATGTGATGAGTCATGTTTATGCCTATGGGGTTCAATGCCCTAATGCTAAGGGAATAATTCATCTTGGGGCAACTAGTTGTTATGTTGGTGATAATACAGATCTGATCATCATGTATGATGGATTAAGATTAGTAAAAGATAAATTGATCAATATCATCGCTTTTTTAAGTGATTTTGCGATGAAGTATAAAGATTTACCTACACTTGCTTATACGCATTTTCAAGCTGCTCAACCAACGACTGTTGGTAAAAGAGCTACCTTGTGGATCAATGATCTATTATTGGATATCGCTGATATCGATCATTTATTAAAAGATTATCGTTTACTTGGGTCTAAAGGAACAACAGGAACGCAAGCAAGTTTCTTAGAATTATTTGATGGTGATCATCAAAAGTGTCGTAAACTTGATGAATTAATCGCCCAAAAGATGGGTTTTTCAGCTTGTGTTGATGTTTCTGGTCAAACCTATTCACGTAAGATTGATAGTAAGATCATTAATGTCTTAGCTGGTATTGCCCAAAGTGCTCATAAGTTCTCTAATGATATAAGATTGCTTCAACACTTAAAGGAAATAGAAGAACCTTTTGAAAGTGATCAGATAGGATCATCAGCGATGGCTTACAAGCGTAATCCAATGCGTTGTGAGCGCATGGCTGGATTAGCTAACTATTTATTGAGTAATACATTAAATCCCGCTATAACGGCTTCTACGCAGTGGTTAGAAAGAACTTTAGATGATTCCGCTAATCGACGTTTGAGTTTGGCGGAGGGTTTCTTGACTTGTGATAGTATTTTAGAATTATATCTTAATGTATCAGCCAATCTTGTTGTTTATCCGAAGATGATCGGAAAGCACCTTTTGGATGAATTACCATTTATGGCAAGTGAGAATATCTTAATGCATGCCGTAAAAAAAGGTGGAGATCGTCAATTATTACATGAAGCTATTCGTCTTCATTCTCAAGCTGCTGGTAAAAGAGTTAAAGAAGAAGGATTAGATAATGATCTATTAACAAGAATACTTAATGATCCAGTATTTGATCTTGATCAAGCTGAGCTTGAGCAGATCATGGATGTCAATAAGTTTGTCGGTCGAGCTCCTGAGCAGACAGAAGAGTTTATCAATGAGGTCATAAAACCTATCCTAAAGACATATGAAGATGTCTTAGGTATGGTTGGAGATATAAAGATCTAACGGAGGTATAAAATGGTCAAAGCAATCGTAGGCGCCAACTGGGGCGATGAAGGAAAAGGCAAGATAACTGATTTTTTAGCTAAAGAAGCTGATATTGTTATCCGCTTTCAAGGGGGTAGTAATGCTGGTCACACTATCGTTAATGATTATGGAAAATTTGCACTCCACATGTTGCCATCAGGAGTGTTCTATCAACATACAACTAATATCGTAGGCAATGGTGTAGCTCTTAATATACCATTTTTTATTGATGAGGTTAATTCGTTGGTAAATAAGAATGTGCCTAAACCTAATCTATTAGTATCTGATCGCGCTCATATCGTCATGCCTTATCATATGTTGTTTGATGCTTATGAAGAAGAGCGTCTTGGTTCTCATTCATACGGATCAACTAAATCAGGTATCGCTCCAGTCTATGCGGATAAATACGCCAAGATTGGACTGCAAGTTTGTGAGTTATTTGATGAAGTTCATTTAAAGGAAAAGTTGGCTAATATTTGTGCACTTAAAAATGTCATGCTAGAACATCTTTATCACAAGCCACTGCTTGATGAAAATCAACTTTATGATATCTGTATGCAATATCGTGACATGATCAAGCCATATATCTGTCATTTGTCAGCTTATTTAAATGACGCAATTAAACAGGGGAAGAAAATCTTGCTTGAAGGACAACTCGGTTCACTTAAAGATACTGATCATGGTATTTATCCAATGGTCACAAGTTCCTCAACGCTAGCCGGCTTTGGGGCAATTGGAGCAGGTATTCCTCCATATGAGATCAAAGAGATCATCACGGTCGTTAAAGCTTATTCAAGTGCTGTTGGTGCGGGACCTTTTGTGTCAGAGTTATTTGATGAAGAAGGTAGTTTATTAAGAGAACACGGCGGAGATGGTGGGGAGTATGGTGCTACAACAGGAAGACCTCGAAGAGTAGGTTGGTTTGATGTTGTCGCTACCCGTTATGGATCTATGTTACAAGGAACCACAGAAGTTGCTTTAACGGTATTGGATGCCTTAGGATATTTAAAAGAAATACCAATCTGTGTTAGCTATGAATTAAATGGTGAAAATACAATTGTATTTCCCAACACGGTCGAATGCTATAAAGCTAAACCAGTCTTAAAAGTGCTTAAAGGATGGAATTGTAATATTAAAGGGATTAGAGAGTTCGCCGATTTACCACAAGCGGCTCAAGATTATGTAGATGAGATCGAAAGACAGATTGGTTATCCAATAACGATCATTTCCAATGGTCCAAACCGCGAAGATATCATTCATCGTTTACCTAAGATTTAAACAAGACCGAGCAATCGGTCTTTCACTTAATTGGCAAATAAGGGCAATTAAGTTATAATCGTATTATTACGGAGCACTCAAAATGGAAAAACAACAGATAACAAAAGCGAAAGAACGTTTGATCTTAGCTGGTATAAAGGTAATTGAAGATAATGGTATACAAGGCTTTTCTTTACGTAAAGCGGCGGAAGCTTGTGGTATTTCTTGTGCTGCTCCTTATAAACATTTTAAGAACAAAGAAGAATTTATCACAAGGATCGTACAGTATATCAACGATCAATGGCTTGAAAAACAAGCGATAGTCATTGAAAAATATAAGC
>CAZCSQ010000053.1:0-7546 GCA_964501425.1 uncultured Erysipelotrichaceae bacterium
CAGTTAAGATACCTAGAATAATTTACAATATGATATAAATAAAGAAATCTGAAAATAAAAAAATGATGTTTGTTAAATAAAAAAACTGACCAAGATCAGTTTATCTGTATAAATGGTGGACGATAAGGGGCTCGAACCCATGACCCCCTGCACGTCAAGCAGGTGCTCTCCCAGCTGAGCTAACCGTCCACGTGTTAATATATTACCATAACCATACTTTTTGGACAATAATGAATTAGCCTTATTTCTTTAGATCCCCATCAAAAGTATTGTAAAGAAGAAAGACGGTCTCTCCAGGATTAAATGTTCTGATTTTCTTTTTGATGCGTTTATGAGTATATCTAGTACGAACCATCGCTTGGAGGATTGTTCCACTACGATAACCGTGAATGATCGTAACAGCTCTAACTGCTTTTTCCAAACCATCAAGTCCATTATTTAAACAAACGATCGCTTCAGTCTCGATCATTCCATGGATATCAATACTAATGCCTTCATAATCCATTTTTAACATTGGTTTACTCCATCTTAGACATTATAACACAGTGGTAGCGGTGTTATAATTAACTTTGGTTATGTTATAATGATTTAGCGGAGGATAGCGCATGAGTTATCATTTTGTAAGTGAACTTTCACAGTCTACATATCAGATGTTTTCAATAGAGCATCCTTTATATAATATTTATCAGAGTACACAATGGGCTATTATCAAAAAAGAATGGAATCATCGTTTTGTTGGTGTCTATGATGATAATAAGTTGGTATTAGCTAGTTTAGTATTATATCGTAGTTTACCATTTGGCTATTCATTGTTTTATCTGCCAAAAGGCCCTTTGGCTGATTTTAAAGATACCAAAACATTAAGTTATTTCTTTAGTGAGTTAAAAAAGTTTGCGAAATCAAAGAAAGCGATATCGATCAAGATTACTCCTAACGTGTTGTTAAGTAGTGTCTTGTTTAAAGATATTGATGATCATCAGCCAGTAAGAGATTCGATTGTTATCGATAATTTAGAAGCGATTGGTTTTAAGCACCATGGTTTTAATCAAGATATGTATGAGACAGCACAACCGCGCTTTTGTGCAGCTTTTTACTATCGTGAAGGATGGTTAGATAACTATAATACTAAAGCAGCGAAAACAATCACTAAAGCTCTTAAAAAAGGGGTTGAGATTGAACGACTTGATATAAGTAGGTTAGATTTATTTGCGAAGATTATGAGTTACACTGAGAAAAGAAAAAATATCTCATTACGCAATCAAGAATATTATCAACGGATAGTTGATGCCTTTGGCGATGATGCTTTTATGGTCGTAAGTAAAGTTGACTTACAAAAACAATTAGAGGTTGACCAAGAACACGAAGCGCAACTCAAAGATCAAATTGAAAATAAGCTGGTATCAGAAAGAAAGATCAAACCTTTAAGACAACAACTTGAAAGTCTTCAAAAAGAGATTTCATTTAAAGAGAAAGCAATTCAAGAAGATGGCCAGCTTGTTTATATAAGTTGTTTATTGGCAGTTAAAGTAAAAAACACCACTGAATTATTATATGCTGGAATGAACGAGAAATATCGTAAGTATTATGGATCATACGTTACTTATATGGAAGGGATAAAGTGGGGTTATCAAAAAGGTTGTAGCCGCTGTGATTTTGGTGGAATTCAAGGAACGCTTGATGATGGCTTGACCGAGTTTAAAGGCTATTTTGAACCAAACATTGAAGAGTATATTGGTGAGTTTGATATGTTGATCAACAAACCGGTAGATTATTTCTTTAATAAATCGTTAGCTTTTTATAAGATGATCAGAAAATTTTTAAGAGGTCTACGTCGATGATGGAATTTGTGCAGGATCTTTCACGTGATGTTTTCGCTGAATTTAATTCACACTGCTCAACAGATCACTACACTAAAAGTCCAGAATTTGGTTATTTTAAAGCGATTGAAGGCTATGACCACTATTTAGTTGGTGTAAAAGATGATGGTGAATTGGTAGCTACTGCTTTAGTCTTACATAAAAAGATACCATATCTGGTTAGTAGTTATTGTTACGTAACCTATGGTTATAATATGGATTACAAAAATAAGGCGCTTTTATCATTCTTTAATCAAACATTGAGTAGTTTTTGCAAGGATAAGTTGAAAGCTTGTTTTTTAAGAGTTGATCCTAACTTTTCATTTCGTCAACATGATAAGGATGGTAAGTTAACATCTGATGGCTATCACAATCTATGGTTAAGTGAAATCTTCATCAAAGATGGCTTTAGGCATCTTGGTTATAATTATGGATATAGTGGAAATTGGATGTCACGATTTACTTATATTTTGGATCTAACACCTGACCTAACACAAATCCAAAAGAAGATCAAGAATTTTAACAGCCATACCAAAAAGAATGAATTAAGGAACATAACAGTTGTTGAAGGTGATAAAGCGGATTTAAAACATCTATATATGGCACAACTTGAATTAGCGAAAACACAGCGCTTTGTGGCTAAACCACTATCTTATTTTGAAGTATTATATGAAGCTTTTGCTGGTAAAGCCCATTTATATATCGCTAAAGCTAATCTAAGTGTGGCTTATCAAAACTTACTTGATGAAAGAAAGCGTTTGAGCGAACAACTAACAGTGTTAACTAATCCAGCACGTATCCATGAACTTGAATTAAGCATCAAAGCAATAGATAGAGAACTTGATTTAATGATCCAACATGGTTACAACAAAAAAGGAGATACGATATTAGGAGCTAAGCTGATCATACAGATAAATGATAAAGTTTCTAATGTCCATATGTACACATATAAGACTTTACCTAATTTTAGAGTAGCCTTTGCGCTTCATAGTAAAGCAATCGCCGAAAGTAAAAAACGTAAAGCTGTCTCATATGACTTTGAAGGAGTCTCCGGGAGTTTGGATCCAAAGGATCAATATTACGGTATCTATGATTTCAAAAAGAGTTTTGGTGGAGACTTTATTGAGTACGCTGGTGAATATGATCAAGTCATCGAACCTTTACGTTATCAATTGTTTAAAAAGATCGATCGCTTGTATCGTCGTTATCGTCGTAAGATATATTTATTATTTAAGGGGTGGTAGAGTGCAGTTTGTGATTAATGTAAACCCAAAAGAACTAGATCGGTTTGTCAAAGATCATCCTTATGGTCACTATATGAAGACCTCTTTTTGGGCTGAATATAAAAAGACTACTGAAGGTTATCAACCAATCTATGTTGGTATCAAAGACAAAGACACATTGGTTGGAACAGCGGTGATCTTAAAGAAGCGGTCTTGGTTTAGTTTTAAGCCATATCTATATATTCCCACGGGAATGTGTGTTGATTATCACAACAAGCAATATGTGGATTACTTTATTGATTGTTTAAAAAAGTTCGCTCAAACGCAAAAAGTATCATTTTTACGGATTGATCCCAATGTATTACGTTGTCATCGTACAATACAAGGGGATCGTATTGATGATGGCTTTAGCAATGAATGGTTAACTGATCATTTAATCGCACAAGGCTTTAATCACAAAGGATATGGCTATGCTTATAATGGTAGTTGGATCAATCGGTATACATTAATGATCGATATAACCTTGCCAATGGAAGATATAATAGCTAAGTTCAATAAATCAAAACAAAATGTCTTGAAAAGACATGAACTGATGGGTGTTAAAACAAGACTAGGTCTTTATGATGAGTTGAACTATCTCGTTGATTTTGAATGGGATCTAACTAAGACTCAGGGCTTTAAACCTCATGATCTGGCATTTTTTCAAACACTTATCAAAACGCTTGATAATCATGCTCACTATTATGTGACAGAGGTTGATCTTGAAAAACAGATAACGAATCTAAACAAGGAGATAAATAGTAATAAATATCGTAAAGATAAAGAAGCTTTACAAGCTAAAATATTAGAACTTGAAAAAGCGAAACAATTGAAAGCTACTTATGGAAATAAAGTTGTGATAGCTGCGGGGTTGTTTGTAGTATATGGTAAGCGTTCATGGGATCTTTACACTTACAATCGTAAAGAGTTTAGCAATTTTAAAGCCACGGATAATCTGCATACCTTTGTGATAAACGATATGAAAAATAAGCAAGTGGAATTATATGATATGGTAGGTTTCTCTGGTGTAACCAAAAAAGAAGATCCCTACTATGGTCTATATGATTATAAACGTAGTTTTGGATCAGATTTCTATGAACATATTGGTGAATTTGATCTGGTAGTCGATCATCAAGCTTATCGTATCTTTAAGTATATACTTTATCAGATAAAACGCATTCGTCGAAAATGGTTTAGCATTCGCTATAAAAAAGACTAGAAAGCCGAGATTTCATTCTCGGCTTTTATCAGTTATTTCTATCTTCAATATCTTTTATCAGGTTTACGCGTCTACTATGACGGCCACCTTCAAATTCGGCATTTAACCACTCTTCAACGATCATCTTAGCCAGTTCGGGACCAAGAACGCGACTTCCTAAACCTAGTACATTGCAATCATTGTGCCTTCTGGAAAGTCTAGCGCTATAAGGTTCAGTACATACAACGGCTCTAACACCATTAACTTTATTGGCTGAAATCGAAATACCTATACCTGTACCACAAATTACGATACCAAGGTCTACTTCTTTATTAGCGACCATTTGTCCTACTTTTTCACCATAGATAGGATAATCACAACTTTTATCATCATGACAACCAACATCGATTACTTCAATGTTACGTTTATTAAGTACTTCTAATACAGCATCTTTAAGATAGTATCCAACATGATCATTTCCAATCGCAATTTTCATAGTATTCACCTCACATAATTATATTAGCATAAATGCTAATTTAATGACATTACGATAACTAAAGTTGTGGTAAAATGCTGGTGTAGGAGGATAATATGGAACTTAGAAAAGCACAAGTAGATGATATCCCAAAGATAATGATAATCATAAGGGATGCTCAAGCCTTTTTAAAACAACAAGGAATTGATCAATGGCAAAATAACTATCCTAACCTAGAGACAATAAGTAATGATGTTCAAAACGATCACGGCTATGTGTTAGTAGTTGATAATCGGATTTTAGCTTATGGGGCAATCATTAATGGTATTGAGCCAACATACGCTGTGATCGAGGATGGAGCCTGGCTAAATGATAATCCATATATCGTTGTTCATCGTTTAGCTGTTGATAGCGCTCATCGTGGTCAAAAGATCGCTTCTTGTTTTATCGCTGAAACAATCAAACTAGCCAAAAAATGGGGAGTATATAACTTACGCATAGATACTCATAGAGATAATCTGATCATGCAAAAGATGATAATTAATAATGAATTTAGTTATTGCGGGGTTATATATCTGGCTAGCAAAGATCAAAGATTAGCTTATCAAAAGGAATTCTGTAAATAATAACACGGAGGCAATTAAATGAAAGAGCATGTATTTCGATTAATTCGTGGTAATGATCTCAAGAAAGAGATACTTGGATATTGTGAGAAAAACAATGTTAGATCGGCCATCGTACTATGTGGTGTTGGTTGTGTCGCTGAAGTGTGCATTCGCAAAGCGAAAGCTGAAGCGATCTTTCGAGATAGAAATGAGTACGAGATCGTTGCTTTACAAGGAATTATTGCTAATGGTAAAGCTCATATACATATAGCTTTGTCTGATGAAAAAATGAAAACGATCGGTGGTCACTTAATGGATGAGACAATGGTTAATACAACAGCTGAAATAGTATTAATGGAATTACAAGAGTATGTACTTGATCGTGAATTTGACAAGAGCACTGGTTATCAGGAATTAGTGGCTATACCGAAGGATTAATAATTGACATAAGTGTTATATTTCAATAATATAGATATTGTTCACAGTTTCGCCGGTTTAACTCAGGTGGTAGAGTAGCTCATTCGTAATGAGCAAGTCGTAGGTTCGAGTCCTATAACCGGCACCATTATAAAAACAACCACTCATGATTAATTATGAGTGGTTTTAACTTGGTTTGGGCGGTATGGTTATTTGCATGATGGTAATAGGATTATTGATGTATTTTTGTACTAGTTTGTAATGTTTTTTTTGTTTAAGCGCGTCAATATGATTAAAATTAATACACATACTACTAAATTCTATAATAATAAAGAAGGGGCATGATATGAAGAAATACATCACTTTGTTTATGATCGTTTTTCTTGCGGCGTGTAGTTCTTCAAATACAGCTTATCCCAGCGCCTCAATAGAAACGCCAGCGCCAACAATTGATGAAGTTAAACAGCCAATTGCCAGTGGGACTAAAGTTGCTACAGACAATGAGCTTGCCAGATAGACTATAGTAATGTAAATGATGGTTATTTTCAAGTTAAGACAGTAAGTGATGACCATCGTGGTTTAATAGTGTTAGTTGTTAAAGATGATCAACAATATCGTTATGACATTAATGATGATTATATATATGAGACATTTCCAATCAATATGGGAAGTGGAGAATATAAAGTTAAAGTGGGAGAGAATATAGAAGACAATCGCTATGCGATTATTTTAACTGTAAGTTTTAGTGTAACCTTAGTTGATGATGTAATACCATTTTTATATCCTAATCAAGTAATTGATTTTGACATAGACTCAAGCGCTGTATCATTATCATTTGGTTTAACAGAGGATGCTAAGTCACAATTGGAAAGAGTGTATGTGATCTATCATTACATTATTGATAATATTGATTATGACTTTGGTAAACTTGAAGCAGCTCGCAGTTCATATATCTTGCCAATAATTGATGAAACATTGGCTAGCAAAAAAGGGATATGTTTCGATTACGCTTCTTTGATGAGTGCCATGTTGAGAGTGCAACAAATACCGACTAAAGTAATTACTGGTTATGTTGATGACGGGTATCATTCATGGGTAGAAGTATACATAGATGGTGAAGGAGGATCATTGACTGGAACAGAAACAATTACTGTTGAGGAAGGAACGCTGTTTAGTGAAGTTGTAATCCCTACCCCAGTAGCTGCTGAAGGCTATGAGTTTGATGCATGGACACCAGTTCTTCCAGCTGATGCAACAGAAATAACTGAAGATCTAAGTTTTGTTGCTAACTTCAATGAGGTTGAGGAAATAGTTGAACCTGATACTCCTGAAACACCAGAAGTTGCGGCAGAGGGATGCTGGATTCATTGGTTAATGTTGTTATTAACTCTAGTTTATGGCTTATATGAAGGTATTAGACTAAATAAAAAAGAAGAATATGCTCAAAAAGGAGGAAATAAATAATGAAGAAAAGTGATATATTACTTACTGTCTTATTCCTCATCGTAATGGTTATTCTATATTTCTTAGGAACATGTGAATGGGATTTACCGGCTTTGATCTTTGGGATAGTTGTTGCTGCTATTGTTGCTCTATTATGGGGACAAAAAAAGAAAAAAGAAGATCAGCAGGAAAAATCACAACAGAATACAGTTTAGTAACTAATGAAGAAGTCCCAGTTGGGGCACCCTCCGTAAGGAAGGTGCCCCAAGTGCGCTTTGTATCTAAAGTAA
>CAZCSQ010000054.1:0-3286 GCA_964501425.1 uncultured Erysipelotrichaceae bacterium
TATGTATCTGAACAATCCGCTGATGTTTGGGCTAATCCTGAACTATTTATGTTAAATGAAAATGGTAGTTTAGCCAGTGTTGCTGGTGTACCACCTGATTATTTTGCGGAAGAAGGACAACTTTGGGGCAATCCTATCTATAATTGGGATGCGATGACCAAAGACAAGTGGCAATGGTGGATAGCCCGTTTCAAGCGCGCCATGAATCTTTATGATTTTGTTAGGCTTGATCACTTCATCGGTTTTGAATCATTCTGGTCTATTCCCAACAACAGTAAAGCTAAAGATGGTGCTTGGTCATTTAGTGTTGGTTTTTCATTATTCGCAGAAGCATACAAACAATTAGGACCTTTACCATTTATCGCCGAAGACTTAGGAGTTATAACCCCAGCTGTGCGCTCATTAATGGCGCAAATTGGTTTCTTTGGTCTTGATATCATTCAATTTTCATATCGAAATGACTATGTCGCTTTACGACACAAGATCGTTTGTTCAGGAACACATGATAATCAAACGCTCTACAGTTGGTGTTTAGCTACCTTCCCAGAGCTAGATCCATCTAAACTAGCTGATCGTATTCTTGAAATGCTATGTAGAAGTAGAGCCCCTATTGTTATTATTCCTTTACAAGATATCTTAATGTTAGATGATGATAGTCGCATGAATACTCCAGGTACAACTATCGGTAATTGGCAATGGCAAGCTAATGAAAAGGCATTTGATCTTGAGACAATAGAAAAACTAAGATCACTAGCTAAGATTCATCAAGAATCACTATTTAAATAAACAAAAGCGACTGTAAAATCACAGTCGCTTTATTTATTATTACTTGATCACCCTATAATTCTACTTTAGGTAATACATGAATATCATTGCTAGATCCAATGATCGTCACACCAGGGTGAATTTGATTATTCTTATCTAAGATCGCATTCTCAACATGTGCTTTTGATCCAATATGACAAGATTTAAACATAATACTATTTTTAATAACAGCGTCCTTTTCAACGGTTACTTTTCTAAACAAGATACTGTTTTCTACCGTTCCTTGAATATAACAACCGGCTTGGATCAAAGAATTCTTTACTGATGAACCTGATGCTTGGATGGCTGGAACCGAGTCTTGTTGTTTAGTCATGATACTAGCATCACTTCTAAATAGTTCATCTCTTACTTCTTTTTTAAGTAAATCCATACTGCACTTGTAATAGGTAGGTACAGAAAAGATGTTTTCTACATATCCATCAAATTGATATCCCTTAATATGTAATTTTTGAATATCTGGGTATAGAGCTTCAAATAGATCAAGATAATCGATCTGTGCATACCAATCCATCAGTTTTAAGAAAAAATCACGACCAACGATAAAACAATCCATGAACATCGGTTCATTAGCTTTGACCCTTTTAGTAAGCCCTACAACCCGCTCTTCTTCAAGTCTAAGACTTGTTGTAAACTCACTGTCTGCTTTAGCTATTGTATATAACATGGTAATGTCAGCTCCACTTTGATAATGAGCTTCAAACATCTTTTCATAATTCATGTTATAAACAAAATTAGCAGCTGAAACGATCACATAAGGAGACTCAGCTCTTTTTAGAAAACTCTTATTAAAGACTAAATCTCTTAAAAGAAAACGTTCATGACTACGATTAATGCCATAAGATGAACCAGGTAAGACAAATAAACCACCATGTTTTTTATCTAACATCCATGGTTTACTTGAACCAATATGATCAAGTAAAGACCGATATTTAAAAGGTGATAAAATACCGATACAACCAACACCAGAATTGACCATGTTAGATAATGGAAAATCGATTAGTCGATATCTTCCACCAAAAGGCATAAGCGCTCCAGCGCGATCCTTTGAAAGAGCCCCCAGTGCTTCTGTAACATAATTGGTTGAAATGATCCCTGTCATGATTTCCATTATTCTGGTCTCCCTTCATTATTGTTACCAGAGACGGCAATCTTTACATTTAGATCAGCACTACCAAATACCTCATTAGCATTGATCACATCATTTTGACCAATTATCGCTCTGGTAACGATCGCTCCCTCTTCAACTCGTGCTTTAGGAAGTAAGATTGAATCGCGAACGATAGCATTTTTACCAACAAAGCACTCCGTACTTAAAACGGAATGTTTGACATCTCCAAGTATTTCACTGCCATTACCAATAATACAGGTTTCAACATTAGCATCTGGTCCAACATAGTATGGAGGACTGGTATTAGCATTACTCATAAGTGGCATATCTGTTGAATGAAGTTTGAAAGCGGGATCTTGATCTAATAAAGACATGTTTGTTTCATGATAACTAGCAATCGTACCCACATCTTTCCAATATCCTGAAAAACGATGACAAAATAGTCTTTTACCCTCAGCCAAGAGTTTTGGGATGATATTCTTTCCAAAATCATGTGATGATCCACTATCTTGATTATCCTCGATCAAAGCTTTTTCTAATACATCTTTACTAAAGATATAAATACCCATAGAAGCAAGGTTAGATGTTGGCTTCTCTGGTTTTTCAGCAAACTCAACGATGGCTCCTTCATCATTTGCGACAATGATACCAAAACGAGATGCCTCATCCCATGGTACCTGCATGACCGATATCGTAAGATCAGCATTGTTATCCTTATGTGTTTTCAACATCTCACGATAATCCATACGATATATATGATCCCCTGATAAGATAAGTACATATTCAGGTTTATTGATATTGATATAATCAATATTACGATAAACAGCGTCTGCTGTTCCTTTATACCACTCTTTCCCTAACTCAGTTTCATAAGGTGGTAAGATAGATACCCCTCTTCCTGGAATATCTAAATCCCATGCTAAACCTGTTCCAATGTAGGAATTCAATAATAATGGTCGATATTGCGTTAAAACTCCCACCGTATGAATCTTTGAATTAGTACAGTTAGACAGTGAGAAATCAATGATCCGATATTTCCCACCAAATGACACTCCTGGTTTAGCTATCTTCTTTGTTAGCGCTTCCAGTCTACTTCCTTGGCCACCTGCCAAAAGCATTGCCAAACACTCTATCTTCTTCATCAGCTTTGCCTCCTTATCCAGTTGATGTATTGATTATCATATTTTGTATACAACAAACTTTATATATAACTATCTTAAATTAGCTTCAACAATTAAAAACGCAAAAGCTAACTTTTGCACTCATGAAAAACTATTTATATTGTCTTGAGTAACTCGATTTCTAAGACAAAGCTTTATGCTTTTATCTTGGTGGATGTACATGTTAGATAAA
>CAZCSQ010000054.1:3386-7492 GCA_964501425.1 uncultured Erysipelotrichaceae bacterium
TGGTGGGGATAGAGGGACTTGAACCCTCACGATGTTGCCATCAACGGATTTTAAGTCCGTTGCGTCTGCCTATTCCGCCATATCCCCAATGTTTGGAGGTTCCTACCGGATTTGAACCGGTGCTCACTGAGTTGCAGTCAATTGCCTTACCACTTGGCTAAGGAACCTTTTGCTGCGCTTATTTATTATAAACAATGACCCAAAAAAAAGCAACAAAAAAACGGATTGTTATCCGTTTTTTAAGCATTTATTCAAACTAATTAGATTTTATTCTTGTCCAAAGATCAGCGATCACCTTACGGATATCTTCGTTGTTATGGAAAGTCTCATCTAATTCATATCCTAAACGAGGAATATAAGCAACATTGCCTTCATATTCTCCACCAACACCACTCATTTCATCATATACAGCTTGTACAGGAGATGTATAACCGACATACGAAGAATTAGTAGCAGCAACCTCTTCATCAAGCATGTAGTTGATCCAAGCGTGTGCTAGTTCAACATTAGCGCTTTCTTTTGGTATTACCATGGCATCAACCCATAAGTTAGTACCCTCTTCTGGCATAAAGAAACCCATATCTTCATTTTCAGTCATGATATAAGCAGCATCACCACTATACATAACAGCGATATCCTTATTACCAGCGATCATAGCATCAATAACATCATCAGTCACATATACCGGCTCCATTGTATCATCTACATTAGTAAGCCACGCAGCTGCTTCATCGATCTCAGCTTGATCAACTGTATTCATCGAATAGCCTAATGCTTTCAAAGCGATCATAAAGACATCTCTTTCAGAGTCATAAATAAAGACTTTACCTTTGTAATCAGTATTAGCTAAAAGATTCCAACCCTGTTGTTCTACTACTGCTTGATCAACGGTAGTCGTGTTATAAAGCAAACCAACTGTACCCCAGAAATAAGGTACTGAGTATTTATTGCCCGGGTCATAGCTTAGATCGGTAACACCCTCCATTAAACCAGCAAAATTCTCAATCTTACTTAGATCAACTTCTTGCAGTTGATCTTCAGCGATCAATCTTTCGATCATGTAATCACTTGGGACAAGAACATCATATTTCTCTCCTCCCATAAGCTTAGTATACATTTGTTCATTACTTTCAAATGTATCGTAGATAACTTCTACGTCGTATTCGTTTTCAAAATCGGTGATAACATCTGGGTCAATATTAACTCCCCAGCTGTAAACTTTTAGTTGTTCTTTAGCATCACCACTACAACCAAACATGGTAACTGCCAATAACAACACGGCACCTAATTTTAGTATTTTTTTCATTCCAGCACATTCCTTTCTTTCTTTTTAAACAACGGAATAATATTTATCACGATCAAGATAACAGTAACCATGATTATCATGATCGTTGATAACGCATTAATGGTAGGATTGATCCTTTTACTCATCGTATAGACCAATATCGAGATATTTTTAACACCGTTTCCAGTAACGAAATAGGAAATAACAAAATCATCAAATGACATCGTGAAAGCGATCAAGGCTCCTGAGATAATACCTGGTAATATCTGTGGCACGATGACCTTAACTAAGGCTTGCCAAGGAGTAGCTCCCAGATCCATCGCCGCTTCCGCGATATTAGGATCAAGCCTTCGCAACTTAGGCAGAACACTTAAGATCACAAAAGGTATACAAAACGCTATATGAGCCAACAACATCGTTGTAAAGCCTTTAGGAATCTGTAAAGTAGTAAACAACAACATCAATCCGATCGCTGTTACAATATCAGGATTTAAGATCGGTAGATTGTTGACACTTAGGATAAGTTCCTTGATCAAGGGTTTAGTATGAGAGATACCAATCGCAGCGATAGTACCTACTACCGTAGCGATAATGGTTGAGATAACAGCGATCGATACCGTAGTTGTTACAGCACTGATGATCGCTCGATCATTAAACAAACTTTGATACCACTGTAATGAGAAACCACTCCAACTTGATAACGATCTTGAAGAATTGAAAGAGAAAAACATCGTTAAGATGATCGGTAGATAAAAGAAGAATAATGCTAAAGCGATCAATAAGACTGGCATGATCTTTTGCCATTTACTTTTACGCATGTTTTACCTCCTTCTTATTACCATTTTCAACCTTGTCTTGATCGAATTTTCTCGTGAAATACATACTGATCAAGATGATCATAGCCATGATCAACGATATGGCACTACCAAAATTCCATTCACCAACTGTAATAAACTGATTCTCGATCAAATTACCAATCAACATATATTGACCACCACCTAATAATTTGGGGATAACGAAGGTGGATACCGAAGGTAAGAAAACTAATGTAATTCCAGATATAACTCCAGATAACGAAAGCGGAAAGATGATCTTTTGGAAAGTTTGGACTTTGTTAGCTCCAAGATCACTACTAGCATCGATCAATCCTTTATCCATCTTGGCTAAAGCCGTATATATCTCTAAGATCATAAAGGGTAAGAAGTTATAGACCATACCCAATATAACCGCAAAGTCGGTATACATCATATTAATAGGTGCTAAACCAAATTTAACTAGTAAGGAGTTTACGATCCCATTATCAGATAATACTGATATCCAAGCATACGTCTTTACTAGCGTATTGATCCACATTGGAATAGTGATCAACAACATCAATAAAGTCTGCACCTTAGAAGTAGTATTGGCAATCACATAAGAGATTGGATACCCCACGATAATACATACGATTGTTGTCACAAAGGCAATTTGTAGTGACTTGATCAATACCTTTATATAAACACTATCAAAGAACTTAAAAAAGTTATCAAGTGTGAACTTAACCGTTATCACACTGTTTCCTTCGGTAGTAAAGGCATAAAAGACGATCAATAGCATCGGAATAACGATAAAGATCCCCATCCACAACATGTAAGGTTTAACTAGATTACGAAAAGTACTCATCTTAATACGTTCCCATCTTGTACATTACATGGATATCTTCTGGGAAAAAATGTAATCCAACTTCTTTTCCTATTTCTGAAAAATCAGTTGTATGAACGATGAAATCCCTGTAAGGTGTTTCAATGGTCATTTCATAATGTACACCTTTAAAGATACTAGAGCGAATGACACCTTTTAACTTTCCCATTTCGGGAGTTACGATATCGATATCTTCAGGACGTATCACAACATCAACGGCTTCATCATCATCAAAGCCATAATCTACACATTCAAACTTTTGCTCATCAAAGGTAACTAGATAATCTTCGATCATCTTACCTTCAATGATATTTGATTCACCAATGAAATCAGCCACAAAGCGATTCTCTGGTTCATTATAGATATCGATCGGCGTACCAATCTGTTGTATTTCACCATTATTAATAACAACGATCTTATCACTCATTGTTAAAGCTTCTTCTTGATCATGAGTGACATAAATAAAGGTAATTCCTACTTCTTTTTGGATCTTCTTTAATTCATGTTGCATTTCTTTACGTAATTTAAGATCTAAAGCCCCTAGTGGCTCGTCTAACAACAGGACCATTGGTTCATTGACTAATGCTCTAGCAATCGCTACACGTTGTTGTTGACCTCCTGATAGCAAGGTCACAACTTTATCTTCATAACCATCAAGTCCCACCAAGCGCAACATCTTATTGACTTTTTGGGCGATGATCTCTTTACTTTGTTTTTTGATATGTAAACCAAAAGCGATATTCTCAAAAACATTCATATGCGGAAACAGGGCATATTTTTGAAAAACGGTATTGATCTCTCTTTTATAAGCAGGAACATTACTGATCTCAATATCTTCAAAAAAGATCTTTCCTTCAGTTTGATCCACAAAACCTCCTAAGATCCTTAATAAAGTCGTTTTCCCACAACCAGAAGGTCCAAGCAGTGTAACGAATTCATTTTCATTTATCTCAAGATTTATTCCTTTTAGAACTAATGTTCCATCAAACTCTTTAACAATGTTTTCAAACTTAATCAATGTGCGCATAATATGACCTTCCTCTCAAAATATTGGTGGTGTACAGATCCACAAGACACTGGCATTCTGATTTCCTTCATTTATAAGATAGTGTGAATAATTACCTTTAACATAGAAAGTATT
>CAZCSQ010000055.1:0-5376 GCA_964501425.1 uncultured Erysipelotrichaceae bacterium
AGCTAGATATATTTCAAGCGGAATCTTATCAATTGGGTTTAAGACAATTTCATCACTATCATCTCTGTGACCTGCTAGACACATCAGATAAACATACAAAACTGCACTTATACCAAAAGAGATGATACTAAGCGCAAACATTAACCACTTGTATGGAGCATATTCTTCATAGAAAGCTTGCCCTTTGGTTAGCTCATCATCACCGGTCAACTCTTCCGTAAGACTATACATGATATTTAAATTCTGGCCTTCATCATAACTAACTAATATATTTGATCTATTGATATCTGTTAGATGTTCTGTATTGCGTAAGATCACGTTTCCTTCTTGATCATAGACCAAAAACAGAAAGTTAGGACTATTTTCTCCGTGTGGAATAAAAACACTTGATACATCATCTAATTCAATCGGTTTATTAATACCACTTTTTTGATAGTCACTTATATCATTAACCAATTGTCGATAATAATCATGCATGATCTCTTGACACATCACGGTATCGCTAAACTTATCACTGTTATAGAATCCAGCACTATACATTAAACTGCTCACTAAAGAACTACCAACAAAGATTGATACAATGATAGCTAGAGAAATAATAGATACAATCTTCTTAGATAATTTAGAACTTTGCCTTTTCACTAGCTACGATCCTTTTCAAATTTATAGCCAAGCCCCCATACTACTTTCAGATAGCGCGGATTAGCTGGATCGATCTCAATCTTTTCTCTTAGATGTCTAATATGAACCGCAACTGTCGCATTAGAACCAAAAGATGGATCATTCCATACTTGTTCATAGATTTGCGTTCCAGAATAAACACGTCCTGGACTTTTCATAAGTAAGTGTAGGATATTATATTCTAGAGGTGTCAAAGCCACATATTCCCCATCAACACTTACACTCTTTGTTTCATCATCTAACTCAACTGTCCCAATAACGAGCTTGTTGTCTTTTTTGATCTGTCCACCAAGATTGGTATAACGTCTTAATTGTGATTTAACACGAGCGATAACTTCAATCGGATTAAAGGGTTTAGTAATGTAATCATCAGCCCCAATATTTAGTCCTAAGACCTTATCACTATCTTCGCTTTTAGCAGTAAGCAAAATGATTGGTATATTATACTGTTGTCGTATTACACTGGTTGCTTGAATGCCATCCATTTGAGGCATCATAATATCAAGTAAGATAAGTTGAATATCATGGTTCTTTACAATATCAAGAGCTTCCAGGCCATTATAAGCTTCAAAGATCTTATAACCTTCCGCTGAAAGATAAATTTTAAGTGCCGCAACGATATCTTTATCATCATCACAAATTAGTATATTGAACATATGCTTAACCTCCAAATTAATACTAGCATTACAAATCTTAAAATCCCAGTAGGTAAAATGTTAAGATTTCTTTAAGAGCCATATTTATAAATTCTTAATCAATTTAATAGGGAATTGTTAAAACTTACTCAATATGATACTTAGTAGTGTTACAACACTAAGGAGAAATCTTCATGATCGAATACCTAAAACCCATACTAGCCCTTATTAGTTTACTACTAACATTATATAGTATATACTTTATCTTTTTTGCCTTATTTTCATTTAAGAAAGACCCTCTTTATCCAATTCAACTACCTACAACTAAGTTTGCCGTTGTGATAGCCGCTCGTAATGAAGAGCGGGTTATCGCTGATCTAGTTCATAGTCTTAATACACAAAACTATCCAAAAGAACTATATGATGTCTATGTTATCCCTAATAACTGTAGCGATGATACGGCTATGAAAGCTATAGAAGCTGGGGCTTTAGTCTTAGAGTGTCAATATCCAGTCAGTTCAAAAGGAGAAGTTCTTCGTCATACCTTTGATCAACTCATTTCAAGTAAATATCAATATGATGCCATCTGTGTATTTGACGCTGATAATATTGTTGATCCCAACTTTTTAGCAGAAGCTAATAACGCCTTTAAAAGTGGCGTAAGAGTTGCGCAAGGGTATCGCCAAGCCAAAAACCCCTACGATTCCTGGGTAACTGGTAGTTATAGTGTTTATTTTATGATCATGAATCGTTTTGTTAATAAAGCTAAATATAATGCTGGTCTATCCGCTTATTTAAGTGGTACAGGTTTTATGGTAAGTGTTGATATACTTAGAAAAAGTAATGGTTGGCGTACTACAACCATTTCTGAGGATACGGAGTTCTCTTTGATCTGCATGTTAAATAATGAGCGTATCAGTTGGATGCCCAAAGCGATCACATATGATGAGCAACCATTGACCATAAAAGAGTCATTAACACAAAGAACACGCTGGAGTAGTGGAGCTATGCAGCTACTATCGATCTATTTCAAGAAGATAACTCACAATCTTCGTTTCAGTAATCTATTTCAATTGATCGATGGGTTGATGTCTTTGTTCGCTGTTTATATTCAACTACTATCCGCCATCCAACTGATCTTAGTCACACTTATTTCAATCTTCTTAAAAGATGAATCCTTATTGATCGCTTCAATGCCCTTATTGATATCGTATTTAACATTCTCTTTGATCGCTGTGTTAGTCCTGATCCTTGAAAAGAAATTCAACAAACAGAGTCTAGTTGGTGTATTTAGTTTCTGGTTGTTTGTGATGAGTTGGTCCTTCGTTAATCTACGTTGCTTATTTATCAAAACAACACATTGGGTAGAGATCAAACATACTCGTAGTGTTTCAGCTACTAAACTTAAGGCTAGTCGACAAGAACTATAAAAAAGAGCTTCGCAGCTCTTATTTTCTTAGTAATCGATGACTATATTTCTTTTCAATATCCATTAATTTGTTAGGATCACTATCTTTTGATTGAACAAATCTTACTGGTGGTTTGATGCCTTCTTTGATCATCATTTCAACTGATTCTAACACTGTAGCTTGTAAGATGATTCCCGTAACGATCGATGACATTCCACAGATCTTGGAATCTAGACCATCAACTTCGGCCATTGCATCACCTGGCAATACTTGGGTATCCAAAACGATATCTGCTATCTCATACAAATGTTTACCACAAGAATGGCCTGTTGGTAACTCACTACTTGCCTTAATAGATGTAACGGCGATTACTGTAGCTCCTCTTTGTTTGGCTACTAAAGCTACTTCACATGGTAAGGCGTTTCTTCCAGAATGGGAAACAACGATCACAACATCTTCTGGTAATATTTCGGTATCTTTTAAATATATACTACCTATTCCTTCCACTCTTTCGTAGATACCACCTGATGGTTCAGCTAATTTCTTAACTGGAGCTAATCCACCGTAACGATGATAGATCTCCATGGCTCCTGAAATAGAATGGCCCGATCCAAATGCTTGGATTATTCCACCATTTTTGATCGTTTCTTTGATCGCATTAGCTGCTTTTTTGATATTATCTTCTTGGGTTAAAGCTACCTGGTCGATCAAGTCTTTTGTGATAGAAAAAATCTGATTATTATACATTATCTTTCCCCCTATGGTTGTTTTAATTATATCACTTAATGAAATTCTTTTAGTGTTTTTTTGATTTATATTATATGATAATTAGTAGAAAGAGGTACCTATGGATAGAATTACCAAAGCAAGAGAATTACATCAAGAAAAATGCAATTGTGCCCAAGCTATTTTAGTGGCTTATCATGAACTAATGAATATCGATGAGCTTACCGCTTATAAACTATCTGATGCATTGGGTGGTGGTTTTGCGCAGATGAAGGGATTATGTGGAGCTGTTAATGCAATGGGTATCGTTATTGGTTATATCAATGCTGGCGATCTAGAACACAAAGGAGAAACGAAAGAATTCTCTGCTCAAGAAGTTCGAGCATGTGCTGAAAGATTCATCGCTAAAAATAGATCCTTAGAATGTCTAACCCTAAAAGCTGAAAACAACCAAGAGCGCAGTTGTAATGATTTAGTAGCTGATTGTGCTATGATAATTGAAGATTATATCAAAGAAAGAGGTATTATATGATCGTAATCGAACTGGCTGACAATAAAAAGATCAAGCTTGAACTTGATCAACAAGCAGCTCCAATCACAAGTGATAACTTTATCACTCTTGTAGATCAACATTTTTATGATGGACTAAGTTTCCATCGTGTTATCAAAGGTTTCATGATTCAAGGTGGTTGTCCTCTTGGCACCGGTACTGGCGGAAGTGGTAAAAACATTAAGGGTGAGTTTAAATCAAATGGCGTCAATAATAACCTCAAACATTTACGTGGAACGATTTCGATGGCTCGCTCATCTTCACCTGATTCAGCATCATCACAATTCTTCATCATGCATCAAGATTCACCCCATCTAGATGGACAATATGCGGCTTTTGGTCACGTTGTTTCAGGCATGGAATTTATTGATGAGATCGCTAACACCAAAACTGATGAACGTGATAAACCACTGATACCAGTTATCATGAAGAAAGTATATAGTGAAAAATAGACTGAGAATGATCTCAGTCTTTATTTTCTTTGTATGATCGTTTTTCTACTTAATTCTTGTTTTAATAGTTCAGCAATCCCGGCTTTTTGAATGATCAGGAAACTATCAAGCATGTTAGTGTATTGCTCAAGCTGATTATCACTCAGTAAAGCTTTCAATAATTGAATGACTCCTTCACAAAAAGACATGGTTACGACATTGATCATAACCTCTACTTTACGCTGATCAATGGCGACGGGTTCAAAACACGCTCTATAACCTTCATAGATGATCGCTAAGCCCCATTCATACAATTGTTTACTTACGATAGAGTCATCTAATAAGATCGTCATTCGCTTAGGATAAGCAATCGTGAGGTTGCCAATTTCAATCAATGCATTACGCAGTTTACCAACTAACATAAACTCAATAAAAGTTAGTTTATCCATTCCCTGTGGAGGATCAGGTAAGACAAGCTGTTTATGATCAATACTTAAGTCAACACCCACCTCTTTTTGAACGATTTCATTTAATCCATCAACGATCGGTTTAGTTATACTAATGATCAATTGATCTTTACTATGATAATATCGATAAAGATTACCAGGTGTAATACCCGCTTCTTTAGCGATATCACGCATGTTTGTTTTATGCATACCATTGATCAATAACTGATTGATAGCCGCATCAATGATTCGTTGACGTACTTCTTCTTTTAGTGTTTGCGCCATATTAGTAAACCTCTGTTCATTATTAACTACATCATACTTGTTAAACTTTATTATTGCAATCATATAGGTTAACAATTAACTGAACCAGTAAGTATAGTAATCAATTAAAAATGTTTAATTGATAGAATTTCATAAATCCAGTACTAAATTGTTATGGATTTGATCATCGTATATCTCTTGGATAAACTCGGTTATTTCTTGCGCTGTATGAAA
>CAZCSQ010000055.1:5476-7342 GCA_964501425.1 uncultured Erysipelotrichaceae bacterium
ACTGTTGTATCATGTTGACCAAGATACGATATCTTTTGTCCATTTGTTTTACTATCTGATAAAACAATTGAATTAATATTAGGAACACCAAAGAATTTATGAAAGCTAACCGACAAAGAATTAGCAGATAATTCTTTCAAGCTTGGACATATCGGCGCATCTAATTGATTGATAGGTATCCCTCCATAAAACGCAGCATCCACATGTAAATAGTAATCGATATTCAATTCATGTAAAATATCTGTGATTTTCTTTACATCATCAATGGAACCATATTTTGTAGTCCCCCAAGTCAATAAAAGAATAGGATTTATCTTCTTCTTATCGTAATTATTCTTAATTTCTTTTATTAAGATATCAATATCGATCGCTTCTGTTAAATAATTTTTCTGGGGGATTATCGTAAAAGGATAAAGTGGTTTTTGATGACAGCCAATCGCTTTAGCAACGCTATAATGTGCTGCCTCACAAAAATATAGGTGACCATTGGGGAATATTTTAAATCCATTTTGAATAGCCCAGACATTACTTTCACTACCACCTGAAGTAACATATCCCCAACTGGTAGTTGGATCCAAATTAAAGCGTTTAAAGAATAGTTCAAGTACTTTTCGCTCATATATCTTACCATCCATTGCCCCATAGCTATTTTCAAATGGATCACCAGCGTTATTTATGTAAAATAGTTCAGCTTCTTCATACCGCAATTGCCTTACTAATGGTGAATCATCAGTTAGATTGCCAGGATAACCAAAAAAATGAGCTTTTAAAGCATTAAAATCTGATTTAAATTTGATAGCTTCAATTAGAGTTTGCTTATCTTCTTCGATATAATGATCAATGCTTTGTTTAGCGTATCCATTTTGATAAAGATCTAAATAGTAAAGATCCTGCTTAATTCTTAATCTTTCACGATTAAGTTCATCAAGTTTATCTTCTGTCTTTTTAAGCATTATTTGAAGTTTTACTTTATTCATCTTTTATTCCTATCCAATGTATAGTAATTATATCACTATGATAATCATTAGAATAGTTTCATGTTTTCATATTAAATGCAAAAACTGAAAAAAATGAGTATAATTAAACTAGTAATACTAAATTGCCTAATTTGTTGAAATATTAAATTTTATAAAAGGAGTAAAACATGAAAAAAATAATCATTTTCTTACTAATACTAATTTTAAGCGGCTGTAGCACCATATCAAATGAACAAACCCTTATTGTGGGAATGGAGCTTGCTTATCCACCATTTGAAACAAAGAACGATAATGGTGAAGCCATCGGCGTTAGTGTTGATATAGCCAAAGCCTTTGGTGAATATTTAGGAGTAGAAGTAGAAATTCAAAATATCAATTGGACAGGGTTGATCCCTGCATTAGAAACAGAAAAAGTGGATATGGTTATCAGTTCCATGACCATAACTGAGAAGCGTAAGGAAAGTGTAAGTTTTAGCGATCCATATGCTAATGCATATCTCGCTTTCTTAGTGAACAAGTCCTCCTCTATTACTAACGCTTCTGAATTGAATGCCAGTGGAAAGATAATTGCTGTTAAAACTGGAAGTACTGGCGATTTCTACGTTAGCGCCAATTATCCAGAAGCGACAATTCTAAGACTTGACGATGAAAGTGCAGCAATGGCAGAAGTATTGAACGAAAGAGCCGATGCTTTTATTTATGATCAATTAACTATTTATCGAAATGTTGAAGCCAACAACACAACTTTAAAAGCCCTTTATATTGATAATCAAGAAGCCGAAAATTGGGGTGCAGCATTTAAATTAGACAATCCACTACGTGATCAATTCAATACTTTCTTAGAAGAATTTAAAGCTAATGGTGGTTTTGAAGCGATTACTGAAAAATA
>CAZCSQ010000056.1:0-6393 GCA_964501425.1 uncultured Erysipelotrichaceae bacterium
TTGGCGGAGAAAGAGGGATTTGAACCCTCGCTAGCCTTTCGACTACTGCTGGTTTTCGAAACCAGTCCCTTCAGCCGCTTGGGTATTTCTCCACTAGCTCTTATATAATAAGACGAACGATGGTCAAAAGACAATAATTTTTATGATATTTTTGGTTTAATCAATAGTAAAACATGAAACCATGTCATTTACAAACATATTCTTTGTTAATATTGAATCAAATATAAAGATATTAAACTTTACAAAACATGGACACGTGAATCATTTTAGGTGACAGTTGTGTGAAAAATGAAACAATTTACAGGGTTGAAAAACTTGACATTTTTGTAAATACGTTTACTATTAAACTTATTAGAACTAGTGTTCTGGTTTTAAAAGAAGGAGAAATAGAAATGAAAAAATTGCTAACCGTTTTATTAGTACTATTAATGGTTGCAGGTTTGCTTAGCGGTTGCGGCAAAGACGAAGAAGTTGTAATAACTTCAAACGACTTTACTGGCACATTCGCTACTGACTTAGATGACATGGATTATGTTGTCACAAACCAAAACCCTGATAGTGTGCACTTAGCAAACTTCGTTGATGGTTTACTTGAAAACGATAGTTTGGGAAATTATGTTCCAGCTTTAGCTGAAACTTGGGAAACTAATGAGGATGCTACCGAGTGGACATTTAATTTACGTGAAGGTGCACGTTGGTCAACATCGACAGGTGAAGATTATGCTGAAGTAACAGCTCATGACTTTGTTGCTGGCTTACAACACGCTGCTGATTTTGATTCACAGACTATTGCTTTAGTATCAGGTATCATTGTTAATTTACAAGATTATATCGATGGTACGATTACCGATTTCGCAGAAGTAGGTGTAAAAGCTGTTGATGATTACACACTAGTCTATACATTGTCATCATCAGTACCTTATTTCTACACAATGACTACATATGGTATCTTATTACCAATCAATCAAGAGTTCTTGGAATCAAAGGGCGTTGGTTGTAAGCTTGGCGAACCTGACGTAAACAATTGTGAATTTGGTGCTGTCGCTCCAGACTCAATTCTTTACAATGGTGGTTATATTTTGACAAGCTTAACTTCAAAATCAATCATTGAATATACAAAGAATGCTAACTATTGGGACGCTGAACATGTTTACGTCAACAAAGTTACATTGTTATTTGATGATGGTGCTGATCTATATTCAGTAATCAAAGGTTTTGAACAAGGTACTTACACTCAAGCTGCTTTAGTCTCAGCGTGGGAAGATTATGCAACATATAAAGAAAAATATGCTGATACTCTAACTACTGTAAAAGTTGACGAATCAACAACATTCGTAGTTCATTACAATATGAACCGTACAAACTATACAAACACGACTAAGACGACACAAGATGAAAAAGATAATACAACAGCTGCATTACGTAATGAATCATTCCGTTTAGCAGTACAAGCTGGTTTTGACAGAGTTGCATATCAAATGCAATCAATGGAAGAAGCCAATGCTGTATTAACAGTACGTAATACATTAACTATGCCGAACTTTGTAACAACAACAACTGGCGAATCATATGGCGCATTAGTTACTAAGTACTTCAATGAATTTGACAGTGCTTATGGCGAACTTGATTTAACAGATGGTGCTGATGCATTCTACGCTCCAGAAGTTAGCTTAGCTTTGATCGAACAAGCAAAAGCTGATGGAATCACATTCCCAGTAACATTAGATATGCCTACTTATGATGCTTCACAGATTTATATTAATAGAGCTAACTCTGTTAAAGAATCTGTTGAAACTGCAACTAATGGACAGATCTTAATCAATGTTGTATTGATGAATTATGATGATATCATGAACTACTGTTTCAATGTTTATGGTAATCCTCCTATGACAAACTATGACATTAACTTGTTCTCTGGTTGGGGTCCTGACTATGTAGATCCAAAAACTTATGTTGATATCTATAACCTACATAATGGTGATATGTTAGCTCTTCTTGGCTTCTATGCTGAAGGTGAAGATGCTGCTAGTGATGCTCTTGCTGAAACAGTTGGCTTAAGAGAGTACACAAACATGTTAGATGCTGCTGATGCTATTAAGGATGATATCGATGCTCGTTACAATGCTTACGCAGAAGCTGAAGCATTCTTACTATCAAAAGCATTTATTACTCCAATGAGTTTCAGAAGCGTTACTCTTAGAGTTACAAAAGTTGTTCCTTATACAACACCTTATGCTGTAGCTGGTCTTGGTGGAGACAAATTTAAATTTACTGTTGTTCAAGATGAAGTTGTAACTACAGAACAATTTAACGAAGCTAAGGCTGCTTGGGAAGCTGCCAGATCTTAATAGACTATCACGATTTGAATTAGTCAAGTAATTAAGAGGGATGGCTAAACATCCCTCTTAATGTTCTTATAAAGGAGGTAATCAACAAATGAGAAGATATATCATTGGTAGGATATTTAGATCTATTTTTTCAATATTTATTGTTGTTTCGATCGCGATTGTCATGATCTATACATTAGTGCCTAAAGAAAATATCTTTTTTGGAGATAATTATTTGTCAAAATTGGGATCTAAACCCGATGAAATGATACAGTATAAAAATACCAAATGGGAATCATTGGGCTATCTTGATTTTCTTGAACAAGCAGCAATGTGTAAGACAAGTGATGATTATTCTGGTTGTATGGTTGTAGGCTCAGAAGAATCATTACAGTTAAAAGAAGAATACGAAAGCAAAGGATACACAGTAAACAGATTTCCAAAAAGTGGTTTTCTTTATGCATATCGTGAATATAATGCTTTTGAATTGATCTATAATTGGTTCACAAAGTTGATCGTTATCGATCACACTAATAAGATTGAAGATATCAGTAATCCTGATCTTGAAAGAAAGATTTATATTGCTAAGGATTTTAATGGTGTTCCAGCACTCAAGTGTTCTGGTTGTGAAAACGAATATTTAGTTTATTTTGATGGTCAATTTCCATTTGTCCACCAAAATTTTATTTCGTTGAATTTTGGTGTTTCATATCCTAGTTATAATGGAATTCCAACTATGGAAGTTATTTCTTCCGGTCAGGGTTCATACGAGTACCAAGAGGTTACTTTGCCAAGTGGAAACACTTCAAATACACCAATGGATTTACACAGTTGTGCTTATAAACCAACATCGACTCTTGATCGTTTAGATAAAGAAAAATTTACCAATAACTATGCAAATTGTACTCTTAATTACGAAGATCCTTCAATGATCAGTACTTCATATATGTTTGGAGTTTTGGCATTGATCGTTTCATATGTGATTGGATTACCTGGTGGTATATATATGGCGAGTCATAAGGGTAAGATCGCTGATAAAATTGGAACAGTCTATATCAATATTATGATAGCAGTTCCTTCACTAGCATTTATCTACTTTGTTAAATTGATCGGAACATTCTTTGGGTTACCTGATAAGTTCCCCCAATTTGGTTTCAGTAATGTATTGTCCTATATATTACCTGTTTTAATACTTGGCCTTTTGAGTACTGCCAGTCTAATGATCTGGACAAGACGTTATATGGTTGACCAGTCCAATTCTGACTATGTTAAATTTGCTCGTTCAAAGGGTTTATCACAAAAAGAGATCTTTAATAATCATATTTTGAAGAATGCGATCATTCCAATCGTTAATGGTATACCGGCGTCGATTATCTTGGCGATCAGTGGTGCTGTAATTACCGAAACAGTATTTGCGATCCCAGGTATGGGCAAGATGTTGCCTGATGCTATAAAATCATTTAACAATTCGATGGTTATCACATTAACTTTCATTTTAACTGCTTTGTCAGTTCTATCTTTACTGTTGGGTGATATCTTGATCACGTTTGTTGATCCAAGGATCAAGCTTGATACCAAGGGGGATTCGCGCTAAAATGGAAAATAAATTCACACTTGTTAAGCTTGAAGATAAAGCATCTGAGCGCATTTTAGCTCCAACATATTCATACTGGAAAAGTGTTATACGTCGCTTTTTAAGTAGTAGAGTGGCAATCGTTATGTTTGTCATTTCTGCTAGTATCATCTTAATGTCATTAATCTATCCATTGTTTGCACCATATTCACCCTCATATACACCTAACATCAATAATTTCTCGATGCGCTTTATCAGACCCAATATGCAATACCTTTTTGGAACGGATAATGTTGGGAACTCATTGTTTGATGCGATATGGGCGGGAACTAGAAATTCTTTGGCGATAGCTTTCATAGCTACTTTCATAACAACCGTATTAGGGGTTATCGTTGGAGCGTTTTGGGGATACTCTAAAAAAGTAGATAAATTTATGCTTGAGGTATACAACATTGCCGCAAACATACCATTTACATTACTTGTTATCGTTTTAATGTATATATTGGGAAGAGGCATGTGGCAGTTGATCTTCTCATTATCGGTTACATCATGGCTAGGGACCGCTTATTTCATTCGTATCCAAGTTATGATCATTCGTGATCGGGAATACAACCTTGCTTCTCGTTGTTTAGGTACTCCAACAAAACGGATTATCACACACAACATATTACCGCAATTAGTATCAGTTATCGTGACAGCAGTGGCACGTGATGTACCAATGTTTATATCCTATGAAGTATTCTTAGGATACTTGGGAATGGGCTTATCACAGACAGATGCTTCTTTGGGAAGAATGATCAGTGAGTTTGCTCAATATATGTCAAGTGCTAGTTATTTGTTCTGGACACCAGTCATCATAAGTGCCATCATTTCTGTTTCGTTGTACATAGTTGGTCAGACATTGGCAGATGCCAGTGATCCTCGAACCCACTACATGTAAGGGAGGGATAAAATATGGAAAAGAATGTCGTTTTATCAGCCCGCGATATTGAAGTAAAATTTAGAGTTAGAAATCGTGTTTTAAAAGCTATTCGAGGGGTGTCTTTAGATTTATATGATGGAGAGACACTAGCGATCGTTGGTGAAAGTGGTAGTGGTAAATCAGTATTTACCAAGACCTTTACCGGAATGCTTGATTCTAATGGAAGTGTCAGTAAGGGTGAGATAATATTTGAAGGAAAGAATCTACTAGAGATCAAATCTGATAAAGTTTGGGAAGGGGTTCGTGGTAAAAAGATCGCGACGATCTTTCAAGATCCAATGACATCACTCAATCCTGTTAGAACAATCGGATATCAGATTATTGAAGTAATAATGAAGCATCAAGGCGAAACAAAAGAAAAAGCCAAGAAAATGGCGATCGAATTAATGGAAAGAGTTGGCATATCTAATGCGGCTGGCAGATTCGATGAGTATCCTTTCCAGTATTCGGGTGGGATGAGACAAAGAATCGTTATCGCTATTGCTTTGGCTTGTCGCCCAAAAATCCTAATCTGTGATGAACCGACGACAGCTTTAGATGTTACTATCCAAGCACAGATCATTAAGTTGATCAAAGACTTACAAAAAGAGTTCAAATTTACTACTGTCTATATTACTCATGACCTTGGTGTTGTGGCTAATGTGGCTGATAAGGTTGCTGTTATGTATTCGGGACAAATTGTTGAATATGGAACAGTCGATGATATATTCTATCGCCCAAAACATCCTTATACATGGGCATTATTATCTTCTTTACCACAATTAGGTGTTCCAGGTAGAGATTTATATGCGATTACTGGTACTCCTCCATCATTATATGATGAAGTAGTTGGAGATGCTTTCGCTCCGCGCAATCCTTATGCTATGCAAATTGATTTTGAAGAGGAGCCTCCTTTTTTCCAGGTTTCGCAAACTCATCGCGCTAAAACTTGGTTACTAGATCCTCGTGCTCCCAAAGTTGAACCCCCGATTGAAATTCGTGGACTTCATGAAAGATTGATGTCAATCGTAAGCGAAGGAGGTAATTATAATGGATGAACATAATGTACTGTTATCGGTCAAGGATTTGGAAGTAACTTTCCAGGTTGGTAAGAAAAAGTTTGTGGCTGTATCTGATGTTAATTTTGATGTATATGAAGGAGAAACGTTTTCATTAGTTGGCGAATCTGGTTCTGGTAAAACAACGATCGGAAGAGCAATCATCAGAATTAACCCCATTTCTAATGGTGAAATAATATTTAAGGGTGAAAAGATCAATGGTAAGATCACGCGTGAGTTAGATAAATGGGTTGTTAGAAATATCCAAATGGTCTTTCAAGATCCAGCTGCGTCATTAAACGAAAGAGCAACGATCGATTATATCGTTTCTGAAGGTTTATATAACTTTAATCTTTATGAAAGTGAAGCGGATCGATTAAGAAAAGTTGAAAAAGCTTTATTAGATGTGGGTTTACTACAAGAACATATGACAAGATATCCTCATGAGTTCTCTGGTGGTCAAAGACAAAGAAT
>CAZCSQ010000057.1:0-6220 GCA_964501425.1 uncultured Erysipelotrichaceae bacterium
TTTAGTTGAATAGAATTTTGTTTATTTCTCACAAAATATAGTATAATAAGATGGCTTTGAGGTGAGAATGTGGATATATTAGAAATAAAAGATTTGACCTTTTCATATGATGATCTAAGTGATGCCGTTAATCAGGCATCTTTCACTGTATCTAAAGGTAGTTATACAACGATCATTGGTCAAAACGGTAGTGGAAAATCAACGATCGCTAAACTGATCATTGGTTTATTAGAGAAAAAATCAGGATCGATCATTGTTGATGGCTTGGAATTATCACTTGATACTATTGATAAGATCAGACAAATGGTTGGTATCGTCTTTCAAAACCCTGATAATCAATTTATTGGGGCCACAGTTCGTGATGATATCGCTTTTGGCTTAGAGAATCATCAGGTAGATCCACTAGATATGGATAAGATCATTGAGCACTTTGCTCAAGAAGTAAATATGATCGACTATCTTGAACATGAACCAACAAAACTATCTGGTGGTCAAAAACAACGGGTAGCGATTGCTGGTGTTTTAGCGATGGCTCCAGAGATCTTAATCTTTGATGAAGCTACTAGTATGCTTGACCCAAAAGGTAAAAAAGAGATCAATGATCTAATCGATGAAATTCATACAGTTAATGATATGACGATTATTTCGATCACGCATGATATCGAAGAAGTTGTTCATAGTGATCATGTTATCGTTTTAAGTGAAGGAAGAGTTGTGATGGAGGGAACTCCTGAGGAAATACTGATTCAAAAGGACCAACTAAAAAAACTTAGTCTGGATACACCTTTTACTTATAAATTAAGTGAAGCCCTTCAACAATATGGTGTTGCGGTAAATGAGATGATCCATATGGAAAGGTTGGTGGATGAGCTATGCCAATTATCTTTAAAGAAGTAGGCTATACATATTCACCTAATACCCCTTTTGCGTTTGAAGCTCTTAAAGGCGTCAATGTTACCTTTACGGAAGACAAGATCACAGCGCTCATTGGTAGTACAGGTAGTGGTAAGACAACTTTGGTTCAACACTTAAATGCTCTATTATTACCAACAGTAGGTGAAGTAGAGATTTTTGATCGTAAGATCAAAGCTGATGAGCCGACTAAGCATTTAAAGAGTTTACGTAAACAAGTTGGTTTAGTTTTTCAGTTTCCTGAATATCAATTATTTGAAGAAACGATCATCAAGGACGTATGTTTTGGCCCCTTAAATTTTGGAGTGCCGCTTGATGAAGCAATGGCTAAAAGTAGAGAAATGTTAAGAGTAGTGGGACTTGATGAAAGCTATGATGAGCGATCACCACTTGAATTATCAGGTGGACAAAAAAGAAAAGTGGCGATTGCCGGTATTTTAGCGATCGACCCCCAGTTGTTGGTGCTTGATGAACCAGTTGCGGGGCTTGATCCACAATCTAGTAAAATGATGATGGAATTGTTTGTTGAATTAAATCGTCAATTTAACAAAACAGTCTTGATCGTAACCCATAACATGGAACATGTTTTAGAGTATTGTGATGATGTCGTTGTCCTTGATAAAGGAAGAGTCATTAAACACGTAGATAAGGATGAGTTCTTTGCGGATGAGCGGATATTGGATGAATTAAAGATCGCTCCTCCAGCTATCATCCATATCAAACAGTTATTAAAAGAAAAAGGAATTGATCTTAAGGGGTCGTATTTGACGATCGATTCTTTAGCACAAGCCATCGCTAAGGTGGTGAACAAATGAACAACATTGCTTTAGGTAGATATATACCAGGAATGACGCTGATCCATCGTTTAGATCCACGGGTTAAGATTGGTTGTATGTTACTACTTCTGATATCAATCTTTATACCTACTGGTTTTTATGGATATATCGTTATTACGATCGTGGCGCTTTTGGCTTTAACAATCGCTAAGCTAAGCCTTGCTTTTGTGATCAAAGCGCTAAGGCCAATGATGATCATGATGATCATGTTGATGGTCATTAATGTACTAGTGGTCAAAACAGGGTATGTCTTAGTTGACATTTATGGTTTTGAGATTTATTCGGGAGCGATATTTCAGACTTTATATATCTTTATGCGTTTGATCTTGATGATCTTGATCACCACGATCTTAACGGCTACGACTAAACCGTTAGACTTAACTTTGGGGATTGAAGATCTCTTATCACCTTTTGTGCGTTTTAAGGTTCCAGCTCATGAGATCGCGATGATGATCTCGATTGCGATTCGTTTTATTCCAACATTGATTGAAGAAACACAGCGGATCATGAAAGCACAAGCATCTCGTGGTGTTGATCTTAAAGAAGGAAAATTCAAAGAAAAGCTTGTGGCGATCTTATCGCTGATCGTTCCTCTATTTGTTTCTAGCTTTCAAAGAGCGGAAGATTTAGCTAATGCGATGGAAGCTCGTGGTTATGTACCAGATGCGATAAGAACAAGATATAAACAACTTAAGGTTGATAAAAAAGACATTGTCACATTATTGATTGTTGTCTTGATCCTTGTTGGTTTGATTGGTGTGGCAATCTTTCTATGAGTCGCTATAAAGTACTGCTTAGTTATGATGGTCATAACTATCACGGTTGGCAGTCGCAACAGCGTGATATTACAATACAAGATACCATTCAAGAAGCCCTAAGTATCATCCATAAACAACCCATCAAGATCGTTGGCTCTGGACGAACAGACGCAGGTGTTCATGCCTTGAATCAGGTCTTTCATTTTGATTCAGAGCTAAACATCAGCGAAGATAAATGGCCATTAGCGATCAATACACTTTTACCCAAAGACATCTATATTAAAAAAGTTGAGCAGGTCAATTCAGACTTTCACGCGCGCTTTGATGCAATAGGTAAGAAGTATCGTTATTATTTAAATATGGGTGAATATGATCCTTTTATGAAGGATCATATCTATCAGCTGGGTTATAAACTTAATCTTAAACTAATGTGTGAAGCTGCTAACATCTTTATTGGTAAGCATGATTTTAGTTCATTTTGTCAAAATAGTTATGATGAGATAGCTGATCAAACAAGAGAAATATATGGAATTTCGATCACTAATGATAATGATATTGTTTGTTTTGAATTTGTTGGAGATGGTTTTATGCGTTACATGGTAAGGATGCTGGTTCAGACCTTAATCGAGGTTGGTAAAGAGCGATTACCGATAGCTGACGTTAAAATGATGTTAGATGCATGTAATAAAAAGGCTTGCCCATATAATGCAAAACCTGAAGGATTATACTTAGTTGATGTTTATTATCCTGAATAATGTAAAATTTACAAAAGTTTAAGAAAATACTTGCACAGCGTTTTCAGGTGTGTTACATTATAAAAAAGGTAAGGATGAGGGTCATGAAAACTAAAGTTATCTTAATAAAGACTTGCTCAGCGAACTATTATTACTTTTATTATAGCTAAATAGGTTGATATCTTTGTGGATATTAGCCATTTTATCTTGGTAAATCTACAAAGGTTCGTGTAATAGTAAACTTAAACTAAACAAAGACCATGTAGATTTACATGGTTTTTTTAATTAAAGGAGAAAGAAAATGAAAAAATTAGTTGTCTTATGTTTAGTATTGTTGATGGTTGCAGGCTGTAGTACTGCCCCGAAAGAAGTAGAAGATGAAAAGATCACCATCGGTATCATTAATTGGATGACACATCCAGCTTTAGATTCCGCCGTTGAAGGCATGATGGAACAAGTTGAAGCTGAATTTGGTGATGTAGAAGTAGAGTTTATCTTAAAGAATGCGAATGCGGATGAAAGTACTGCTCAACTTATCGTTAAAGATTTTATTGAACAGGAAGTAGATCTGATCTATGCAGTAGCTACTCCAAGCTTAACAGCGGCTTTTGGTGGAACAAGGGATAGTTTAACCCCCATCATCTTTGCGGCCGTTACCGACGCTGTAGCGGCTGGTGTGGTTGAAAGTAATGACGTTCCTAATACAAATGTATCTGGTGTATCAGACGCAGCTCCTATTCAAAGCCAATTAGACCTTATTAAGGAAATCTTACCTGAGCTTACTAAAATTGGCATGTTGTACAATCTATCAGAGATCAATGGCAAGATCCAAGTTGATCAAGCTACCGAATTAGCTTTAGCTATGGGTATTGAAGTTGTAGCTAAAGGTATCTCACAAGACAGCGAGATTGCTTTAGCAGCTCAACAGTTAGCGGATACAACTGATGCTTTATACCTAATCACTGATAACAAGATCATTAGTTCAGTCGCTACGATCATTGATAAAGCAAATGATTTTGGAATCCCAGTCTTTGCGGCTGAAAGTGGTCAAATGGAAGCGGGTTTATTAGCTTCAGATAGTCTTAGTTACTTTGATATGGGTAAAGAAGCTGGATCAATGATCACTAAAGTATTGATCGATAAAGTTGATATTAAAACATTACCAGTGATAACTGAAGGAGCTACACAATTATTCATTAGTGAAGTTGTGGCTGAAAGCTTAGGGATCACTTTACCGGACTCTGTTTTACAAAGAGCCGTAATCGTCGATTAATATGCTGGTATTCCTAGAGATCATCAACCAAGGTCTTTTATATAGCTTATTGGCGCTGGGCGTAATGATAAGTTATAAGATCCTTGATTTTCCAGATCTGAGTGTAGACGGGACTGTTCCTCTTGGCGGCGTTACCTGTGCTGTATTATTAATAAATGGTGTAAATCCGATAATTGCCCTAGCTGGTGGAGCACTGGCTGGTGTATTAGCTGGACTAGTTACTGCTTTCTTACATGTTCGATTTGGACTAAGTGGTCTTTTAAGCGGAATACTGGTAATGAGTGGACTATATTCAATAAATCTCTTTGCGGCTGGTTATACAGCTAGCCTACCATTATTTAAATACGATACGATATTTAAGCTACCAAACTTACTGGCAACGATCGAACCATTGGCTTATCGATCACTAATCAAAACGGTTTTATTTGGATTGATATTGTTATTGGCAGTGATCATCATCAAATCATTATTAGATGGATTTTTAAAGACTAAGTTGGGTTTTTTGATCAGGATTACAGGTGATAATCCCCAACTTGTTACAGCTTTAGGTCAAGATATTGGTAAGATGAAATTCATTGCTTTAGCACTATCCAATGGGATCGTTGCCTTGTTTGGGGCTATCTATGTGCAATATGCCCAAGTTTATAATCTAAGTGTTGGTAGTGGTATGGTTGTTATTGGTTTAGCTTCGGTTATCATGGGGACCAGTGTTCTATCAAAGTTTAGTAAACTAAAGATTACTACAATGGTAATCGTCGGCTCACTAATGTATCGCTTTGCGATTGGTATTGCTTTACAGATTGGTGTACCAACTTATTTTGAAAAATTGATTACTGTTATCCTATTTGTGACTACGATCGTGATCAATGCTAAACGCAAGAAGAGTAAATGGAGGATTGAAAATGCTTGAATTAAAGAATGTCACAAAGATATTTAATCCTAATACTTTTAATGAGTTAGTCTTGTATCAAGATCTCGATCTTAAGATCAAAAAGGGAGAATTTGTGACGATCATTGGATCTAATGGTAGTGGTAAATCAACACTATTCAATTTGATCTGTGGTACACTTAATCCTGATGCTGGTGAGATTGCGATCGATGGAGCGAGTTTATTAAAGGTTCCAGAATACCAAAGATCAAAAAGGTTTGCACGTATCTACCAAGATCCACAAGTGGGGAGTGCACCATCACTGACGATCTTAGAAAACTTAGCGATTGCTGAAAACAAAAATAAACCTTTTAACCTAACTAAAGCAGTCAATAATGATAAAGTATCATATTTTAAAGAATTACTTAAAGCGCTTGAATTGGGGCTTGAAGACAAGTTGGATATTGAGATCAATAATTTATCAGGTGGACAAAGACAAGCATTAGCACTACTTATGGTTACAATGGGTAAGCCTGAATTGATCTTACTTGATGAACATACTGCGGCTTTGGATCCTAAGACTAGTGAGAAGATCGCAACCTTAACGGAAAAGATCGTTAAAGAGAATGATTTAACAGCGCTTATGATAACTCATAACTTAAAACAAGCGATTGAACTAGGCGATCGACTGATCATGTTTCATAAAGGAAAGATCGTTTTAGATATTAGTGGTGATGCTAAAAAAGCTTTAAGTGTTCGTTCTTTGATCGATAAATTCAATAGTTTGAATATGACTGGTGAATTAAGTGATCAAATGGTCTTTTCACAATAGAGCAAAT
>CAZCSQ010000058.1:0-5777 GCA_964501425.1 uncultured Erysipelotrichaceae bacterium
TAGGGTTTAATCTTTTAGGGTTGGATCGTTTCTTTAAAAAATGACTTTAAAGTACTTGATAAAATCGTTATCTCATGTTATATTTTATAAGCACTTGCCTAAATAGCTCAGTTGGTAGAGCAACCGGCTGTTAACCGGTTGGTCACAGGTTCGAGTCCTGTTTTAGGCGCCATGTGGCGCGTTGGAGAAGCGGCTTAACTCACATGCCTTTCACGCATGCATTCACGGGTTCGAATCCCGTACGCGTCACCATAAAACTTTATGGTCAAAGCCAAATAGATAAGATCACTTGTAAAAGTGGTCTTTTTATATAAAAAAAAGGACCTAGGTCCTTAGATTACTATTCAGTATCATCTTCGATCTTTAAGATCTTCTTTACGTAATCAGTTACTTCATTTTGAGGTATACCCATGATATAACCTACTTCTTGATTGAAATACATTTCAGCTTTGGTCAAATATTGATTGTCTTTACTTGGAAATGGTCTTTTCTCAGCTAGGTATCTTACTTTTTCTTTATAGATATAATTGATCACTAAAGCAAAGCTCCAAAGATCACCACTTTCAATCTTTTCTTTATAAAACTGTTCCCGCTTACGATAGGATGATATCCAGGTTTGTTCGATATCGGGTAACTTATTGATGATTTCTAAAGTGTCTTCTTTACTAGCAACTTTTCTAAGTACTCTTGGGGTATCGACTGATACGGATATGTTGGTACTTAATGATGCACAATCTGATATCGGTTTTAATACGTAATACTTTTTAACTTCACTTTTAAAATTTCTTTCTTCGATTTCTAAGATATGGCATAGACCAAAATCCGCGTAGAATACTATATCATTAACGTTAAACATACTTATCAGTTACCTTATCTATATATACATTATAGCAATTTTCTGACCATTTTGTAAGGGGCATGCTCAAAGGCGCATATTCAGAGGGTTATTATAAAAAAAGTTCCCTTATTTAGGAACGATCTTTAATTTTTGGGGTGACTGATGGGGCTCGAACCCACGAGTGCCGGAGCCACAATCCGGTGCGTTAACCAACTTCGCCACAGCCACCATATGCATTGACAATTCTAACTTATTTAAGTAGGTTTGTAAATAGCGAAAGACCGGAATCGGAAAATATGATGATAATAATTTCGAGTGACTTGCTATTTTATGATTAATAGTCTATATATTAGGTATAGAGATCGAAAGATAAGGAGGGCTATAATGAAGAAATTTTATCGTTGTAACATCTGTGGTAATCTGGTAGCTATGGTTAATGATGCTGGTGTTAATCCTGTATGTTGTAATGAACCAATGGAAGAATTGAAAGCTAATACAACAGATGCGGCTAATGAAAAGCATGTTCCTGTAATCGAAGTGGTTGATAATATGGTTACCGTTACTGTAGGAAGTGTCTTACATCCAATGTTGCCTGAACATCATATCGCTTGGATCTATCTGTTAACGAAACAAGGTGGTTACTTGAAGTATCTACCAGTTGATGGTAAACCGGTCGCTGAATTCTGCTTAGAAGGTGACGAATTGGTCGCTGCCTATGAATATTGTAATATTCATGGATTATGGAAACTGGATTATTAGATTTATAAGTAAAAGGAAGATATCATTGGATATCTTCCTTTATTTTATTTAGGTTTTGATGAGTGATGGACACAGTTGTTTATTTATGATGTCCTTATAGGTTTTTTGATTGATATCTAAGGTATTTACATAAGCTAACGTATCATCTAGGCTTAATAGTTTTACATCAATTACTTCATCTTCCTTTAACTTAATATCTTTGATAGAGTGATCAGTCTTAGCGGAATAAAGATCAACGATATAATTGTTATTAAGACATCTTCCCAAGAAACGAATATTTATTGGATCAAGTATGATTGATAGTTCTTCATCAACCTCTCTGATGGCCGCATGTAGACTATCTTCATTAACATCGACGGCACCACCTGTCATACACCATATACCAGGTAATTCTTTTTTATTTAGTGCTCGTTTTTGAATAATAAAATCAAGATCCTCATTATAGATATAGATATGTACAGATAAGATATACTCATTGTCGCTTAGGGATGCACGAGGCTTGGTGTAGCCTCTTTTTAAGCCATTCTCATCGTAAACTTCAACTAACTCACTCATACATCACTATGACGGTAACCAGTCTTAAAATCAACGACGTTCGTTAATGGTTGATTGTTAAGGTAAGCATTAAAGTTATCAAGAGCTAAGTTGAATAATTTATCACTCGTATATGTCAGGTTGCGAGCACCACTAACGTGTGGCGTGATCTGGACATTATTTAGTTGCCACAGTTCAGATTCTTTTGGTAAAGGTTCTTCCTCAAAGACATCTAAAGCGACACTCATTAAAGGTCTTAGTTTTAAATGTTTGATCAAGGCTTGTGTGTCGATTGCTTGTCCACGACCGACATTGATCAATAAGACATCATCTTTCATATGAGAAAGACGTTCATCATTGATAATGTGATAGGTTTCATTGGTGTTAGGCAATGACATAGCGACGATGTCCGCTTCTTTTAGACATTCATCTAATCTATCCATTTGATAAAGATTTTTTAGATGATCAGGTTTTTGACCAGCAGTTCTTTTAATGCCAGTTACTTCACTGCCTAATAAAGCCATTCTCTTGGCGAAACTGTCACCAATATCCCCTAAGCCTAAAACTAATACTTTAGCCCCGTGAATCGATCTAACATCACCCTCTGGGTGATATTTGGCTTGTAGTTGATTTTGATAGTACTGATTAAAGCGTTTATAGAAGAATAAGACATTTCCTAACATATGTTCACTGATCGCTAAGCCAAAACAACCAGTTGAATTAGTAAGGATTACTTTGTCTTTGATCTTAGGATGGGCAGCGAACTTATCACTACCAGCCATATATAAATGTAGATATTCAAGCTTTTCACAATGATCTAACAGCTCTATCTTAATATTACCAATAATAATATTAGCGTCTTTTAGATCACTTGCTTGAACTTCATCCTTTTTAAAGAACAAGACTTGATGACCATCCTTTTGAAAAAGCTGTTTTTGGTCTTCGTTAACATCAATTAGGATTAATATTTTTTTCATGAGATTATTCCTTCCTTATATTTCAATTATAACTTTATCTTCTAGCTAATGACAAATCTAGTGCTTAAAGTTTAACAATACGGGGCAATTGTAAAAATGTAAGCGGTATCTTGTTAAATTTATGATAATTATATTGTTTACTTTGTTATAATACGATAGGAAGGTTCTTAAGATGACAATTACGAATATTTTTTCATTATTAGGTGGATTAGCTTTATTCCTTTATGGAATGAGCATCATGGCTTCAGGCTTTAAGCATATGGCTGGTGGTAAGCTTCAACAAATTCTTGAAAAACTAACAAGTACTCCCCTGGTTGGATTAGTTGTTGGTATATTTGTGACTGCTATCATTCAAAGTTCTAGTGCAACAACTAGTATGCTAGTTGGTTTTGTTAATGCTGGGGTTATGAGTGTTACACAAACTGTTGGTGTGATCATGGGTGCTAATATAGGCACAACAGTAACCGGGCAATTGATCGCTCTTGATTTTGATGTTTTAGCACCGCTCATTGCTTTTATTGGTATTGTATTTATTATATTTATGAAAAACCCGAAGATAAACGCAATCGGTGAAATACTGGCTGGCTTGGGTTTTTTATTTATGGGAATGGATTTAATGAGTGGAGCGATGAAGCCTTTACAAACTTCACCGTTTTTTCTCGAATTGATCAAAACACTAAAGAATCCATTAATGGGTATAATGGTTGGTGCTGTGTTTACGGCATTGATCCAATCCTCTAGTGCTTCGGTTGGTATTATCCAAACCTTGGCCAAAAGTGGCGTGCTTGGGGTGGCGGACGTTGTCTATTTCAACTGTGGTCAACATATTGGAACATGTGTTACAGCAACACTGGCTTCACTTGGTTTAAATCGTGATGCGAAAAGAGTAGCGACGATCCATGTTGTCTTTAACGTATTGGGAACGTTAATGTTTACGGCTATTTATATGATGATCCCACTACATAAACTATATATTTGGTTGGCGCCGAATAATCCAGTAGCTCAAATCGCTATCATGCACTCTGTCTTTAGTATTACTACAACAGTGGTATTGTTTCCTTTTGGTAAATTATTAACGAAAATAGCTTATTGGATGATACCTGATCAACATTCAGTTAAAAATCTCAAACTGGAGATTACGGCACCACCTCACGGTAAAGATACGGTTGTTGGTAATCTATTTGGTATTAACGTTGAGTTGAATCATATGTTTGGTTTAGTTCGTGATAATATCGAAGAGTCGATGATCGCCATTTTAGAGAACAGATCGAGTATTGATTTTGTACATGATAATGAGGAAAAGATTGATAAGATCCATAAAGGTATCATAAAATCGATCTCACGGACGATATCATCCAATATATCAGCAGATGAATCTAATATTGTTTCGCGTATGTTTCAGATCAATAAGGATATTGAGCGTATGGGTGATCACGCTTTAAACTTAGCAGAATCTTGTGATTATCTAGCGAAACGAAACCTAAAGATAACACCAGCGATCATTGCCGAGTTGTACGAGATCAATGAAATTATTTTGATGAGTATGAATTCAATCGATCGTATCTCAAGCATTAAGGAAGAACATCGTTATCAAATCATCTCCCAAAATGAAGATCGATTAGATTATATGTGTTATAACTTTAGAGAAAATCAGATCAAACGGATGAATGAAGAAAAACAAGACTTTGAAGTAGGTATTATCTATACTGAAATCCTAACTGATATTGAAAGAATTGGTGATCATATCTTTAATATCGCCAATGAATTATCGGTAAGCAGTTAATAATAGCCTATCGGACCTTGATTATTGTTAATATGAAAGCTACTACCATAACCAAAAATATCTGCGTGATCAAGTGGTAGTTGGCGAATACGAATACGCGAAGGACGGTCGTTGGGAATATTCCCTTCGATCGTGACCACAAAATAGATACCATATTGATGGATCATATCGATTACTAAGCCTGTATGATCAGGATAGTTAAATCCCGCAGTATCAAAAAAGATAAGATCTCCTTTTTCAGGAGTATACTCATTAGCCGGAAAGAATCGGCTTTTTCTTTGGTACCAAAGACCACTGGCATAGGCTGAATCAAGCCAGGGGTAAACATCGTTAATATAGTTAGTGTTTAGTTGATCTTCAGCTTGTTTTAAACTGTACATGACGAATTCTGTACACCAAGCATAAGTGGGATTGCCAAACATTTCACCATAGATCGTCTTGCCATCTATTACTGGATAAGTAGGCTGAGCTTTAGCGATACTAATGACTTGATCGATAAAGATGTCATAAGGATCGATTGTGTCATCTTGTAAATAAGAGACAATAAATGATCGATCACTTTGATGAAGGTCGATCTTTGATGTATAAATAACAACGCTTATGATCGCTGATGATAGGATAATAATGGTCAATCTTTTAAGCATAGCTCTATTCTCTTTCTTTAATTCAATATAACATATTGTTGCTTAGAATTGTTGTTGATCTTGCCTTGATGATTAGCGTTGAAATATATTGATTAATCTTTTATAATAACAAAGGACACTGCACCAGTGGCGGAATCGGCAGACGCGCACGCTTGAGGGGCGTGTGATGCAAATCGTACGAGTTCAAGTCTCGTCTGGTGCACCAAGGATGAAAAAGCTATCGAAAGGTAGTTTTTTGTTTG
>CAZCSQ010000059.1:0-5776 GCA_964501425.1 uncultured Erysipelotrichaceae bacterium
GAAATAAATAATCTCAATAAAATTTATGAACACAATTTTATTGATCAATGACTTATCTAATATACTTAAATCATAATTAGATATTATGATATAATACAAACATGAAAAAAGACCAAAGAAAAATCGTATTTATGGGTACTCCATATTTTGCTAGAAACTTATTAGCTAGTTTAATAACAGATCAATATCATATTATTGCGGTTGTTACTCAACCTGATAAACCAGTTGGTAGAAAACGCCTATATGAGAAACCACCAGTAAAACTATTAGCTGAGGAAAATGATGTACCTGTTTATCAACCACTCAAGATCAAGGAAGATTATCAATTCATGATCGATCTTAATCCTGATCTGATCATAACGTGTGCCTATGGACAGTTAATACCAAAAGAGATACTTGATAATTTCTTATGTATTAATGTGCACGCCTCTTTATTACCTAAACTAAGAGGGGGAGCACCAATGCACAGAGCAATCATGAATGGTGATCAAGAAACAGGTATCACGTTAATGAAAATGGCTCAAAAAATGGATGCTGGTGATATCATCGTCCAAGAAAAGGTAATGATCGAGAATACTGATACAGTTGGCTCTCTTCAAGAAAAACTGATCATTTGCGCAATTAAAATGATGAAGGAATATTTACCACTTATCTTAGATGATAAAGTAGTTTATACCACTCAAGAGCATGAGAAAGCCACTTTTGGCTATAATATAAATAAAGAAGAAGAATATGTATCTTTTGATCAAGCTTATCAGGTTGTATATGACCATATTAGAGCCCTCATACCATGGCCTATTGCCTATGGTGTGATTGATGGGATCAAGATCCGCTTTCATAGTGTTAGATCTACTGTTATAAAGACAAATGAAGCTAATGGTACATTAATAGGTTTATATGAAGATAACTTAGCGATCGCTGTAGATCATCGTTTACTATTGATCAAAGATTTACAAGTAGAAGGACGCAATGTCATGTCGGCCAAAGACTTTATGAATGGTAAAGGTAAAAGCTTAATACACAAACAATTCATGTAAGATATTAGTTATTTTAGTAACTTATGCAGAATATATGGAAAAAAAGATCCATTTACTTATGATGTAGATGGATAGCTGGAGGTTATCCATGTTTAGGATCAAATTTCCGCAAGCGGAAAAGGAAATCATTAAACAAACTTTAGGTATCAAAGAAACAGATGAATATGATATCGTTTTATGTCGCGATTTTACTGAACAGGAAGAAGATAAGATTAACTTAGTCTTTAAGATTGAAAATCTTGACAAGGTTAAAGATAAGATCCATTTCTTTCAAAATGCTACACCAATATATATGTTTGGTAAGACGCATCGAGGCGAGATCAAGATTTTGATTAAAGATATTGATTACATCGAATCTTTTGGTAATGAAGTCATCGCTTATATAGAGAAACAAGAAGTCAGATTGACCGCTCGCTTATATGAGTTGATGGAAGAATTAGAACCCTTTGGTTTCTTTAGAATTAGTAAAAGTATTATTGTAAATGTGACCAAGATCGAAGCGATCAAATCAGCCTTTAATGGTAAATTAACGGTCATGTTAGCCAACAACAAAATGCTTGAAGTAAACAGAAGTTATACCAAAGATTTTAAACAATACTTGAAAGGAAGGTAATTATGGAAATCGGATATTTATGGATATTCTTAGTATTTTTAGCTTTGATTTCTTTGATGATCCTTTACTTTAAAAATAGAGTCTGGGAAGATCTATTAGAAAACAAACAAAAAGAATTCAACATCAAAGGTCAGATCAAAAGAAAAAGTTCGACTGTTTATCAGAAGGCTGTGACCTTTGCGTCAATAACGATGTTTGTGTCAGTGATCGGTGCTGGTAATATGGGATTGTTTAGTTTTGGATCAAACGACTCATCAGATAGGGCATTGAAGACGTATGGAACAGAATCTGATCAAAACAGTGAAATGATGTTGGAATCATTTGCCTGCGACAACATCAATGAACAGTGGCATAATAATGATCAAAAAACAGACAATCGCTTTTTGATGGATTATGACTTAAAAGAAATCGTTGAAAGTAATGAACAATTTGAATACATGGAAAGTTTCCAGATTATCTTATGTGATATACCAACACAGGTTGATGTTTATCAACTTGATGAAGAGTATTATGTCTACTTAGATGTTGTTGATCAGTTTTATCTGTTAACACAAAAAAAATAAGCTCTTGCTTATTTTTTGTTTAGAACATAAGTTAATTTACCAATGATCTCAAAATCATTTAAATCTGTAAATAGGATTGGTTGAATATTACCACCAGCCGCAACTAGGGTTGCGGTTTTTTTATCTAGATCAAAATAATACTTTCGACAAAGCTTTTCATTGTTGATCATAAAAAGACCTAGATTGCCATTCTTCAGAAGATTGGTACTTTCAAAGATCAATAGATCGTTTGCCTGGATATTTTCTTCAACCATACTATTATCATTCATATAGTAATAGAAATAGTGCTTTCTAAATGAAAACAAACTACTAGGTAATTGTATGTGTTGTGAAGTTTCATTAACAAGCATAGCTTGATTATCATGATCAAGAAAGGGGATACTCATAAAATTATCATTGTTTATTAGCGGCTCATCTTCCCAACCCATTAAATAAGAAGGTGTTGTTTTCAAAGCTTCCGCAAATTCGATAACTTTCGATTGGGTTATATCATTATGTCCTAGTTCAATCTTGTTTATTGATGACCGAGAACGATAGTTAAGTTTCCGTGCAAGTTGAGCTTGCGACATATTCAGTTGTTCACGTCGGCTCTTGATCTTATTTCCAATGCTCATGACAATATCACCTCTAGTTTATTCTAGCATTAAGTAAAACGTTTATTAAATAGTTAATCACAAATCTGATAAATAAGTGTTTACTAAAAATGAACAGTATTATAGAATAAAGTAGAATAAAAAGATACAAAGAAGGAGTTTATTGTTTTGACTGATTCAAAAGAACTATTACACTATATTCATCAAGCTGGAGTGTCTATCACTAAACTGGCTCAACAACTAGTTATCGGTACTGATACTTTAATAGCTAAGCTTAATGGTGAACAAGAGTTCTACGTTGACGAAATCGAAACACTTTGTACAATCCTAAATATTCCTAAAAATAGAAGAAGGTATATCTTCTTTGATTAATATCAAATCACATTTTATGCAGTTCTATCATAAATATCGTAAGCGAAGATTTAGCTTTGAAAAGAGTTCTTTTTTACACGATTATCTAAATTACTTTGCGAATCATCGATATCCGATCAATAGTTATAGAAATTACACAATCATAGGTGATATCAATAAAGCTAAGTTCATTATTGCGTGTCGATATGATACAAGAAAGCAATTATGGGTTAGTAGACATAAAGAATACTTATATACGACAAAAGCAAGATCAAAGAAAGACTATCTAATGTTGGATCTATCATTGCGCTTTCTATTTATCATCATTTCGTTCTTTATTATCTATTTAATAATTGGTTTTAACTTCTATTTGATAATTCTATCTGTTCTTATTATTTTATTGGTGTTTATTGGTAACAGTAATAAAAAGAACTTTAGCTCAACGATCAATCTTTATATGATCAAGCAATTAGCCATCAATGAATCTATTACTAATGAGATTGTGTTTGTGCTTTATGATAGAAAACTACCAATTGCTATATTTAGTGATCATCAACTGATCATTATCTTAGAGCATTGTGCTTATGGCAATGTGATAGGTATTCAAACAGATCTAGATATCAAGCATTTTGAAAGTTGTACAATAAAGATCTTAAATAGTAAGGATCAAGTTCAACCGCTGAGTAATTATTTGATCATCAATACTGGGTTTTGTGATGACTCAGGTTTTTATCGGTTATACGTTGATACAAAGCAGGACACAAGCCTTAATATAACGTTATATAGACAGATAACTGAACTTATAAAACACCTAATATACAAGTCCTATCAATCTTAAATTATGGTATCATTGAAATAGATATCAATGAATTTGATCGTAATGAAAGGTTGATAAAATGAAAATAGGGCAATTCAGTGATTCATTTTTACCAATATATGATGGAGTTGGAAGAGTAGTGTATAACTATTGTGAAACTATTGGAAAAAAGGGTCATGAATGTTATGCGATCGTACCTTTTGCGGATATGGGCTATCGAGGTAATTATCCATTTGAAATTGTGGATTTTCATAGTAGAGCTTTACCAACAATGCCGCAATATCGTACAGGACTTCCAATCTTTGATACTCATTATAATGCTAGGCTTGAAATGATCGATATGGATATCGTGCATTTACATAGTCCTTTTATTGCCGGTATGGAAGCTGTCCGTTATGCCAAGAAAAGAGATATTCCCTTGGTTGGGACTTTCCATTCAAAGTTTCATGATGATTTTATGCAAATAACTGGACAAGAGTTTTTGGCAGATATGGGCGTTAAAAGAGTGGTTAGCTTGTTTAATAACTGTACTGAAGTATGGGCTGTTTCTGAAACTTCAGCTAAAACACTAAAAGAATATGGATTTGAAAAACAGATATATGTTATCCCTAATGGGATGAATACCCGTGTGATAAGTGATGAAAAAGTAACTAAGACGCGAAAACAATTTAATATCGATGATCGACCTGTCTTACTTTTTGTTGGTCAATTAAATTGGAAGAAGAATATCTTAAGGATCTTGGAAGCGTGTGCTTTATTAAAGAAGGCTTCAGTGAGTGTACAATTGATCTTAGCAGGTCAAGGACCTCATGAAAAAGAGATCAAAGAGAAAATCGATGAATTGAAGATTTCTGATATAACAAAGATGATTGGTCATATTCAAGATAGTGATCTACTTGATGGCTTATATGCTCTATCTACATTGTTTGTGTTTCCTTCGCTCTATGATAATGCACCAATGGTTGTTAGAGAAGCGGCTAATGCGAAAACACCATCAATCGTTGTTTCTTTTAGTAACTCGGCGGAAGTAGTGATAAACAACGTAAATGGACTTCATTGTCAAGACGATTCTAATGATCTATTTATGGTGATCAAAGATATACTTAATGATCCTGTTAAGCTTAAAGAATTAGGTTTACAAGCCCAAAAAACGATTCCAATTGCTTGGGATGGAGTCATTGATCAAGCATTAGCTAGATATCAATACTTGATAGATCGGTACAAGTAATGATTGAACAGGTACTAAATGAATTAGCTAGTCTATTTGATGAGCATGATATCTTATATGGAGTTGGGGGATCGTTTATGATCGATAAACTCCATTTTGATCTTAAGGTTAATGATCTTGATATATTTATTAGTCTTTTTGATCTTGATAAGGTAGCGAAAATAATGGCTAAATATCAAAAATTAGAAATTAAAGATGATCCTTTAATTAGATCAGGATATTTTGCTAAATACATGATCAAAGGTGTAGGTGTTGATATCATCGCCGATATGCATGTCAATTATAAAGATATTTGGTATAACTATGATCTAACTAGCAAAGATCAAATATATGATCATAATGGTATTAGTTATATGTTTTTACAAGACTGGTTTTATTTATATTGGATCATGAAAAGACATGAAAAGATAAAAATGATCATCGATCATTGGCAAAATACCAACTATCCAGATATTGATCGTTGGCACTATTTACTTAGTTTGTCCTTGCCAAGTGATTTGATGATCACGATCAATGATCTGATCAAATATCGTTTATACAAGTAAGGTCAGTGTTATAATATCCAAAAGGAGAA
>CAZCSQ010000060.1:0-5725 GCA_964501425.1 uncultured Erysipelotrichaceae bacterium
CTCTAATAATTAAGCCATCTTTATATAAACCAGCATTTACTATTAGAATTCACGACATATATTGAAAGTTTAAGTCAAGAAAATCATATTCATATCGAAATATCTAAGAAACCACATCATTGTCCAAATTGTAAACACCTTACTGATACCATTCACGACTATCGAATACAGATAATATTAGATGTGCCATTGTACAGTAAGAAAACTTATTTAATCTACCGGAAACGACGCTATCGATGTCCTGATTGTGGTAAAAGATTTTTTGAAAAGAATACTTTCTTGCCTCGTTACGGCCATACGACAAATCGTCTATACTTACGTTTGTTTCAAGAACTACACTCAGTTTCTTCACAGAAAAAACTCACTCAACTATAATGCTTTAAGATCACTATTCAATAAATCTTGCATTACTTGTTTCTGATTTGTGTTTGACGTATATTCTATAACTTTTTTCATATTACTTAATGCTTCTTCCATTCGATCATTGTGTTTCAGTACATATGCTTTTTCTAAATACAACAAAGCTTTTAAATCATTATTTGCATTTTCCATTCTTCTCTCTAACAAACTTAAAACAGATAAGTCTTTTGTTAAATATACCTTTATATCTTTTTCAAAGTCTTCCTTAATCTCGATAGACAATTTATTCTCATCCACATATTTGCATAAACGTTCATATATGTCTTCAGCCTTTTCCAAATTTGTTGCTTTAACATAGTATTTAAACAAATGTTGATATAGCACTAGCGTTTGATCTTTGTTTAGTTTATGTTCATCAATTGTGTTGAACTGTTCAAATATCTTATTTTCATTCTTAGTTAAAATATAGTGATTTAATTTCATATAATCACGATTGAACGGTTCAATAAATAGTTTGGCAGTAAAACCATCAATCATTTTTAAAAATTTGTCATCATCTTTTCCGATTACATTTAATAAATCATCTCTTGTTTTGTTATAAAAGAAATTTCTACCAAAAAAGATAGCTAATCCTGCAATAAATACAAATATCCAAATATATGCTTTATCCATTATCTTTCTCCATTAGTACTTTTGTGCGTCAAACAAAATAGATTTGACGATCTTACTAGGTTCCGTGATTGATGTTCCTATCACAACGCTATCTGCCCCAGCCTCTAAACATTTTTTCATTTTATTACCATCGTTGATTCTTCCTTCCGCAATGACAAACGGTACTCCTGCTTCTTTTAATTTTTTTATGATATCATAATCAGGTTCTGGCGTTGGGACTGTACCAAATATGATTGGATTCTTAGAATAAGGTGTGTATCCTGATAATGTTGTTCCAACCGCATTGACACCAGCTCGATATGATCTTAATCCTTCTTCCAATGTTGAAATATCTGCAACTAAAAATATTTGCGGATATTTCCTTTTGATTTCTCTCACAAATTCTTCAAGCGTAAATTCGTCATAACGTTCGCGCATTGTGGCATCAATCGCAATACCATCTGCCCCCATTTCAACAAGTGCGTCTACTTCTTTCATAGTAGGAGTTATACGAAAACTCGATTTTAAAGGATCTTGTCCTTTATATATTTTCTTGATTCCTATTACTGGTAAATCAATCACTGCTCGAATGGCAGAAACGTGTTCAAGATTTGTCCGTATCGCACATGCTCCACCCTCTGCGCAACTTTTTGCAACGCATTGCATCGCAATTGGATTATCCATATATGTATTAATCTCTGTATCAGCATAACATGACACAATTAAACCTTTACTTAGTTCGGTTAATCTTGTTTTCCTCATATTTTAACTCCTTATAAATTACGAATTCGATAAAAGTATATATCTACTAGTTTATCATCATGATCTACGTAACTTTGATCCATGAATATCATGTGATCATTATAATAAGCATCTGGTGTAATCCCTCTTTTTACCAAGATATCAACCGCCTCACACAAAATAGCATTGTGTAAAAATATATTATGAAGTGAACTTGTGGAACCTACCTTCATAGGAAAGTTTTCAATTTCGATAGAGGCATCACCAATAAGTGAACAATTGTCCAATACAATGTCTGCAAAATCTTTTAGATTTAATACGTCTTTGTACTTGCACTTGAGATAATTACTATATTCAACTGCTGTAATCACAGCGTTAATAGGTGTAATATTGTTTCCTGAATTTGAAACATTTATAATACAGTCATTTGGTGTTGTTCGATGATAATCAATGACAATTTACCATATTCCATATGTATTTTCAATATCGTAGCTTTTCGTTATTTCAAAACTTCCTGTAGAAGATTGTTCTAAAACAGCACAATATTTGGCTGGGGTTGCAGCACGCCAAAAAACGTCATCAATACAAGGTGTGAATACCCTGTCCCAAATCAATAGATAATACCTCCTTTTTCGGTTGTGTCAGCAAGTATTTTTGTAGTTTTCAAAATATTATCTCTTTAAGTTGTCTTAACCTTAACTATAACTTCTTGCATTATTTCAAAATAATTCAGCCAAGTTTCAATATGAGGCTCTCTTTTTTTTACTAAACTCTTCTTATAGCTTTAATTATACGCTGCTTAAAAATTATTTTATTTGGCTTGCACATACTTTTCCTTTTATTATAAAACTTCATTACCAATTATACATTGTTCATTTTAAAAATATAAAGCAAGTATAATTCACTTTCTAAAAGCAAAATTGTGTCAAATCCAAAAATTATAAATATCTCTCTACTGACGATTACTTATAAATTTTTCTTTTTTGTTTATAGATGTTTTAGTTACTCAAACCATATTGGTACAACAAAATTAATGTTATTTTGGTAAATTTATTTTTAATAGCAATATAATATTAAGTTAGTCATTTCAAAAAAGGTTCATTACATTTGTTACGTTAAGAAAAACAGAAGAATACAAATTATGTATCATTATATTATTCTTCATTTTTCCTTCTTGTTTTTTTGTTTTTTTTCTCTTCGACCATACGAGAAAAATTTACGATACTTTCTTTAATATTTAAAACAAATTCATTTAAGTCAAATTCAGAACATCTCATTGCAAGAAGTTCCATAACCATTGGTAAATTCATACCAGTAATAATCTTTACTTCTTCTTGATTCAAAAAAACACATTGATTACATGGTGTTCCACCCAACAAATCTGCCACAACAATCACGCCTTCACCTTGATTGATTTCGGCAACTTTATCGATTAATTTCTTACGATATGATTCAGCCGTTTCAGAAGAATCTAAACATAATGAATCAAATGCTTCAATTTCTAGCCCAAAGAATATTTTTGCTGTTTCTTTCATTTCATTAGCTAAACCACCATGACTGATCAATAATATACTTATCATAATACCGTCCTTTCAAAAGAACAGGCTGGATTATACCCAGCCTGTCATGATTAATATTTAACTACGTCTTTTAATTTTTTCTTATCATATTCTGGTGCAATTTGATAAGACAATATTACTTCTTGACTTTCCAAATACCTAAAGGCTTTTCTATCATCGTCATCTACAAATAGACCAGGACCACATTTTTCTTTTGTGTTCGTTTTGTTTTGGAAAATTCCACTAACAACAATTTCGTTCAAATTTTTGTATCCACATTGAACAAATTTTTGAGCATCGAATATTTCTTTGAACACAACCATTACACGATAGTCTTCTAGTTCATCTGACTCAAGTAGATCACGCGCGTCTTCTGGTGACATTACTTCGACTTCAGAACTTAGTGCAGCAAGTTCTAGTAACATAACTGCTGTCTCATCCTTAGAAGTCTCTTCGTTTATTACCACAAAGAAATCAATGTTTAAGGATCTAGCAAAGTTACTAACTTGTCCGTGTAACATCCTGCCATCTAATCTATATTGTAAAATAGCCATTTTAGTCAAAACCTCTCTATATTTATTTTAATTATTTTATTCTAATCTATATTAAAGAATAACTGCAAATAAGAATGATGCAACGAAGATAAATAACACCAGTTTGATCGAGTTAATGTTCTTCTTGTAAAGCAGTGCTAATGTGATTGTTAATGCAAGAGGTGCTAACCCTGGAATAATATTATCCAACTGAGCTTGAATATCTAGTACATATTCACCAATTTGGATAGAACTTCTTAAGTTAAATCCAATCCAAGATGGAACCAATGCACCAACTGAAGTCATACCTAATACTGTGGCTGCTTCCATTATACGATCAAGTATACCAGTTTTGTTCATATCACGGATAACCTTCATACCATTTTTATAAGCATAGAAGAATCCAAAATATTGAACGCCAAAATACCAAGAGTTACCTAATACGAATAATATTAATGCACCAAGTATGCTTCCTTCTAATGCAAAACCAGCAGATAATGCACCGATAATAGCATCAACAGTAGCTCTTAGTGAATCACCTATACCAGCTAGAGGACCCATTAATGAAGCTTTAACTGTGTTTACAGAAACTTCTAACGCACTTTTTTCATCACCGTCAGCCATATTAGCAATTTGTTCTTCCTGAGCACAGTTCATACCTAATGTAAAACCAGCCCACTCTGGAGTTGTATTATAGAATTCCATATGACGTTTTGCAGCAGCTACACGTTCTTCTTTTTTGTCATACAATTTATCTAGTACGTTTTCCATTGCACAGAAATATTGTAGTGACTGGAAACGCTCATAGTTGATTGTAACCATTGGGAAGAAAGCCCAATGAAAGCAAACTTTTAATAAATCATTACGATCTAATTTCTTTTTATTAATTACAGCTTGTTCAGACATTTTATTCGCCAACCTTTCTACGAGATTTACCTTGTGAGTTTGGTCCATAGAAGAAGATTATCAATGCCATTGCCATACCAAGCAAAGCTATTGATATTAATGATCCACCAAATACTGCACTCATAACAAAACCAATTGCGAAGAATGGTAAGAATTTCGGTTTGTACATTAGTGCAAGCAGCATGCCAAATCCAAGAGCTGGTAGCATGCCTGTTGCGTTTGATAACCAATCGCTTACAAGTGGTGGCATATTTTCGTTTAATCTTGTTACGAATTCACCGCCGATATAGATACTTAAGAATACTGGAACAAATTCAGTTACATAGAACACTAAAGAACCTAATATTTGAAGCATCTTCATTTTTTTGTATTCAGCATTTTCGGCAAATTTGTCAGCTATATGCATGATTGGAGCATTGATTGTCCAAGCAGCCATACGTCCTAATTGTCCCATAACAGATACTGGAACTGCTAGAGCAATAGCTGTTTCCATTGGAATACCTGTAGCTATTGTAAGAGCCACTGTAACAGTAGTAGCTGTTGTTGAGTTAACAGGAATAGCAGCACCAATACCTTGTATCCCCAAATAGACAAGTTGTAGTGTACCACCAATTACGAGTCCTGTTTTTACATCTCCTAAAATAAGCCCAACTAAAGTACCGGCAATGATTGGTCTAGTAGTTCCTAAGTTTGCGAAACCATAGTTAGTCCAACCAAAGAAAGCACAAAGCGCAGAAAGTAAAATTGCATTTCCTAGTTGCATTTAAATTATCCCCCTCTCTAGGATTAAGCATTTATACCCTTTATGTCATTATCTTTAAGAAAGAACGACATATATGTAGCTGCCTTTTAGGTAGCTTCACCAATAACAACACTTACATTATAAATTAAGCGTTTACATAAATCAATAGATACTTAGTTAAATTGAATTATTAAAGTTAATTCCGTTTCAAGAAGGAAGTGGAAATAAGTGTG
>CAZCSQ010000061.1:0-3527 GCA_964501425.1 uncultured Erysipelotrichaceae bacterium
ATCCTCAACAAATCTTTCAACATTAAGTGGATCATTTAACAACATGACGAAGGTGTTATAGAAACTATCTTCAGATGGCATATTAGCATCATCTTGATAGTATGGTTCATCTGGCCACATTTCTTTGTAATAATCCCAAGCCGCCGTATTGACCGCTACTAACATTTCAGCGATCGACGTAGATGGAACTAAGATAGCGTTTTCTGGTAAATAAGCCGGATATCTTTCCATCCAAGAATCTTCTTCATTTAAGACCGTATTGTTGGTGTAGATACCAATTATCTCATATTCGATCGTGGTTTCAAGATCACCAAGATATTCTGATTCATAAGAGTTTTCACCAATCAGATCAACTGTTATATAATCACCAACCGTTAAGTTATTAGATGCGGCTAATCTTTCTTCGATAATCGCTACTTTTGCGTTACTATCTATTTCAGCTTGTGTATAGAATCTTCCTTGATTAACAACATATTTACCATCATTAATCTCGATCATATTCTCATACGCATTACCGATTAGTTTAATATTTCTTTCTACATAAACATATTCATCTTTAGCAATTTCTCTTTCTTCATATACGATAATATCACCATCATCAGGGTTCTCTTTGATTATCGGTGTAAAATTACCAGCATATGCCTCATAAGTTAATAATGCATTAACGATTTCCACATACTCACTATCAACTAACTTATCAAAGTCAGCTTTCGTAATTTGAGGATATTCATTCCAAGCTTGTTCTTGTTCTTCGGGTGTTAAACCTTCAACCCAATCTTGGAAAGCCACATAATCCACCTCGTAAGTAACAACTGGTTTCATTTTTTGTCTTGTTAACTTCTTAGCGTTTTCACTAGCATAACTAATACCAAGACCAATGATAACAAGATTACCGATCAATAAGAAAGTAAAGATCAGTAAAACCGATTTTGATTTTAATCTTGATATATTCTTAATCGCTCTGTTAAAAAAGTTCATATTTTTTTCCTTTCGTCTATTTAACTATTTTTATCGCAAATAACGATATTTATACTGACACTTTGTTTAATATAAGTGCCTGATTTAAGCTCATTGCCATCTGATCTAGAAATCGAGATAACTTCAGAATTATCAGCCGTATCGCTATTTTGATATGTTATCTTACAGGTAACACCTGTGTTGGCTCCACACAAGTTGTTGATATCGACTTCATGATAACTACTAGGGGTAGCAACCACTTGTGCCCACGTCACATTTGTGGCTGGCTCGGTTGTACTTGTATAGTCATCTAATAAAATATTCTTTCCTTCTGATATAACTAAGTTCAATTTAGTTCCTACAGTTACACTGCTTAAATTACTTACTCTTATAATACTACCAGGAGCCAAATCATTTATTTCATATGTGTAACTAGGATTGATTGATAGATTAGCACCCTCTTCATTTAATCCATTAATAATATCTTGCAACTCAGAATCGGTTTTCCCTACAGGATCATCCAGTTTTGGTTTACCTAACGATATACCAACAACAAGGATGTCATCATCTTTAATGATCGTGCCTGATGTAATTGATTGATAAACAACGATATCTTTACCAATTGTCGCATGATATGTTTCTTTGAAGCGTACTGTAACGTTATTAGCGGCTGCCCAATCAGTGACTCTTTCTTGTGTATAAGCATCTAAATAGATCATCTTAACAGCTGGTCCTTTGGATACTACTACTTTGATCGTATCGCCTTCTTTTACTTTATCGTCTTTAGCGACACTTAATGAAACAATATTACCTAAAGCAATCTTGTTGTTGTAGGATTCACTCATTTCAACAACCAATTTATTAGTATCTGCCCATGATTTAAAGATACTATAGGCTTGATCTACATAATCAGTTGTGACGGTGATCGTGGCAGCTGGTTTAACCCCTTTTGAGACAACGATCGTTAAGGTTGAACCGCGGGTGAACTCACTCTCATCAATATTCTTAAGATCATATGATATAACTTCATCTTGTAGAATCTTGTCATCATATGTAGTTGTGACTCTTGTATTTAATAATTTGTTGTCGGCGATCCAAGCATTTATCTCCGATAAAGTCATGGTCATTAATGCTGGGAAAGCAACTACTTCACTTGGATCTGCCCCTAATGAAACAGTAATGGTCATTTTTGCATCTTTTTTTATCTTCTGACCTTCTTCGATATCTTGTGAAATAACGATATCTTTTGCGTGTTCAAAGCTGTATTCTTCTACAACTAGAACACCTTGTGAATCAATATCATTCTGTCTTGCCCAAGCCGTAAAATCACTTACTTTACGTCCGACAAAATCTTGCATTACTATATTCGGTCTCAGAAAGAAATAATAAACACCCGAAGCTATAAGCGCTAAAACCACCAAAACACTTATTACCGTCTTAGGTTTAAACGGATTAGGTCTAGTGATCTTTTCAACTCGTTCTTCTTTAAAACTATCTGGTTTGTTTTCTACTTCTTTTGCCAAAGAACCGAGAAAATCTTTGTTTTCTGCCATAAAATCCCCCTCTTAGCGTATTTATTCTAACACTCTTTCGTTATTTTTCCATTAAACGCTAATAAGTTGCGTTTTTTATTGATAACTTGCCAAGTGTTATACATCACATAGTACAGTACTATAGCCACTAGCCAATGTCAACGAGTTGGGTATTTCTTAAGATATTCTTAAAATATCTTAAGATGATTTAAGTTCAAGGATGATATCACGTAGTTCAGCCGCTCTTTCAAAGTCAAGCACACGGGCTGCTTCACGCATTTCTTTTTCAAGATCCGCAAAGAGTTGTTCCTGTTGTTTTTTATCTTTCTTAACTTTCTTTTTCATAAACTTAACGGCCATCTCTGCTGTTTCTTTTCCATGGATCGCATCTCTTATCTCTTTGACGATCGTGGTTGGTGTTATATTATGAACTCTATTATACTCTTCTTGAATCGCTCTTCGTCTATTGGTCTCTTCAATCGCTTTGATCATTGAATCAGTCATTCTATCCGCATATAGATATACTTCACCATGAGCGTTTCGAGCTGCTCGACCAATTGTTTGGATCAAGGCTCTTGCTGAACGTAAGAAGCCTTCTTTATCCGCATCAAAGATCGCTACTAACGATACTTCTGGTAGATCTAGCCCTTCTCGTAATAAGTTAATACCAACTAATACATCATATTTACCCTTACGGAAATCACGGATAATATCCGTTCGTTCTAGTGTTTTGGTCTCATGATGAAGATAAGCTACTTTTAGATCCAATTTCTTAAGATAACTTGTTAGATCCTCTGCCATCTTCACCGTAAGGGTGGTGATCATTACTCTTTCGTTTACTTTGATCCGTTTTTTGATCTGGTCAATGATATCATCAATCTGTTCACGTTGTGGTTTAACCACGATCTTAGGATCGATCAATCCCGTTGGACGAATGATCTGTTGGACAATGTCATCTGGTGCTTTATTAAGCTCATAATCGCCTGGTGTAGCTGATACATAGATAACTTGATTTACCGCTTCTTCCCACTCATCAAA
>CAZCSQ010000061.1:3627-5698 GCA_964501425.1 uncultured Erysipelotrichaceae bacterium
ATCTTTACGAACGATCTTTTCATTAACACGAAGCGTGAATGACATATCACGATATAATGTTGGATCACTTGATGCATAGATACTAGCAACTGATGAAACAACGATCGTATCTCTTCTTTCTAAGATCGCATTTAAAGAAGCCATTCTTAACATATCCAATTCTTCATTGATCATGGCTGTTTTTTCAATATAAGTATCTGTTTTAGGCATATAAGCTTCCGGTTGATAATAATCGAAATTGGAAACAAAGTATTCAACTCGATTCTCTGGAAATAACTCTTTAAACTCACTATATAATTGTCCAGCTAAAGTTTTGTTATGAACAAAGACTAACGTTGGTTTTTGTACTTGTTGAATGACATTAGCGATCGTGAAGGTCTTACCAGTACCGGTTGCGCCTAGTAATACTTGATCTTTCTTACCTTCATTAAGACCTTTTACTAAAGCCTCAATTGCTAGTGGTTGATCCCCTGTTGGTTTAAAACTAGAGACCAATTTAAATTCATTCATTGACTAACTCCAAAGCTTTCGCTTTTTGACTGTCATAAAGATCAGTGTTGGTATTCCATTCACGGATCACTTCTGAACAAAGCAAGGCGGCTGTTTCTGCATTCAATTCTCCATTAACCACAAGATCATATTCAGCTTGGAAAGCTTCAATCGCTGCTTGTGTTGATCTATCAAAGTAACCATCAAAGCGCTCAGCGCCATAACCCAAGAAGTTTAAGCAATTTTGAGCGATCTCTACTTTATAACTAACTTGATCATATTGGAAACTTTCCCCATCGATCAAATCGATCATCGGCATACTTAATACTGGATGAAGTTCAACTGTCACATCTGGAACCAAACCTACTTTATTGATTATCGTTCGGTTAGGAGTTAACCACAACGCTTTTGAATACTTAAGTGCACTACCATCCGCAAAATACACTGGTACTTGAACTGTGCTTTTACCATAGGTTGTTACTCCAACAAAGATCGCTTTGCCATTATCACGCATACAACCAATGAAAGCTTCTGATGCACTAGCTGAATATTCATTACCTAAGATCACGATATTTGTGAAATTAGTATAGTTACCACCCGTCGCAAATGATGTCTCTGCCGTTTTATCTGTATACTCTTGGATCAAGATTGGATCACCTTTATCCAAAAACAAACTAGCAACGCCAATTAACGATGTAAGATATCCACCACCATCATCTCTTAGATCGATGATCAGTTTATCGATATTATTATTTTTAAAGTATTCGAGATACTTAGCCACCTCCGTTGGAGCAGCTGAGCTAAATTGAAATATCTGGATATAACCGACATCATCTTGAATGATCTCACCATAGACAGAATTCTCAACGATAGCTCTTGTAATATCTACACTATATTCTTCATTTTGACGACTATATGTCACATTTACGATCGTTCCTGCTTCACCTTGAACTTCCGCAACTAATTTATCACTATCCCAACCAAGAACACTTTGTTCATTGATCTGAGTAATGATGTCTCCGGGCTCTAGTCCTGCTTTATCAGCTGGAGCGTCACGATATACCTTTTCAACCAATATACCAATATCAAGAATTTGATACTGTATCCCAATACCCGTAAATCCCATATCAATCCCTTCAGCGAAAGCTTGAACTTCCTCGGGAGTCATATAATCAGTATGTAGATCAAGATCTGTGCCGATCATGCCATCGATCGCTCTATTGATCAAAATCGTTTCAGGATCTTCTATTTCATTAACAAAATACCAATCATCAAGTAACGTTTCGTAAATAGCTTCAAAGCGATCAAATTGTCTATCTTTTCCATCATCAAAGCTCTCATTAGCTTTCATCCCTAAGATGATGCCAATAATAAGACTTGAACCAATACCTAAAACGACCAGTATCGCTAAGAATACCGTATTTTGTTTTTTTCTTCTTTTTTGTCTCAATTCTTCTACTTCATCTGGCCACAGATGTCGTTCTAGTTTGATTTGTACTTTCTTTTGTTCGTTATTATCGCTCATTAGCTAACCTCGATTCAGATAAGATTAGTTTAAACTATTTCAAGTGAAATGAAAAGT
>CAZCSQ010000062.1:0-5559 GCA_964501425.1 uncultured Erysipelotrichaceae bacterium
ACCGATCAGATTATGTGATTTCACAATTCTAATTGGTCCTTTATTCTGTTATAATTAAAGATGGAGTTGATGTTTGTGAGCAAAAGAACAAGAATAGAACTAATAATACTGATTGGCTTAATGATTAGTATTTTTGTATTGAGTTATCTTGTAGTAAACAATCATACAGAGATGATCGATAATCTGGTCTATACCAGTATTACTTCTATCTATTCAAGCGGCATCATGTTAGCTGCCCAGATATTATCAGCGTTTGGATCGCCTTCGGTAATCTTGGCTTTTTCTTTGATAATACTAGTGTTTTTTAAAGATCGTAATCGTAAGATCATGATCATTACACATACGGGATTGATCTATTTCTTTACTATCGCTTTTCAAAACTTCATCATGCGGCCACATCCAGCCCATATGCATTTGATCAAAGTAGTTGGCTTTAGTTTTCCGAGTGAATATGTTAGCTTAGCGACGATCTTTTATGGAACTGTTGTTTTATATCTATTAAAGGGTATCAAACAAAAATACCTACGCGTAATACTAATCAGTGGTTATAGTATTTTGATCATCTTGATTGGTTTAGCTCGAGTATATACTGGTGCTAATTATATTACTGATGTGATAGCTGGTTTTGGATTAGCTATCATGAGTTATATCATCATGCGTTTTATCTTAGACCTTATTCGCTTACTTTTACAAAGAAGTCTGATTGATGAGAAAAACAATAAACAAGAAATGATGTAGTTTAGTGTTGAACTTAAGGGTTGATTTAAATGTGTTAATGAAAAGCATGGTGAAATCACTCTATTTATAAGTGTTTGATAGTAAAAAATGTCTAATAGCAAAACCTTTCTTATATAGGGTAACTTGTGTTATAATTAGTTGCGTTTGAAAAGAAGGGTTTTTTATATGAATAAAGAGAAAATTATTAATATTGCCGTTATAGCTCACGTTGATGCAGGAAAATCTACTTTGGTAGATGCTTTCTTGAACCAAAGCGGAATTTTTCGAGCTAATGAACATGTTCCTGAGTTAGTAATGGATAGTAACGACTTGGAAAGAGAACGTGGTATCACGATCTATTCTAAGAATTGTTCGATACGATATAAAGATTATAAGATAAATATTGTCGACACTCCTGGTCACGCTGATTTTTCAGGTGAAGTTGAGAGAATCATCAAAACAGTTGATACTGTTCTTTTGTTGGTTGATTCAAGCGAGGGACCAATGCCACAAACAAGATTTGTATTACAGAAATCATTAGAAATGGGATTAAGACCAATCTTATTGATCAATAAGATTGATAAGAAAGATCAAAGAGCTGAAGAAGTTGTCGACTTAGTCTATGAATTATTCTTAGATCTTAAGGCTACTGATAAACAATTGGACTTTCCAATCTTATATGGTGTTGCTCGTGAGGGTGTTGTTATTAAGAATGTTTTGGATGAAGGACAGTCTTTACAACCTTTATTTGAGACGATCGTTGATCATATTGAAGCTTATCCAGACCTTGATGATAAACCTTTACAGATGCAAGTATCATCACTTGGTTATGATGATTATATTGGTCGTTTAGGGATAGGAAGAATCTTTGAGGGAACGATCAAAGTTAACCAACAAGTCATGATCTATAAAAGATCAGGTAATATAGAAAAAAAGACAATTAGTCAGATATATATCTATGATGGTTTAAAAAGAACACCAGTCAAGGAAGCTTATAGTGGTGATATCGTTATCATTGCTGGTATCGATGATATTTCGATTGGTGAAACAATCTGTGCTGTTGATAATGTTCGTCCTTTAGAAATGATCCAAATTGATGAACCAACTTTAACGATGAATTTCTTAGTCAATACTTCTCCTTTTGCTGGTCAAAGTGGAAAGTATGTGACATCTCGCAATATCAAAGAACGTCTATATAAAGAAATGGAAGTTAATGTAGGCTTAAAAGTAGAAGAGACGGAAACAACTGATAAATTTAAAGTATCAGGACGTGGTGAGTTACATTTAACGATCTTAGTTGAAAATATGCGTCGTGAAGGTTATGAACTAGCTGTTAGTAAACCAGAAGTTATCTTTCATTATGAAGATGGTAAAAAGATGGAGCCGATTGAAAAGATCATCATCAATATGCCTACTGAATATATTGGCGTTGTCATGACAAAGTTAAATGCTCGTAAAGGTGTTTTGACGGTCATGAATGAAGAAAACAATTATGTTTATATGGAATGGTTAGTACCTACTCGTGGATTGATCGGTTATCGTACTGAGTTGATCAATGATACCCATGGTGATGGTATCCTTGTTCGTAGTTTCTATGAATATCAAGAATTTCGTGGTGAGATCAATAGTCGAACAACAGGTGTAATGATCTCAAACTCAACAGGTGTTGCGATGACATATTCCATCTTTAACCTACAAGATCATGGTATTTTCTTTATTACCCCACAAACTAAGGTATATGAGGGAATGATCGTTGGTCAATGTAGTAAAGAAATGGATATGGAAGTCAATCCAACTAAAAATAAAAAGGGTACCGCAGTTCGATCTGCTGGTACAGATGAAGCTATGCGTTTAACACCTCCACGTATATTGACCTTAGAAAATGCGGTTGAGTATATTAGAGAAGATGAACTGGTTGAGATAACACCAGAGGCGATCAGAATGCGTAAAAAGTATCTAACAGCGATCGATCGTAAGAATAGTTATCGTAATGTAGCCAAAGATCAGGATGAGAAATAGATAGATCATGACGGTAAAACACGAACCAGTTACTTTAGAGATAAAACATGTTTGTAAACAAACACAAGCACGTTACGGAGTATTACATACACCTCATGGTGATATTGAAACACCGATCTTTATGCCGGTTGGCACATTAGCTAGTGTTAAGTTTATCTCTGCTGAAGAATTATATGAAATGAATGCCGGTATTATCTTAAGCAATACTTATCACCTTTGGTTAAGACCAGGTGAGGATATTGTTAATATGGCTGGTGGTCTTCATAAATTTATGAATTATGATCGCCCTATCCTAACGGATAGTGGTGGTTTTCAAGTATTTTCCTTGAGTGATAATCGTAAGATTAATGAAGAAGGGGTTACCTTCAAAAATCATCTTAATGGTGACACTTTGTTTTTATCACCTGAAAGATCAATTGAAATACAGAATAAACTCAAAGCTGACATTATCATGAGCTTTGATGAATGTCCTCCATATCCAGCAACCTATGATTATATGAAGGATAGTGTCGAAAGAACACTTAGATGGGCAAAGCGTGGTAAAGATGCACATCAAGCACCACATGATCAAGCATTGTTTGGTATTGTTCAAGGTGGAGAATATGAAGATTTAAGACGTCATAGTGCTGAAGAACTTGTCAAGATGGACTTTCCAGGATATAGCATTGGGGGAACAAGTGTTGGTGAGACAAAAGCAACAATGTATAAGATGATCGATTATAGTATCAAATATCTTCCTCATGATAAACCACGTTATTTGATGGGTGTAGGATCAGTTGACGCTATCTTAGAGGGCGTTTTACGTGGTGTAGATATGTTTGACTGTGTCTTACCAACCAGGATTGCCCGTCATGGGACATTAATGACCAGTGTTGGTCGTCTTAATATTCGTAATCAGAAATATGAAAAAGACTTTAGACCACTTGATGAAGAGTGTGATTGTTATACATGTAAAAACTATACTAGAGCCTATCTAAGACATTTGATCAGATGTAATGAAGGCCTAGGTATGCGCTTATTGTCAATCCATAATCTACGTTTCTTGATCCATTTGATGGAACAAATTAGAGAAGCGATCAAAGCTGATCGTTTCGGCGATTTTAAGAAAGAATACTTTGAACGTTATGGTCTTAATGATATTGACTCAAGAGGTTTTTAATGGAAAAGCACGATTTTTATTTTGAACTTGATCATGACTTGATTGCGCAAACACCATTATCAGATCGAAGTGCCTCACGATTGATGGTCGTCAACAAAAACCAACAAACAATAGAAGATAAACATTTCCACGAGATCATTGATTATTTTAAGCCTAATGATGTCTTAGTACGTAATAATTCCCGGGTAATACCAGCCCGCTTATTTGGTATAAAAAAGGTAACTAATGCCCATGTGGAATTACTACTATTACGGCAAGAGAAAGAAGTTTGGGAGTGCTTAGTTGGTAATGCTAAAGTAGTTAAATTGGGTACTGTGGTATCTTTTGGTGATGGGCGACTACAAGCTGAATGTGTTGGTATAAAAGAGGGTGGTCTAAGAGACTTCAAGATGATCTATGAAGGTGTCTTTTATGACATTTTAGATCAATTAGCCGAAGTACCCCTTCCACCATATATAACTGAAAAATTGGCTGATTCCGAACGTTACCAGACAGTATATGCGAAAGTCATGGGTAGTTCTGCAGCACCTACTGCTGGGTTACATTTTACTGAAGAAGTATTTACTAAACTATTAGCTAAAGGCGTCAAGATCGTTGATATAACACTCCACGTAGGACTGGGGACTTTTAGACCAATATCCGCGGATAATATATTAGATCACAAAATGCATGAAGAATATTATATGATGGAAGAAGAAAGTGCAGAAATATTGAATAGGGCCAAAGCGGATGGTAATAAGATCATTAGTGTTGGAACTACTTCAACAAGAACTTTGGAGGCTATCATGAATAAATATGGAAGATTTCAAGCTAGTTCAGGTATGACTGACATCTATATCTATCCTGGTTATCAGTTTAAAGCGATCGATGCTTTGATAACTAATTTTCACTTGCCAGAATCAACGTTGATCTTATTAGTCAGTGCGTTGGCGGGAAAGGATTTGATTTTTACAGCTTACCAACATGCGATTGATGAAAGGTATCGTTTCTTCTCCTTTGGGGATGCGATGTTAATATACTAATGAAAAAAGATCATTATTATCAATTGGGGTTGAAGACCTTAGCTTTGATCAAAGATCAAAGACCAAAACCAAAGTTGTTACTACATTCGTGTTGTGCACCGTGTAATTGTTATCCGATGCTTTATCTTCATGAGTACTTTGATCTAACCCTTTACTTCAATAATAATAATATCTATCCAAATACGGAGTATAAATTACGTCTTGATGAATTGATCAGGTATACAGAAGACTTTAACCTCCAAAATCAAGCTGATATCAAGATAATCACGACAACGTATGACAACGAAGTGTTTAATAAATTATTAGAACCATATAAGGATGATCCTGAAAGATCAAATCGTTGTTGGCTGTGTTATGAATTAAGAATGAGTGAAGCTTATCAATACGCAGATGATCATCATTTTGATTATTTTACAACTGTTATGACGATCAGTCGCCATAAAGATGCCGAGGTTCTCAATCAAATTGGAGAAAGACTAGCTTTATTACATCCAAATGTCAAATATTTTCATTCTGATCTAAAAAAGGGTGGGGGATTAGATAATTCAGTTGCCCTTGTTAAAACATTAGATCTATATCGTCAACAGTATTGTGGTTGTGTTTACTCTTATCGTGACATGTTAAAAAGAAGATCACAAAAAA
>CAZCSQ010000063.1:0-5443 GCA_964501425.1 uncultured Erysipelotrichaceae bacterium
CTTCGACGAGCTAGATAACAATGATCTAATTCCATTTGTTTGAGGTTACATTCCTTATAAGCGTTTTGGTTTTTACCAACGACAACGGTATGATGATTTTGCCAAAGATAAAAAATGATTGAATGTGGTTGATGATCATTAAAAAGACGCTCTTCTAAAGCAAGATTATGATATGGATTGATGTTGTCTGTTTCGATAAAAAAAGCATTTTTAAGCATCTATTATCTCCATTCTTTATCTTAATAATATCATAATCAAATACGTATCGGACATATTAACAGGTGAAATGTGTAAATGTTTCTCACATGACTTTTAGTGGTGGTCTTGTTATAATTGAATTAATGAAAGACTAGGTTAAAAGGGATAATCATGAAAGAACTACGTGTTTTTATCTTAAAGAATTGTTTTTATTGTAAAAAAGCACTTTCCTATTTACATGAATTGATCATCCTTGATGAATATCAGGATATCAAACTTGATATCATTGAAGAAAATATCGAAAAAGATTTAGCTAATAGTTATGACTATTACTATGTACCATCATTTTACGCTGATAAGGTGAAACTAGCTGAAGGAGCGGTTAGTTATGATGATGTCAAGCTGATCTTAGATAAATTGTTGAGCTTGTGAGTTACGATGGTCTTATTTAATGCTCGTTTAAAAACACTAACGGATAATGAGATCAAACTAGTCATGCAACGCCGTTATGGGGCTGAAAAAAGTCGTGGCATCACTAAGACCTATGTTTTTGATATTGTCTTAGTTGAAACAAACGAAATAGTAGGACAATGTGATCTGCGCTTGGGTAAAAGCTGGTATCTTTATTATCTTGGTAATATTGGTTATACCGTTTATATTCCATATCGTGGCCATCACTATGCGACTAAGGCTAGTCGCTTATTATTACAGTTAGCCAAAGATGAAGGAATGGATGAACTTATCATTACTTGTAGTCCAGAAAATATCGCTTCCTATAAGACGATCTTACAGATACCAGCTGAATATCTATATACCGTAGATGTACCTAAAGAACATGATCTATATCGCCGTAATGAGATCAGAAAATGTATCTTTAAGATTAATATCTGATAAAACTAGTTAAAGCTAGTTTTTTTATTGCGTTGGATTTAGATAGCGTGGATATTTAACATGATCAGATCATTAGATGATCGATAATTATAAATATGATCAATAATATAAAGCAAATATGCTTAAATTGTTAGATAAACGTGAATAATTCTATTAAATAGTAAGAAAATATAGTATATTTTAAATATAACATTCATTTCGTTTGACTTGTTTTAACAAAAATAGATGAGTGTAAACATGGTTAAGTAATCATTAAAGTAGCGTTTACTTATTTAGTCTTAGTCGAAAACAGGGAGATAAAGTTAAATGAAAAAAAATGATTTTTGAAATTTTAAAACAATTAGGATTGTTTTTACTAGCTCAAGTGCCTATTTTAATCGTATTCGTATTGTTGAATTTAATTTTCGGTGTTATTTCTGATTTCTTTATTAATGTATTGAGTATGTTGGGGTTATTTAGCTTCTATTATGTTTACAGCAAGTGGAAAAAACTACCATTGACGTTTCTGAAATATAATAAGGAAATCAAAATAAAAAAACGAGCTAAAGAAGTTATCGTGATGTTTGGTATCGATGAACTTGTGATTATCATCTTATCACTTACGCTTGGTAAACTAGTAAATCTTAATTCAAATCTTGAGATAACGGATTATGATTTTATTTCACTGATAGCTAATCTGTTCACAATTGGTTTATTAGGGCCAGTTGTAGAAGAGTTTATCTTTCGCGGAGTCATATTGAAAAGACTTGGTAATAATAGTTATTTGCGATCAATACTTGTGGTGTCGATTGTTTTTGGTATCATTCATTTTAATTTGTTAGCGAGCCTTTCAGCATTTACGATATCAATAATGACGTGCTTTGTTTGCGTACATACTAAAGATATCTGGACAGGGGTAGCTCTTCATGTTCTAGTAAATATATTTAATGTTCTATGTTCTTATTTGAATGCTTGGTCAATCAATGAGTATTTTACGGATGTGATCTTAATCTTGTCAATTATTTATAGTGGATATTATCTATGGCGAAATCATTCAACCATCAAATCACAGCTCCATGCATTGCTTAATCTTAATGGATCAGATGAACAGACACCGTATTCAGTATCTTGAAAAGCCTAAATAATAGATTCAAAAGCCAGATTTGCATCTGGCTTTTTGTTATTTTTCATCTGCTGGATAAATAAGTCCAATCTGTTTACGGACATCAGTCATGATCGTATGAACATCGATCGTCAATTGACGTGGTACTAACTCAGAGCGATAGTTACCACTTTTAACACATTTAATGAATTCGACTAGTTCATAGTATTTAGTTGTCGGTTTTTGTGGGGCCGTTAGTTCAGTTACTTCTTTGTTTCGTAAAACAACTTTAACCGCTTGAGGGGAGCTAATACCCTTAATGATGACTGTTCCGTCTTCCCCCTGAATTTCACTATCAAAATGAGAATCAGTTATCTTAGAGTGCATGATGATCACTTCTTTGTCAGGATAAGTCAAAAGCATCGTTCCTAAACCATCTACTCCACTTTCTAACATATAAGCACTGGCTTGAACCTTAAGTGGTTTACCAAAGATGGAAATACAATTTGAGAGACTATAGACTCCAAGATCCATTAATGAACCATTTGATAAATCTTTTTTAAAGGCATTCATGACGTTTCCAGCGCGATAAGCATCGTAACGACTTGAGTATTTACCAAAACTAAAGACAGCTCTGCGGACTTGACCAACCATCGTTGATGCTTGTTTTAAAGCTAGAAAATTAGGAGTGAAAAGCGGAACGATCGCTTCTAACAACATGACTCCGTTTTTATCAGCGGCTTCAAACATCTGGTTAACTTCATCAATATTACTGGCAAGTGGTTTCTCACAAAGAACATGCATCTTTTTGTTTAAAAAATAGATTGATTGTTCACAATGTAAAGAATTAGGAGTAGCTACATAAACAGCATCCGCCATTTCCGGGGTAATATCCTTATAGTCTGTTACAACGGTCGTACAACCGTATTTATGCGCAAAAGCTTCAGCATTTGCTAAAGTTCTACTACATACCACGGATAATTCAAAATCAGGAATATCCTTAGCGCCTTCCATTATCGTGTCTGAGACAAAATTAGTACCTATTATCGCAAATTTCATTAGATCAATTCTCCTTAATCTTATTCTAGTATCTATCATTATTAGTGTCAAATACATATGGTCTTTGTGATATAATAATCAAAAGGAAGATCTTATGAAGGCTAATTATCACACACACACTTACCGTTGCTTACATGCGACTGATATAGAAGATCAACAGTATGTCATTCAGGCGATAAATGCTGGTTTTGATGTTTTAGCATTTACTGATCATGTACCATATCCTGAGATTAAATATCAATTAGAAGAACAAGATAGGATGGATTATGCTCAATTTGATGAGTATTTATCATCGATCACTTCCTTGCGTGAAAAGTATCAATCAAAAATCAAGATTTTAACGGGTTTTGAGATTGAATACTATCCAGAATATCTAGAATATTATAAGTGGCTAAAGACGAAGGTTGATGTATTAGTCTTAGGTCAGCATTATCGCTTTCCTTTGATTCATGACTATAGTGTCTATAATAACGATATTGATGTATTAGTCTACGCTGAGCAGATCTCAGCAGCGATTCACGCAGGTGTACCTGATGTCTTAGCTCATCCTGATTATTTTATGTTAGGAAGATCAAAGTGGTCTGACTCGTGTGTTAAAGCTAGTGAAATAATCTGTGAAGTCGCTTCTAAAAACAATATTCCACTTGAGATTAATCTCAATGGTTTACGTTATGGTAAAAAATTGATCGATAATAAAGAAGTTTATCCTTATCCTTATTTGCCGTTTTGGCAGATCGCTGAGCGTTATGGATGTAAAGTAATCTATGGTTATGACGCTCATGATCCTTTGACCCTAAATCAGACATGGCGCATTGATACAGTAAATGAGATTTTAAAGGGTTTAAATTTAGACCATATAGATACAATAGGTGGGTAATCAGTAATGAAAAGTTTGATCAGATTTATATTTAGCCGAACATTTCGTATTGCGGTACCTATCATTCTGCAATTATGGTTGATCGTCGAGGTCATTGTGCGCTTAAGTGAAGGTTTTTGGGAAATATATACGATCTTTACGATCTTAAGTATGATAATCGCTGTCTATGTGATCAATTCTAATTCCAATCCTTCTTTTAAGATCGCTTGGTTAGTTATCATCTTGGGTATTCCGTTAGTTGGTGGAGTCATGTATTTGATCTTTGGTAATAAAAAGGTGCCCAAAAGCTTACAATCAAGTGCAGTAAAAACAGCAGCTGAGACAATACCGTTGTTCCAACAAGACCCTGCGGTGATCGAAGAGATCGCAGCGCAAAGTGAAACAGTTAAAAAAGAGATCTGCTATATTTGGAATAATGCTTATTATCCAGTATATAAACATAATGAAACAACCTATTTTCCTGATGGTGAATCAAGCTTTGATCAGATGATGATCGAACTTAAAAAAGCGAAACGCTTTATCTTTTTGGAGTACTTTATCATTACCCCAGGTTATATGTTAGATACGGTATTGGAAGTATTGATCGCTAAAGTTCAAGAAGGAGTCAAAGTTCGTATCCTTTATGATGATTTTGGATGTTTTGTGACGTTACCTGAGAATTTCGCCAAGAAGATGGCTGAGCACGGAATTGAGGCTCATGCCTTTAATAAGTTGCGGCCATTATTGGTCATTCAGATGAACAATCGCGATCATCGTAAGATCTGTGTCATTGATGGTATTGTTGGCTTTGTAGGTGGCTTTAATCTAGCTGATGAATATATCAATAAGACTGTTCGTTTTGGTCATTGGAAGGACAGTGCGATCATGATCAAAGGTGATTCAGTCTTTAGTTTAACAATGATGTTTTTACAGTTCTTTAATTATGAATCAGCGATCGCTGATAATTATCTTGATTATCGTTATGATGATCAAGATCTAGAAAAGATCAAGGGTGAAGGCTATGTTCAACCCTTTTCTGATAGCCCAACAGATGAGGAAGCGACTGGCTATTCATCGCATATGAATATGATCAATCAAGCTAAGCACTATATTTACATCTATACTCCTTATCTTGTCATTGATCATACGATGTTAAATGCCCTTTGTTTAGCAGCTAAAAACGGATTAGATATCCGCTTGATAACCCCACATATTCCTGATAAATGGTATGTTCATATGGTTACACAGAGTAACTATAAGATTCTTACTAAAAATGGAGTTAAGATCTATGAGTATACAAAAGGTTTTGTTCATTCTAAGTTAATGGTGGCGGATGATGAGATTGCGATCATTGGTAC
>CAZCSQ010000064.1:0-5289 GCA_964501425.1 uncultured Erysipelotrichaceae bacterium
CTTTTGTGATATAAGATCTTGATTGTTGGTTGAATCGTTTCGGGGTTACTACACCAAACACAATTCAGGTTACAACCCATCATAAAGACGGTCGTTCTGATACCAGGTCCATCTTTTGTTGAATATCCTTGAATATGACTGATCAATCCTTGCATGTTTACCAACCTAATTCCGTTCGAGCAATGATCGCATCTTGAGCTTCAGGCATTAAAGTTGAAAATAGGGCACAATAACCAGCAACTCTGACCATTAGATCTAAATGATCTTCAGGATGAAGTTTCGCATCTTTAAGCGTTTGACTATCAATAACGTTGAATTGATTGTGGAAGATATTCTTTAAAGGAGCTACTTTGATAAATGAAACGAATTTATCAAGATTATCATCGCCTGCTAAAGCACCAGGAGAAAAACGCATGTTCAATAGTTGCCCCCCAGCAATCCGATCGTTTGGAAGTTTAGATAATGAATTGATGACTGCCGTTGGACCACATCGATCCGCACCTAAACAAGGAGAGGCTCCTTCATTTAAAGGCTTGGTAGCTAAGCGACCATCTGGTGTGGCACCTACATCAAAGCCATTAGGTACATATGAGGTAATGTTGGAGGTTGACATCGTATATCCACCACCAATAGGGCCCTTAAGATAGCGGTCAGTATGATAGTTTGGTAACAGCTTTAAGTAAGATTCATAGACATCTTTGACAATATGATCAACATAGTCGTCATCATTACCGAATTTAGGTGTGCTTAGACAGAGTTTACGAATATCTAAACCTTGATCACCCGCAAAGTTTTGATCTAAGGCTTTGATCAGGGTTTTATATTCCAGTAGCTTATCATCAAAGACTAATTTCTTGATGGCGGCTAAGCTATCGCCAACAACTGAAGGGCCAATATTTGATTGAGAGACAAAGTCATATTTAGCTCCCCCATTTTTAAGGGTTTTTCCTCTTTCAAGACAACAATCAATGGTGGATGAAGCGAAACTATCCGCGTCATGATATTTTAATGATCGATCACAAACAAGATCGCTTTCAACAGCGAGATCCAGATAATAGGTTAGAAATTTATTCCAAGCACTCCATAATTGATCATAACTATCAAAGCTAAAGTTTTCTTCATCAACGTCTTTTACTTTGATCAGAGCAATTCCAGTTTGTGGATCTATGCCATTATGTAAGACTAATTCTAAGATCTTAGCGAAATTGATATAGGTCATACCTGTAGCACGATGTCCCCATTTACCCTGAATTCCCACTTCCACACAACCAATCGAACAATAATCACGAGCATCTTCAATCGGTATCCCCAAAGATAACATGGCCTTAATGACTACTTCATCACAAAACATACTTGGCATTCCAAAACCTTTACGTATTAATTTAGCCGCGTCAACTAACAAATCATTTGGGGTGTTCTTTGAAAAGCGAACACTAAGATTAGGATCAGGTAAACGTGACATATTCATCGCTTCTAAGCAAAGATATGAGAGTCGGTTGGTCCCATCAGTTCCATCACTCTTCATTCCGCCAACCATGAGATTGGAGTATAAAGGATAGCCACCACTATATTGAGTATGATCCCATGGTCTAATCTTATTAAGACTATTTACTTTGATAAAGAAATGAGTGATTATCTCTAAGGCCTTTTCTTCATTCAAGATTCCTTTTTCTGTGTCTTGTAAGTAATATGGGTAACAATACTGATCAAAGCGACCAAAGGAGAAAGAGTGGCCATTGCTTTCGATCATCATGATCAAATGCACTAGATACACGGTCTCAACTGCCTCATAAAAACTTCGCACACCGCCCTCTAATAGGTCACTGAAGGTTTCAGCGATTTGATCTAGTTCAGCTTTTCTTTTTAGATCTTTAGTTGTTTTTGCTTTTTCAGCAGCTAAATGACTAAAACGTTTAATATAATCAAGTGCCGCACTCATGGTAATCTGTATAGCTTGATAGAAATCCTTTTGATCTTGATCAAGATTAGCTTGCTTAGCTTTATTGGCTGCGATATCCATAATGCCTTTAAAGCCATGACGCATCACAAACTCATGATTGGGGACGATATGTCCATCTCCTGACATACTAATACCGCCACGATGTAAAACATTTTGCTTGGCAGCTAATTTATTTAATTCACTCATATTGGCTTTTACTTCATCTTGATGAGTCTTGTTTTGCCAATAGGGTTGTAATACTTTAAGTCGCTGTTTAACGTCTTCATCAACATCAAAACGATCACCAGTGCGTTTTGGTAGATCATCAAGTTCTTCGATCAACCAATTAAAAGAATACTCGGGAAAGATGGGAGCCGCAAAATTAGTACTGGCATGATTACCAATGATCAGGGAATCATCATCAATGTAAATACTCATTTGATTTAAAATAGCCTTTAAAGCTTTAGCTTTACGAATGACGATCGGTTCGCCTTCTGTTTCTTGATAGGACTGGGTCAATATCTCTGCTCTTTCAGCACAAACAGTCGCTTCACGATGGTTCATCATCTTCTGAAAGCGCTCAATCCGTACTAGATCGATATCATTATTTTGGGGTTTGAAACTGAGGAATTCTATCATAGGGATACCTCCATATATAATGATTGTAACATAAAACAACATAAAGCAACATATACTATTGATTGATTGTGTAAAGAAGATGTGTGTTATTAATGATTGACTATGGCTAAAATTGGACAAATGATATGGATTTGTTATAATAAACTCAATTGTGAGGTGATCGATCCTTAATGGACGGGGATAGTATAGGTATATTGTGTATTACAATAATCCTTTTAATTGGTGGTTCGGCTTATTTTTCAGCATCAGAAGTGGCTTTTTCTTCTGTGAATAAGATACGAATAAAAAATAAAGCTGACAATGGTGATTCACAAGCTAAGAAAGCCGTTTATATCTTAGATAACTTTGAAAAAGCCCTTGTGACGATCTTGATCGGTAATAATATAATGAATATTACCTGCGCCTCACTGACAGCTTTTTTAGTGTCACAAATCTGGGGCATCAATTTTGTGGCTGTAGCGACCGTTGTAATGACGGTTTTTGTGATATTCGCTGGAGAGTTATTTCCTAAATCATTAGCCAAAACATACAATACCGAATTTACTTTAAAAACAGCTGGATTGTTAGTTTTCTTAATGAAGATCTTAACGCCACTATCATATTTATTTGAAAGAATTGGGATATTGGTTAATAAACTTTTAGCCTTTAAACAAAAGCCGACTGTAACCGAAGATGAACTATTGGATATAATCAAGACGATCGAAGATGAAGGAACGATTGATGAAGACCAAAGTGAACTATTACAATCAGCAGTAGAATTCAATATCAAGAAAGTAATTGATGTCTTCACTCCACTTGATAAAGTTCAAAGTTTAGCAACTGATATGACAGATGAGAAAATATTAGCGATCATTAATGATCAAGGTTATTCTCGTTATCCTGTATATGAAAAAGGCAAGATAATTGGTATCCTACAAACAAGACAATTCTTAAAGAATTATGTGGCTAAAAATCATAGATCAGTAAGATCGCTTCTTACTAAAGTATACTTTGTGTCCAAGGATCGTTTGATTGATGATCTATTAAACGATATGAGTCGGATCAAAGTCCATATGGGGATTGTTATTGATCATAAAAAAGAAGTAATGGGTGTTATTACTGTTGAAGATATTTTAGAAGAGTTAGTTGGCGAAATTTGGGATGAGAGCGATGAAGTGCTAGATTATTTCATGGAACTTGGTGGTAACCGTTATGAGGTTAATACAGATCTACTTGTAAGTAGAGTTTTTGATTTGATCAAATATCCCTATGATAAGAAGAAATTTGATAAGCTGACAATGATCGATTGGGCCAAACAAGAACTAACCTTAACGCTTGAAGAAGATGATGAGTTTGAGTATGAAAGACTAACCATTAGGATATCTGAAGTTCAAAACGGTGTAGTTAAAAAGATGGTTGTTAGGATAGAGGAGGATGAAGATTATGACTGATATTCTTCCTTATCTGTTCATTATCATATTGGTTGCCTTATCGGCCTTCTTTTCTAGTAGTGAGATGGCTATATCTTCAGCTAATCGTCGTCGTTTAAAGAAGACTGCTGAAAAAGGTAGTTGGGCACAAAGAATGGCTTTTGATATTTATGAAGATTATGATAAAGCATTATCAATGATCTTAATCTGGAATAATTTTGTGAACAATGCGGCTTCATCATTAATGACCATCATAGCCTTAGCAGTGTTTACCAATAATGCGACATTATTTGCGACATTGATCATGACGGTTTTGTTATTGATCTTTGGTGAGATAATCCCCAAGATCATCGCTAAGACTGACGCTGATAATTATCTTACACGGATGGCTTTACCAATCAAACTTATGATCATGATATCAACCCCACTAGTATGGATCAGCGTTAACGCTGTTAAGTTATTTAGTTCGTTGTTTAAGAAGGATAACAATGAAGAAGAAGTATCGGTTACAGAGGATGAGTTGATGTCAATCATTGAAACGATCGAAGGTGAGGGCGTTATTGATGAAGATCATAGCGATCTTCTCCAATCGGCAGTGGAGTTTGCGGATACGATCGCTAAAGAGATATTAACCCCAAGAGTTGATATGATAGCGCTAGATATCGATGATGAAATTGATGACATCATGGCTGAACTAATGGATTGTCCTTATTCCCGTATTCCAGTTTATCAAGATACCGTTGATAATATAATTGGTATCTTATATATCAATGAATTCTTGAGCGCTTATATTGATGAAAATAATATTGATATAAGAAAAATGCTCGTTGAACCATTCTTTATCAATGAAACAATGAAACTACCTGATATTTTAATGTCTTTAAGAAGAAAACATATGCACCTGGCTATTGTCTTGGATGAATATGGTGGAACATCAGGTATGGTCACTATGGAAGATATCCTTGAACAAATAGTTGGTGATATTTGGGATGAGACGGATGAGATTGTTAATGATGTGATTCAAACTGGTGATCAATCATTTGAAGTAGATGGAGAAATGAATATTGATGAGTTTATTGATTACTTTGATCTTGACGATAACGAACTAGAGACAGAATACATGACGATCAGTGGGTATGTAAGTGAATTGTTGGAAGATTTACCAGAGTTAAATGATGAAGTAGAAATTCAGAATTTGATCGTAAAGGTCATTGAACTAGATGATATTCGAGCGAGTCGCTTATTAGTCATTAAAAACGAGATAGTAGAATAAAAGTACTGTGACTCATTGTCACAGTGCTT
>CAZCSQ010000065.1:0-5239 GCA_964501425.1 uncultured Erysipelotrichaceae bacterium
GCTAACCTCGATTCAGATAAGATTAGTTTAAACTATTTCAAGTGAAATGAAAAGTTGAACACATATAAAAAGAGTTCATATTTGAACTCTAATATCCTAATAATGATTTAGGTTGTAAACGACATGGTGCAACACCATCGGTATTATCACATGTTCGACTTATTGCTGCACTTCCCCACCCAGCCCCAAAAGCTAGATCACCATTCCAGTTATCCGCATAATGAGAAATTGATTTGTTGCCTAAATAGAAGACTTCAATATGGACATGGGGACCAGAAGAATTACCACTAGATCCTAAACGAGCTATTTCCTCGCCTGCATTAACGATGGATCCCATGGCTAAGGGACTATCTTTTTGTAAGTGTAGATACTTGATCGCATATGTTTTACTACCAACCGATACTAATAGATAAACTTGATTACCACCACCGGTACTACCAGGATATCCACAGGTATTACCTAGATAGCCATAGGTTGGACATGAATTGGCTTGATATAAAACAACACCATTGGCCACTGCTTTAACACTCGTTCCTACTGAAGAGGCAATATCAACGCCTAGATGAACCCCACCACCAAATGATGGAGGATAATACCATGTAGAAGCTGTAACTCTTCCACCACTAACTGGTTTAGTCCAACCAGGTGATGGTAAGATATTACCTAAAGCTTCACTGATGTCCTTAAGTTTATCAACTGAATCAGAATAATCCTTCGCGATCTGATTAGCAGCCGCTTCAAGATCTGCCTCTTGACGATAGTATTCGATCAAGGCTTGTTCAATATAAGCCTTTAAGCCTTCGATATATTGTTTATTAGCGACGACATTTTCTTTATTAGCATCTAATGATTCTTTCTGTCTTGTTAATTCTGCTCGATTTACTTCTAATGCTTCTATCTCACCTCTTAAACTATTCATAAGTTGATGATCGGACGCTTCAATATCTGATAATGCCTCAATCCTTCTGATTAAGTCTAAGAAACTTGTCGAACCAATCAAAAACTCAATATAATTATTGACACGAATAAAGGACTGCATACTTAACATTCTACCTTGAATGGAATCATCGATCGAATTGATCTTTTCTTCTCTAGCTAAGATCTCTATCTCTAAAGCAATTATTGATTCTTCAGTAGCTTTGATAGCTCTTTCTAAACTAGCGATCTCTTTTTCAATCTCAATGATCTTATCTTCATATTGATGAACCTTTTTGACATTTTCTTCAATATTCTCTTTAAGACCATCTAATTGATCTTGAATATCTTCAAGATCATTTAAACGATCATTAGCGATCTCATTTAAATACATTTGGTATTGTTTACACAATTCGATCGTATTTGGGTCAGACAAGCTCACTCTACATAGATTATCATAATATGTTTCATTACCCGCAAAATCAACCGCAAAAACCTTGACATAGGTTGTTGATAAGATTAAAGCGATCGTTAAAACATATTTTAAGACCTTTTTCATCTTGACCACCATAGTTTACGAGTAACAGAAATAAAACTCCCTAACATGCCCACAAATGCGCCTATTAACAATAAGATAGCGGCCAATAATGGCACAAACGGGAAGATTGGAACTAAGGTAAAGATTCTCGAAAAAAGATACCCATCCATAAGATTGTATAAATAGATGTATCCACCCACGGAAATAAGGATTGGTATCAATGAGCCAAGCGCTCCAATGACCATTCCTTCAATGATAAAAGGCCAACGGATAAAACCATTACCTGCGCCGACTGTTCGCATGATAAATATCTCATCTTTACGTGAGCCAATGGTCGTATCAATTGTATTAGTTATCAATAAGACTGCTAGTAAAGCTAAAGCTCCCATAACGATAAGGCTTCCTGTTCTGATCGATTCCATTGATTCCATCAAGAGTAACGTACCAGTACCACCATAGTTAACTTTTTCAATATAGTTTAATTCAGCTATCTGATTAGCCACTTCTTCAATATACTCACCACTTATTGTCTCAACTAAGAAGGCATCACGAAGTGGGTTTTTATCACCAACATACATCTTGAACAGATCACCTTGTTCACCATAAGCTTCTATAAAGGCATTTAATTCACTTTCTTTATCCGAAAAGGTAACCAAACGAACTCCTGGAAGTGCTTCAATCTCAAGTCTTGTTTCACGAATATCTTCAAAGCTTGTGCCTACTTCAATCTTAGCGTGAATCTGAACACTACCTTCAACACTATCAACGATTTGACGGATATTAACACTCAAGATCAAAAAAGCACTAACAATTAAAAGGGTCATCGTTACCGCACTAGCACTTGAAAGCGACATTGCTCGATGTCTAATGATGCCATAAAACCCTTCACGGAAAACTCTAAGTATTTTGGTGATCATGGAAGCGATATCCTCCTTCTACTAAATCGGCCACAATATGGCCTTCTTCAAGGATGATCGTTCTTTTCTTATAAAAATCGACCACGATCTCATCATGAGTTACCATGATAACAGTTGTTTCTTCTTCTCTATTTATCTTACCTAATAAGTTGATTATGTCCTTTGACATCGAAGGATCAAGATTACCTGTTGGCTCATCAGCGATCAATAGTTTAGGTTGATTAGCGATCGCACGCGCAATCGCTGCCCGCTGTTGTTGACCACCTGATAACTGTGATGGATAAAAATTCGCCTTATCTGCTAAACCAACAAGGTCTAATACTTCACGTACTCTTTTTCGCGCTTTACTTTTTTCTACGTTAATGACTTCAAGCGCAAAGTAGATGTTTTCAAATACCGTTTTCGCTTGTAATAAACGATAATCTTGAAAGACAACACCTAAACTTTGACGATGTTTTGGTATTTGACTTAACTTTAATGAACCGATATCAACTCCATCAAGCTCAACTTTACCTGTGGTAGGGGCTTCTTCAGCATTGATCAATTTCATTAAGGTAGATTTACCTGAACCAGTCGGTCCGATCACATAAACAAATTCGCCCTGCTTTATCACTAGGTTGATATTATACAACGCATTAAATCCGTTTTTATATTTTTTCCCTACATCCTTGAATTCTAGCATTATGTCACTTCCGTTCTACTAGATTATAGCACACATAATTTTAGCTAAAGTGTAATTTATAAGAATAAAACTATATTTTATAATCAAAAGAGAAACCATTACCATGTACTTCATTGGCGTCTTGGATGATCATGAAAGCTTGTTTATCAATCTCGTTAACTAAGCGCATAAAGTTAGGATATTGATTACCAGTTAAGACAACCAACAACACTTCTTTATCTTCTCTTGTGTAACCACCCTTGGCTTGAAGTATTGTCGTACCACGTAAGATAGTATTTTGAACCATGTCGTTGATCTCATTAATCTTATCACTGATCACATAGATCGCTTTAGCGCGCTCAGCCCCAAAGGTTAAGACTTTATCAATCGCAAATGATGTTCCCCAAACAGCGATAAAACCAATTAAGACGGCCGCCAAACCATACGAAATGATACCCAAAAAAACCGTTATGGCGTCAATTACCAAGATCAAAGTCGATAACTTAATACCGGTATATTTATTGATGATAAGTGGTGGAATATCCATACCACCAGTACTAGCTCCAGCTTTAAATACTAGTCCCACTCCAGCTCCACCCATTAAACCAGCATACAAGCTAGCCAAAAAAGGATCAATATCAACAACGATCTCAAAACTATTGATCAAGATGATCATTAAGGGGTAAAGAATTGTGGTGATAAAAGTACTTAAAGCGAATTTTCGCCCAAGAAAGATCGTCCCAATCACAAACAGGATCAACATCGATACATTGATAATGATCGTCGGATCAACATCGATCAAAAAGTTAAGGGCGACCGCAAGACCTGCTACACCACCTGATAAGATATTAAACGGCAAAACAAAGACCGAAACTGAAAAAGCGAGGATCAAACATCCTATCGTGATTTGTATTAAATTCTTAATCGTTTGTACCGTTATTTTATTCATATAAGCACCTTTGTTTCATTGTATCAAATTTAGTCATCTATGATAAGCATTCTTCACTGTAGTATAACCACAAGTAACATTTAGTGATATAATAAATATATATATATATATCAAGGAGAAATGATAATGGAAAATAAGCCGACAATGATGGATTATATCTACCAGACTCCTTCAACGGTTATCGCTAACGTTGATCGATCAGCAGAATTGACCAAAAAGATGGTGGATTTATTCGTAGCTGGTGACTTTGAAAGTATTTGTATCGTTGCTAGTGGTTCAAGCAATAATGGTAGTCTTTGTGCTCGTGATTTTATGCGTAAACATCTAAAAACAGAAGTTAAGTTAGTACCACCTTTTACTTTCTTGAATCATGAACACGATCTAAGAACTAAAGCCTTTACTGTGGTTGTTTCCCAAAGTGGCTGTAGTACTAACGCTCTTGATTGTCTAAAATTATTAAAAGCTAATAATGAGGTAACTATCGGCCTAACCGGACGCGATGATTGTGATTTTGTCCAATACTGTGATCATTTGATCAACTGGGGCGTTGGCGAAGAAAAGGTTGGATACGTAACTAAAGGTGTCGTAACCCTAGCCACTTTCTGGATGTTGTTTGCGCTAGAGGCTGGCCTAAAGCTACAAAGGATTACACCTGAGCAATACCAAAAAACAAAAGATGATATTAAAAAGGCGATGGCCATCCATCAAGAATTAACTCAAGAAACGATCAATAAGTATCACGCTAATTATAAAGTCTTTACTTCAATGGATAAGCTTCACATCTTAGCTAGTGGGCCTAATATTGGTACAGCTGTCGAAGGTGCTTTAAAGATTACTGAAACTGTTTGTATCCCATGCTTAACATGTGAGGCTGAAGAGTTTATTCATGGACCTAATAACCAGTTCGATCCAAGCAACGCTGTTATCTTTATTGATAATGGCAGTCACGATAAATCCAGTGAAAGGATTATCAATATCTTTAAAGCTGTAAGGATCATCACCGATAAAGCCTTTATCATCACCAATGATCCAAGTGTTGACGATCAACTAGCTTTTAGAACAAAAGAAGAAACTGATCCGTTAGTATCCTCACTCTATAAACTGACAGTCTTTGAGACTTTGGCTTTTCTGATCACCGATGATACTGTCCATTGGCACAAACATCCATTATTTGTAAAATATAAAAATAGTGGAATTGTTAAATCTAAATCAAGAGAAAATCTATACAATACATAAAAGGGCAATAATTGCCCTTTTAT
>CAZCSQ010000066.1:0-4875 GCA_964501425.1 uncultured Erysipelotrichaceae bacterium
ATGAAACAGACAAAAACAAGAATCATCTTAATCATAATCTCTATCATTTCTTTTTCTTTACTAACAATTGTTTATGCACAGACACAAATCGATAAATTGAATGATAAATTAGTTGCTAAACAAAATGATAAAGAAAAAATAGATGAATTTATTCTTGTTGATCATCAAGAACCAGTCATTATTCAAAAACACTGGATACTTTAAAGGTGGACCATGAAAATGATGAAGGTATAAAATACATTTATCAAACGCCTGAAGGCATCCAAATGATCAGCTACAGTAGTAAATGGAATACTGATAAACTTCAACGATTATACGATGAGTTAAAGCTTAATAAGCATGGAGAAGAGTTTTCTTTACTTAAAGAAGTTGTGATTTATCCAGACTCTACAGAATACGCTGCCGGTGATCAATCGACCATGCTCAAGAAAGTTACCTTAGACTTTAAATTACCAGCACTTGCTAGTAACAGTAGTCTTAATTTCTTTCTATATATGGGTTCTATTAGATTATATAATGGGGATCAATACACAAGAATTCAAGATATGGCTCATGTTTTAAGCCATGAATATGGCCATCATTTTACTTTCTATCATTTCTTTAAAAACGACATCATCAATAACAGTGAATATGAGACTATTCGTAATTTTGGTGATAGCGAGATATATTACAATTGGAATAACAGTAGTCATTATATGGCAAATCATCATTGGTATCTGATTGAGATCGCCGCTGATGATTATGTTCAATTAATGGGTTCACCAATGACTAAAAATATCTCACGCTATACTGATATCAAGCAAAACATAACGACAACTTATGTTCAACCTTTGTGGCGCTCGTATAATGGAACAATACAAGGAAATCTATTACTACCCTTTGCGGATGAAGTTAAAGGTCTTAAAGAGTATTATTATAGCTTTATTACGGAAAAACCTGAAAGCAAGATTACCCCTTTAAAGATCGATTTTGATCTTAAGATCACTAAAAAATACTCAAAACATCAATCACAATCTGGACCTTTAACTTTTGAGCGTTATGAGATAAGTTGGGATGATGTCTATAAGGATCAAAACGCGATATATACACTTGTTTGTAGTGATGAAGATGGCTCAAATATGATACCGATCAAGACTGTATATCCAAATCAAGCCACCAACGCAACGATCGGTACTGTTTCATACGAAGACGATAGTATGATCTATTGGCGCTATGATGAGATTGATCAGGGAACTAAGATATTTGTCGTTACCGTTTTATTACCAGATTACACTTTATATAAGTCACAACCACTGACTTATACATTTAGGTAGGTCAATATGAAAAAATCAAGATTAATGATAATGATACTAATGGGTCTTCTTTTATTAACAGGTTGTACAAAAGCCAAGATAATCTATGAGATTGATACAAATCACAATGTCATCTTAGATTATCAAGCTCAGATAGACCTAAGTAAAGCTGATAGAGATTTAAGAAATGGTGTTACGACCTTGGTTGAAGATACTGTTACTCATTATGAAAATATGGGTTTTAAGACTACCTTAGATATAACTGAAACCATGATCGAATTTGATATGGTCCTTACTAAACCTAATAATAGTTATGAAGAAGCTTATGAAACACTTAGGACAGTAATGATCGATCCAACGATAAATTTTCTGTTACAAGTGGATCTTGTGTATCAAATCGAAGGGTATGAACATAGCTTAGATCTATCTTTTAATACCGACTTCTCTTTGATCCTTGACGCAGCCGGCTTTAATAAAATGCCTCTTAAACTTAGAGAAGAACTGCTTCAACAGCTAAACGAAAGTGAGTTAACTATTGATGTTATCCTTCCCCACTCAACGATCGTTAACTATAATGATGAGGTTATCATTTGGGATCAAGATCAAAAAACCTATATTTACTTACCGATTGACTTAGCTGATAAAAGCAATTTTGCGATTGTAAGCCGAATGAGCGTTGACAATGATCAAGCATTACCAATGGATATCAACTCCTCAATAGCCAAGACACACAAACAAATTGAAACATATACGATAATCACTTATTCAGCTATAACAGTTGGTGGAGTAAGTATACTAGCGATGATTGGTTATCTTATCAAATCACGGAAATAACGATAAAAAAAGATCCTGATCTTTTCCAAGACCAGGATCTTTTTATTTAATTATCTATTTACTTGCCTTGATAGCGGCATGAGCCGCTGCCAAACGCGCAATTGGAACACGATAAGGTGAGCATGATACATAAGTTAGACCAACTTTATGGCAGAACTCAATTGAGCTTGGATCACCACCATGTTCGCCACAGATTCCAAGTTTGATATTTGGACGAGCTTGACGGCCAAGTTTACAAGACATTTCAACTAATTTACCGACACCATGTTGATCTAAACGCGCAAATGGGTCTTGTTCAAGGATCTTGTTTTCATAATAACTATCCAAGAAGGAGCCAGCATCATCGCGTGAGAAACCAAATGTCATTTGTGTTAAGTCATTAGTTCCAAAGGAGAAGAATTCTGCTTCTTCAGCAATCTCATCAGATAATAAAGCTGCTCTTGGGATTTCGATCATTGTTCCAACCATGTATTTCATGTCAGAATGTTGTTCAGCAATAAGTTTATCGGCTGTTTTTACAACGATATCTTTAACAAACTTCAATTCTTTCACTTCACCAACAAGTGGGATCATGATTTCAGGAACAAGCTTCCAATCTGGATGTTTCTTATTAACATTTAAAGCCGCTTCAATAACTGCCTGTGTCTGCATTTCAGCGATTTCAGGGTAAGTAACTGCTAAACGACAACCACGATGACCCATCATTGGGTTAAACTCATGCAATTCACTAATGATGTATTTTAAGTCATCAACAGTGATATTCATATCAGCAGCCAATTCAACAATATCTTCTTCTTTTGTTGGTAAAAACTCATGTAGTGGAGGATCCAAGTAACGAATAGTTACTGGTCTTCCTTCCATGGCTTCATATAATCCTTCAAAATCACTACGTTGCATCGGTAAAAGTTTAGCTAACGCTGCACGACGTTGTTCTTCGTTATTACTAACGATCATTTCGCGCATTGCTTGAATACGATCAATGTCAAAGAACATATGTTCAGTACGAGTCAAGCCAATACCTTCAGCACCAAAGGATAAAGCTTGTGCGGCATCTTTTGGTGTATCAGCGTTTGTTCTGATCTTTAATACTCTAAATTCATCAGCCCATTTCATGATCATTTCAAAGTCACCACTAATACGAGCTTCAACTGTTTTGATCGATCCTGCATAGATCTTGCCTGTAGCGCCATCTAGTGAGATAAAATCGCCTTCCTTAAACTCAACACCACCAAGTGTAAAGGATTTACCATTAAACTTGATATCACCACAACCAGATATACAACATCTACCCATGCCACGAGCAACAACCGCTGCATGTGATGTCATACCGCCTCTTGCCGTTAAGATACCCTCAGATACATTCATACCTTCAATGTCTTCAGGAGAAGTCTCTAAACGCACCAAGATAACCTTTTCACCACGTCCTTTTGCCAAAACAGCATCAGTAGCAGTAAAGACAACCTTACCACAAGCAGCACCAGGAGATGCTGGTAAAGCTGAAGCAATATGGTGTCCTTCTTTTAAAGCAACTTCATCAAATTGAGGGTGTAATAAAGAATCAAGAGATTTAGGTTCAACTTGCATAACAGCTTCTTTTTTACTGATCATACCTTCAGCCACAAGATCAACAGCAATCTTTAAAGCCGCTGCCGCTGTTCTTTTACCATTTCTGGTCTGTAACATAAACAACTTGCCTTTTTCGATCGTAAATTCCATATCTTGCATATCACGATAGTGATTTTCTAATGTATCACATATATTAACAAATTCATCATAAGCAACTGGTGAAATACTCTTTAGTTCTTCAATTGTTCTTGGAGTTCTTACTCCGGCTACAACATCTTCTCCTTGAGCATTCATCAAGAACTCACCATAGAGCTTCTTTTCGCCTGTAGCTGGGTTTCTAGTAAAGGCAACGCCAGTACCACAATCATCACCCATATTACCAAAGACCATCATCTGTACATTAACAGCTGTTCCCCAATCACCAGGAATATCATTCATGCGACGATAATAGATAGCACGTGGATTATCCCAAGAACGGAATACAGCTTTAACTGCTTCTTTAAGTTGTTCCTTAGGATCAGTTGGGAATGGTTTCCCCTTTTCTTTTGTGTAATAAGCTTTAAACCGAGTAACCATTTCTTTTAGATCATCAGCGGTAAAGTCAGTATCAAGTTCTATACCCTTTTCATTCTTCATCTCATCGATGATCACTTCAAAATTGTGTTTTGGAAGTTCCATAACAACATCTGAAAACATTTGAATGAAGCGACGATAAGAATCATACGCAAAACGGGCATTATTAGTAAGCTTAGCAACACCTTCTACTACCTCATCATTGATACCAAGATTTAGGATCGTGTCCATCATTCCAGGCATACTAGCTCTTGAGCCAGATCTAACCGACACTAACAAAGGATTGTTTTTGTCGCCAAATTTCTTACCACTAAGTTCTTCTAATTTTCCCAGATAAGTAAATATCTCGTTGTTGATATCATCATTGATGGTTTGTCCATCAGCATAGTACTGAATACAAGCTTCAGTTGTGACTGTAAAGCCAAAAGGTACAGGTAAGCCTAAATTAGACATCTCAGCTAAATTGGCGCCTTTCCCTCCAAGAAGTTCACGCAGTTTTCCGCTTCCTTCAGAAAAAAGATAAACATATTTCTTACTCATATTTTCCTCCATATCTCGTTTATTAATTATACTAGATAATATATAACATTACTACCTTGATTTGTGTAAA
>CAZCSQ010000067.1:0-4864 GCA_964501425.1 uncultured Erysipelotrichaceae bacterium
GTTTCCAACAACATATAAGCTAATCCACTTTTGGTCATATTAGTTATTAAAGATATTGATGGTTGAAAGATACCCTTCATGATATTGATAGCTATTTCTAAACCTTTTTGATTAACGGTCTTAAATTCAATCGTAATAAACCCAAGATATACCACAAAGATCAAAGCTAAGATCGATATCACAACTTTAGGCCAGTATACTGGTTGGTTTTTATATTGTTGAGCAACTGTAAGTTTTTTAGTTGTCATGATCACACCAACTTCCTACGAATAAATCTGGAGATTGACTCAATTACAATGACGGTGATGACTAAAACAACCAACATCATTCCTGTATTACTATAAGCACGCCACGTTAGTTGAGTATTGATCAATACACCAATACCACCAGCCCCAACATAACCTAAGATAGCGGCACTTCTAACATTCATTTCAAAATTATATAAGACTGTTGAATAGTAGTATCCCTTAACTTGTGGAAATACAGCTGTCCATATGCTTTTTAAACGTGACGCTCCAGTTGAGCTGATAGCTTCATATGGTCCCATATCTACCGTTTCAATCTGTTCATACATCATCTTGACACAGATTGGAAAAGTAAAGATAGCGATCGCCAACATCCCAGAAAAAGCACCACTACCAAAGATCAAGGCGATCAACTTAGCGTATACCAATACTGGCAGTGTTCTTAATAGACCAAGTAAGGTTCTATTACCAGTTAAGACATATTTATTTATCTTAAACTCGGTGTTTGAAGATAGATAAAAACTAACTGGTAGAGCAAAGACAGCGGCGATCAATGTCCCTAAAAGGGACATCATGATCGTCGCGACCATTGGTTTAAACATGACAGAAAAGAAATCAAAGTTAGGTGGAAACATATCATCGATCATTTGTACGAAGTTCTTGCCGTTTTTGATCCAGACTTTGATATCTACATTAGTTATCTGTGCTGAAATAACAACCAAAATAATCACAACGATCGTGATGTATGGCGTCCAATTAAATTTTTCTTTTATCGACTTACCATTACTAAGCGTATAGGTTTGCGGTAAGAAGATATTTTTAATCCAACTTGGCATTTTTCTTCTCCATTAATTCATCTTCAGACAATTCTCTTCCATAGATCTTCTTTAAGATATCGTTGTTGATATCACTCACTTTACCATCATAGACAATCTTACCGGCTTGAATACCAACGATTCTTTGAGCGTATTTTAAAGCTAGGTCAACATGATGAATATTGATAATGATCGAAATATTCAATTCTTCATTGATTCTTTGAAAGTCTTCCATGACTACCGCTGCCATTACTGGATCTAAAGATGCGACTGGTTCATCAGCTAGGATGATCTCTGGATCTTGAGCTAATGTGCGAGCTAAAGCCACCCGCTGTTGTTGACCACCAGATAACTGATCAGCACGAATATAGGCTTTCTCTAATATACCTACTTTATCTAAAGCCTCTAATGCTTTAATCTTATCTTGTTTAGAATATAAACCAAGGATCGATTTAAGTAGTGACATATCCGCTACTCGTGAAGCTAAAACATTCTTGATCACGGTCGTCCGATTTACCAAATTAAAAGACTGGAAGACCATTCCGATCTTACGACGAAATTTACGTAACTGTTTTCCTTCTAATTTCGATACATCAATATCATTTACATATAATTCACCACTGGTGATATTGATCATTTTATTTACGGTCCTGATCAGTGTGGATTTACCAGCCCCTGATAGTCCAATTACCGCCACAAACTCGCCTTGTTCAATCTCTAAGTTTACATCAACAAGCGCTTGTACCCCATTAGGGTAAGTTTTACTAACATTAATAAATTTAATCATACCTTCTCCTTAAAAAAGAGGCGCGTTATAAACATATAACGCGCCTATCTACTTACTTCTTATTTTGAAAATAAAGCGTTAGCTGCACGAGTTGAGTCGTAATCAGCATCTGTACCTACAACATAACCCTTATGGCTATATGGAGCAACAGTTGCTAATCCTTCTTCTGTCTGAACGATTTCCATGAAAGCTTCTTGTAAAGCAGTCTTTAGTTCAGGTGTTAATTTCTCTGAAGCTGTAGAAACGGCGATTGTATCATTCATTATAGGATCGCCAACAGCGATAACTTTAATATAATCCCAAACTGTACCTTCCATACCATAAGTATCAGTCCAAATTTCCGGTTTGTCTACGTCTGAACGAACATCATTATAACCGAATGTGATCTGACATTGGTCACTGACTAATTTTGACATATTATCGGTATAGCCACCATCAGGGATGATATTAGCTACGTCATTAAGAGTCTTTTCAAAGCGAGTATGTAACCATAAACTTGGATAAACAAAGCTTGCACTTGAAGTTGCACTACCTGAACAGAATGTTACTGCGTTTAGCTCTTCCCAAGTCAATTCTTCGCCAGCTTCAACTTTCGCATAAAGCTCTGCACCTTTTTCACTGTCGATATTTACATAGAACAATGAGCGATAGTTAGTTGCTTGTCCTTCACCACTTAGGTTTGGAACTGCTGGATCATTATAATCCATTGGGTTATCTGTCTCAAACATTTTAGCATCACGAGTAGCGATCAATAATAGTTCTGCTCCATCACCAGCATATAATACATATGTGCTAGCAGGGATAAAACCGATATCAACCGTTCCTGAACGCATTGCTTCACCTACAGCGGCGTAAGATGTACCAACAGAAATATCAATGGCACCAACATCAAAACCTTTTTCAGCTAATTTAGCAATCAACATCTCTGATAATGGAGCTGCAGCAGTAAGAATTACATCAGCATCCTTACTTGGAACAAACTGAATACTCAATGATTCAACTTCAACGTTTCCGGTTTGTGGTTGTTCGACTTCTTTAGCACAGCCAAAAACCGATAAAAGCATCACTGAGCATATAAACAATGCAAGTAATTTTTTCATTTATCGTTTCTCCTTTTCTTTCTTTCTAACGACACTTTAATTTTAAAGTATTTAGATGGTGATGTCCATATAAACACTATAAAGCCTATTTTTTGTTTCGATTCTTGAAATAGTTTTCAATATCCTCTATTTCTTTTATGATCATGTCTGATAAAACGATCGCTTTTTTATCAGTAACCAACACATCATCTTCAATTCTAATACCGATAGCTTCATCTTCAATATATAATCCTGGTTCAACCGTGATTACCATTCCAGCTTGTAATGGCTCATCTCTTTCCACACCAACATCATGCGTGTTAAGCCCCAATGAATGACTTACTCCATGATAATAATATCTTCTTACCTCTTCTTCACTACCTTCATTGATCAAACCAATCTTTTTCAATTCTCTTTGATATGTTTCCACAGTGATTCGTTGTAGATCGCTTAGTGTAACGTTTGGTCTGATCGCATCGATCACGTTTTTTTGTGCCTTCAAAACAATCTCATAGATCAAACGCTGTCTTTGAGTAAATCGACCATTTACCGGAAATGTTCGTGAGATATCAGCGCAATAATGATCATGCATCGCTCCAAGATCAAATAGCACCAATTCATTATCATTGATCTTTTGATCATTACTAACATAGTGTAAAGTCGTCGCTCGTACTCCACCTGCAGCGATGGTCGTAAAGGCTGGTTTCATCTTATGATCTTTTAAAGTATGGTCAAAATAAGCTTCTAATTGGTTTTCATAGATACCACTATGCATATGATCAAGCATATTCATAATACCCTTGTCGGTAACTTTGATCGCTTCTTTAAGAGCTTCTATTTCTTCATCACTTTTAAGAGCTCTTTGTTTAATGATCAAAGGATAAACATCAAATAACTTAAGCTCTTGTAGTTTAGGATATTTATTTAATAGATTTCTACCTAAACTAAATAGATCATTGTCTTCATCATCAATATAGATGTTTTTTATCTTATGTTCTGTGATCAACTGATTGATCTGTTCATTAAGGTCATCAATGTATAAGATATCTTTGATTTGTGATCTAGTTTGAGCTTCTTCAATCGCTATCGTTTTTCCTACCCATTTTTCCATCATGCGATCGGCTTTCGCAATGTATAGTTGTTGAATACTGATAGTTTTTGTTTTGACCATCAACAACATCACATTGGCTTCATCAATACCCGTTAAGTAATAAAAATTAGGATTGACACTAAAAGGATAGTTTTCATCCGCGCTTTTTTTGATAAAGCTGCCTGATGTTAATAAGACTATGCTTCTATCTTCAATCTTGGTTAATAATAGTTCGCGATTTTTTGTATGATAATTCATTATTGTTTCTCCTTTAAAGATTCTATTAATACAACAGCCTGTGCCATTACCCCTTCTTGGCGTCCAATAAAGGATAAACCTTCTCCACGAGTTGCTTTAACATTGACAAGGTCTTCAGTAATGTTTAAAGCATTAGCGATATTGTGGCGCATCTCAGGGATGTGTGTAGCCATCTTGGGTTGCTCGATCATGATAAGACTATCAATATTGACAACTTGAAAACCTTCTTCTTTGATCATATCAGCTACTTTGCTTAAGATCGTTAATGAAGATATTCCTTTGTATTGTGGATCATTATCAGGAAAATGTGTTCCAAGATCTTGTTTACCCAAGGCCCCGATCAATGCTTCTGCGATCGCATGACAAAGGGCATCTGCATCAGAATGACCAAGAAGTCCCATGTGGTGCTCTATCTTAACACCACCCAAGATTAATTCTTTATCATTGACTAAGCGATGAATATCTGATGATTGTCCAACCTTTATCATATTCATACCTCTTATTTATTATATCATTACTTTTTAAATATTTATTCATATTTGATATATATTACATATGTTATGATTAAAAAGAAGGAAGGTGAAATCATG
>CAZCSQ010000068.1:0-4802 GCA_964501425.1 uncultured Erysipelotrichaceae bacterium
TAAAACTCATATATATCATTATACTCACCACCAACAAAATACTCACTTGCATCCATTACGATCCATTCACCATCGATCTTTACTTCTGCACGATAATGAGCTGATGTTTCCTGAGCAACACTTCTTATCGTTTCATAAGAATAATAATAGCCCTTACTAATCAGTAGCTGTTCAAGCCTTCTGTATTCATCCTCACCAAGTCCGGTTGTTGTTCTTTTGTCAATCGTTGAATCAAGTTCACTAGGCTTTTCTTTCATAGCCGTTACTTTACACTCTAGTTCATAATAATTGGCAATAGAGCAATATAAAGTCGCAAACTGATAACATAAGCCTTCAATGTTGACATTATCCATGATACTAAAACCAATGATCATGTCTCTGGTTGTATAGATGCCTGGTAAAAAATAATTCCATCTCATCGCATCGGCCACTTCACCATTTGCGACGTAATTCATGTATTCTGTTTGCCAATCATAGATTGCTTGGGCAATCTCCATTTCTGTTCCACTAAAATCAATAGCTAAAGCTTGAATGTCCTCTAGTGTAAATTCGGAAACTGGCGATTGCGGATCATAAATTATCTCATTATCAGGAGTAATCGTTGTATCGTCGTTGTTTGGTTGTGGTAGTTCTTGTTCATTATTTGAACAAGCAAACATTGTTAATAACATAAACAAACTAATTAAAGCTATTAGACCTTTCTTCATGACATTTCTCCTTTCATGTCATAAGTAAACCAATGATCTTCTAACCAATACTACTAGATTGTTTTCTTTCCTCCTTTATTTATCAATGAATGGGTCATATTGTTGTTTATATAATATTTTTTATTCATCCGCTCTAATAAGTATTATCTGAACATCATTACCTACTTTTGTCAGTTTAGCACTATCAATTAGACCACCAACTAACTGTAAGCTTTGATCTACATCCGTTTCCCCAACTAACGTCCAATAATATGTTTCAAGTTCTAAACGACGTGGTTTGTTTAAAGTATTTTCAATCTTTTTTAATTGTTCATCACTCATGGTATTTTGATAGTGATAAAAGATGATCTCAATACTTTTGTCCTTTGGTAATATCTTGACATCTAGTTCTGATAAGTTGTTCGCAAGAAGGATTGATGACATTTCATCAATAAGGCGTGTGATCTTTCTGATTTTATTACTCATTAGTTTTTCTCCTTAAAACATTGATCATTGGAACTAAGATAGCCGCTACTATGCCTCCTGTAAAACCATTATTATAAAGATTCATTCCTGCATGAAAACCACCAAACTGACCAACGATCGCTACATGTAAAAAGCCAGCGATAATTCCCCAACCAATACCATATACCCCAGCGATCGGAGCGATCGTTGACACAAATAGGATTGAGACAACAGCTGCGGTACTACTTAATTGTAAACCCAACAAAATGGCGCCGATAACGCCACCCACCATCACTGGAACTGAATTAAACAGATGTTTACCAAAGGCCCCAAAACCTAATACAGTGAATATCCCAGCCATGACTGGTCCATTATAGTTTCCATTTAAGACTAAGACTACTAAAAAACTAAATATCCCTAATATTCCCATATTGAAATAGGCCGAGCCTAAACTAGCTGAATTAGTAAAATCACTAACTAAACGACCACTACTCTTATTGATCTCTTGCCATTTATTCCATAGATCATCTTCACTTAACAGTCCAAGTATTAACAGATACAATGACGAACTCAAGATCATGATAATGATGACCATTGAAGTTTCTTGATACAGATTAATACTAAAATCGATTGGTCCAAAAAAAGAACGGTATAAAGAAGCATAAACAATGGCGATAATACCTGATGTAAAGCCTACATTATATAGATTAAATCCTTCATGAAAACGCAACATGCTCGAAGCTAAAGGAATGATAAAAAAGCCAAGTAGTGCTCCTTTAGTGATCGATAGTATTAACGCAAAAGAAAAATCAAGGTTAAAACCAAAGAAACTATGCGAAACGATTGGTGCTAAACAAGACGCAAAAATGGAAATCAAGACGACGTTTTTAAATGACTTTTTAGTATAAACACTATAAAGATACCCACCTAAATAGATTGGTAAGACATTATAGATATTCATACCCATAAAAGAGAAACCAAAGATCGTAAAGAAAGCCGCTAATAACATTCCATTATGATTGATATCAAGGATCATAAAGATAGCGATATTGATAAGAGCGATTATCCCTGTATTCAATAAAGCACCAGATATCCCTCCTAGTATTAAAGCATCTTGAATCAATAATGCCGGTGAAGTCACGATCGTCAATAGCCCCTTAAAGCCCAGATCATCACCAACGAAATAAGCTCCAATAAAACAGATAAGCGAAAAAAACAACAACAAAGCATTGTTTGTCTTATTTGAGCGTGCTTTCTTAACATAAGATTCACTATTCATTATTTGTCTCCATAATCTATTTATAACAAATAACTAACTATTCATGCAAGGAGTTAATCACATATCAACGACAGTTTATCTGATCTTTTTAAATCGTCATTACTTAGTATTCGATGACATCTTTTCATTCTTGTTTTAGGTCATAATGACCATGAATTCTATCACTTTAATTATTTATATATATATTGTTTAATTCAATTGAATAAAAAATTCATAAATCGACTATTTATGTTCATTTTTATGAATTTATTATCATTTTTGTGTTTTAATATAAGTAGAAAGGGGTTACATCATGTATTTTGAAGTAATGAAAAGTAAAAACGGTAAATTTTATTTTGTATTAAAATCAACAAACGGGCAGATTGTAGCTCAAAGTGAAATGTATGAAGCGAAGGCTTCAGCAATCTCTACCATCAATTCGATCAAATCAAGAGTAAGCGAAGAGACCGAAGTTAGAGATCTAACAAAATAATACTTACACAAGACAAACAGAAAAGGCATTGATCATCAATGCCTTTTCTGTTTATAATATATCATTTTTAACTACTTACAAGTATACCCTGCCTCTTCATTAAGCTCTAACATCTTCTCTAAGCTTACTGTGTCATTTTCAGCATCATCAGCGTCAAGTAATCCAGCAGCGACTAAATAGTCTTTATCCGCTACCCGATAATCGACATCGATCGACATCTCAAGATACTCTTCGCCATCAATACTGACATCAATCGTAATACCTTCCATTTGTGTATAAGTGGCTTCATACTGTTCTTTAAGCTGTTCTTTCATATTCTGGTCGACAACACCAAATAGATCATATTTAAGCTTAAATGTTGTCTTAGATGTAAAGACTTCATCCCCTTCACCGGTATAAACAACTGTAGATTCGACGCCTTGTTCAGCAATCGTGCAAGTTACTTCTTTTTCCTTGCTTCCTGATGAACAACCAGCTAGAAGAAATACACCAAGCAGTAGAATAATTATCTTTTTCATTGTTTCCTCCACAATATATTAATTATATCACTATCACAAAAGACGATACATCTTAATATAATCTTCTGTGATCAGCGATTTAATTGACAATGCGGATCATAATACTCTTATTTTACAGTACAAGCATAACCGTATGCTTCATTTTCACTGATCGATTCTTCAAAACTGATAAAATCAGCGCCAGACTCATCAGAGCTTAAGATACCAAGAGCGACAAGGTCATCTGTACTAGCCTCTTCATAATCGATACTAATAGTCATGACTAAGTATTCATCACCACTGATATTAACACTTACTTCAACACCATCAATACCAGCATAAGATGATTCAATCTGATCTTTAAGTTGTTCTTTGGCTCCTTCTTCACCATTATCGAAGAACTCATATAAGATCTTTATCGTTTCTTTTGATGAATGAACTTCATCTTTTTCACCAACAAAGACGATCGTTGATTCAAATCCATCTTCAGTATAGACACAGCTTACTTCTTTCTTAGCAGATCAGCCCGCAAGTAAAAGCACGCTGATCAATAATACGATTATCTTTTTCATAATTTCCTCCGTAAATATACTAAAATTATAACATGCCAATTTAACACAATATATAAAAATCTTATTTATTGATAAAGAACCTTTCAATACCTTGAAAATCATTATTGATTCTTGCTAAATATGGTTCAGAACGCTTTTGCATGATCTCTAAGATCAGTTTACTAAATACCTTATTGATCACCTTGATCATCAGTGGTGTTTGTAAAGCTAACCGTTGGTAGTAACTAGTTAGATCATCTCTTTGAAAGTGTAAGATATCATTTAAGATAGCTGTATCAGCGTAATATCCACAATGAAAATTCTTTTGAGCAAAGCTTGTTGATCGTAAGTGTTTAGGGTTTAAGCCATAGATCTTAAACATCGTCCATAAAAACGCTTTATAATCTATTCTAAAGCCTTCTCCGCCACCTAAGTTATAAGTCTTATTCATTAACTCATCTAAATGTTTCAATGCTTCAGCGTACGCAAAGCCAACATCTTTAGCCGTAGCGAATTCAAGCTTAGTACTAAGTGGCATATGAAACATCAACGGATCAATCTTAGGATAAGACATGATCCCCGTTAAACGAAAGATCACATACGGTATTTTAGCCTCTTTGATCGCTTCTTCACTCATTATCTTTAATACAGCGTAATAATCACCAACACTTGGCTTTAATACATCATCAACCCTGATCCATGGATCAAGTGTGCGATCACCATACACACTGATCGAAGACGCAAATAACAAGACTGGCATATCATCACATTCTTTGATAGCTTCAATGATATTTAACGTACCCTGATAATTAACGCTTCTAGCTAGTTCAGGATACTCATCAGCTTGAGGCG
>CAZCSQ010000069.1:0-4762 GCA_964501425.1 uncultured Erysipelotrichaceae bacterium
AGGCGTTTTGGATAAGCAGCTCCGTCGCATTATCTAAAGCCGATGTGGCTTCATCAAGAATCAGTATTGGTGGATTCTTTAAGAAGACCCGGGCAATTGATATTCTTTGTTTTTGACCACCAGATAGCTTTACTCCTCTTTCGCCAATATAGGTATCATAGCCATCAGCTAGGGTCATAATGTGATCATGAATATTAGCTTGTTTAGCAGCTTGAATGACTTCTTCTTTAGTCGCATCAAGTTTACCAATGGTGATGTTTTCATAAACAGTACCAGTAAACAGGAATACTTCTTGTTGCACGATACCGATGTTTTGGCGTAGTGATTTCCTTGTGAAATCTTTAATATCGATACCATCGATGGTTATCGTTCCGCTTTCTACTTCATAGAAACGCGGGATCAAGTGACACAGTGTTGTCTTACCGCCACCTGATGGTCCAACAAAGGCCATTGTCTTACCAGCGTTTATCTCAAAACTGATATTCTTTAAGATATCTTTGCCCTCATCATAGGAGAAACTGACATCATCAAATTTGATATTACCTTTGATCGCTTCAATCGTTTTAGCATTAGGAGAATCATTTTCGACCTTTTCATTCATGATCTGATCAAAGCGTTTGAAACCAGATTGACCAGCTTGAAACTGTTCTACGAAGTTGATCAAACGTCTAATAGGATTAAGAAAGTTACCGATATAGAGAATAAACGCCGCAAAGTCACCAAAATCGATTAGACCATTATAGAAAAATAAACCACCAGCCGAAAGAACAACGATATTTAAGACATCAGTCACAAAGGTTGTACCTGTATGAAATTCAGCCATAACTTTGTAAGCTTTTTTACGGGCTTCTTGGAAGAAGTTGTTATTACGATCAAACTTTTCAATTTCATTTTCCCGATTTGTGAACGCTTTTGATACTCTAATACCAGAGATACTATTTTCCAGATTAGCGTTAACTTCACCAATCGCTTCACGACTCTTTAAGAATGTCTCTTCCATGCGTGATCTTAGTTTTAATGCAATAAATAGTAATAATGGAACAAAAGCGAAGACGATCAAAGCTAAAGGGAGATTGATCATACTCAATAAAGAAAATGATCCAATTAACATGATCGACGAGATAAATAGATCCTCAGGTCCATGATGCGCTAATTCGGATATTTCCATTAAGTCATTAACGATCCTTGATGTTATCGTACCGGTCTTGTTTTCATCAAAAAACACAAAGGGTAAGTCTTGAAGATGTTCAAACATATCTTTACGCATATGGGCTTGCATTTTTATACCCATCACATGACCATAATAAGTAATGAAGTAATTTAAGAAGATCTTTATGATGTAAAGAATACCTAATACTAATAACCAAATGATCATTAAGCGTAGATTGCGATCGGGTACATAGATATTAATGATATTACGGGTGATCATTGGATAGAATAGATCAAAGACTGCGACTAAAAGCGCACAAACTAGATCAAAAATAAGTATTTTCTTTACAGGTTTATAATAATTAAGGAATCTTTTCAACATATAAGGCGTATTCTCCATCTTAAATTTCTTGTTTAATTATAAGACAAGCAGTTAGTATTTGCAAACAACACCAAGAAACAAGATAATATAGATAAGAACATGTTTGTATTATGACTTTGAATACCTTATGATAAAGAAAATAAACAGTTTAAAGAGGTGTAATATGAAGATTGCAGTTGCCCAAATGAATGTCTATGCTGGTCAGCCTGAAAGAAACTTTAACATCATGAAAGAGTGGATAGCTAAAGCTAAAGAGGCTAAAGCTGAACTGATCATTTTTCCTGAGATGTGTGTTTCGGGATACTTTTTACAAGATAAATACTTAGATCATTATTTTTGTGAAACACTAATTAACTATAATGATAGGATATTAGAATTATCTGCGGATATTGGGATCATTTATGGAAACCTTGTCTATCAGCCAATAGCTAATGTCAATAAGGGAAGAGATGGTCGTCCTTTAAAAAGTAATGGGGCTTATTTTTGTTATAACAAACAGTGGGTCAAAAAGACAAATGATGAACTACCTGGCATATATATTAAGCATTTAAATCCTGACTACCGTATCTTTGATGATTCGCGCTACTTTACTAGTGGAATTGATCTTTGTTTAAAGAAAGATCAACCAATTGATAGTATGATCGCACCTTTTATCTTTAATACTAATGGAGTGAAGTACAAGCTAGGCATTGAGATCTGTGAAGATATGTGGAGTGAAGATTATCCGCTTGATGTTACTAAGAAATATCTTGAGCAAGACGTTGATCTAATCGTCAATATCTCATGTTCACCATGGACAATAGGCAAAGAGACTTCACGTGATAAAAATATAGACATGCATGTTAAAAACAGTGAACGATTTGTTCCATTTATCTATGTCAATAATGTTGGTATGCAAAATAATGGTAAGACCGTTATGGTCTTTGATGGAGATAGTACGGTCTATGATCAACATGGTAAAAGACAATTATCACTAAATGATGAGTTTAAGGAAGAATTAAAGATCTTTGAGTTGGGAGAAACGCTTGCTAGAATAAACAATGAATATAAGCTATTAAACGCGCTAACTTGTGCCATCAAAGAATTTGATCAACAAGTCTTCGCAAAGAGTGTTAACTGGATCATTGGTTTATCTGGAGGACTAGATAGTTCGATCAATGCGGCTTTACTAGTGTTGGCTTTAGGGAATGAGCGTGTTATTGGGTATAATATGGCATCTCGCTATAATAGTGACATGACTAAAGATAATGCTCAGATATTGGCTGATAACTTAATGATCAAATATCATCAAGGCAGTATTGAAAAGATTGTAGAAGCCACAACACTGACAATGCAAGAATATGGCTATTATGATAGTGATAAGGGTTTAAGCTTAGAAAACAGTCAAGCGCGTATTCGGGGTCACTTATTATCAAGCTTTGCCTCATGTGAGAAAGGTGTTGTCATCAATAATGGCAATAAGATTGAAGTTGCGTTAGGCTATTGTACATTGTATGGCGATACCATTGGGGCTTTAAGTCCTTTAGGAGATCTTACTAAAGTACAACTATTTGCCTTAGCGAAACAATTAAACCAGGTGTTAGGTAAACCAGTCATTCCAACTAATCTATTACCAGAACTAAAAGATGAAAAGATGTTATGGGCGATGAAACCATCAGCGGAATTAAAAGAAGATCAAATTGATCCGATGAAGTGGTTTTATCATGATTATTTGGTTAATAAGTTACTTGAATATCCAACCGCTAAAATAGAAGATATTATGCAAGCTTATCTTGATGGATCGATCTATCAAAGTGAAATAGGTAAATGGCTCAAGTATTATGGACTAGACAAACCACAGGCTTTTATTGAAGATTTAGAGTGGTTATTAAAGACGATATCATTGAATGTGTTTAAACGCATTCAGATGCCACCAATTGTCATGGTTAGTCGTGGTAGCTTTGGTAATGACTTTCGTGAAGCCCAATTGAAGTTTCAACCAAGTGATCGCTATCTTGCTTTAAAAGCGGAAATATTGAAAATGATGAAGTAGATTTTGTTTTCTTTTCTGAAAATTTATCTTAATTATGTAAATTTGCGTGACATTTAAGCGAATATAGGTTATAAATAAGTCAAACAATGATAAGGACAGGTCTACTATAGAAGGTCTATTAAGCGAGTTGGGATAGTGCAAGCCAATTGGAATACTATAGTCAGGTAACACCTTTGAGTGCAAGTCGAAACCTAGGGAGTAGATCTTGACGTTGAGCTACGTTATAAGCTAATGGGTTCATAGGACCCAAAGAGAGATCAGGATAACTGATAATTAGGGTGGTACCACGGAGGCAGCCTTCGTCCCTTAGGGATAGGCTGCCTTTTATAATGCGGAGGTATCATTATGTGTGGATTTTTGTTTGTTGAAGGTCATATCGATGACCAAAAGTTTTTAAGAGCTTTTAATAAGCTACAACATCGTGGACCAGATCAGTCCAAAGTTGTAAGTGATAAGTGGGGAACATTTGGTTTTCATCGCTTATCGATCATGGATACAAGTGAGCATGGTATGCAACCATTTGACACTGAAGAGGTCAGATTAGTTTGTAATGGTGAGATCTATAATGATCAACTATTTAGACAAAGATATAAGGATTATCCTTATATATCAGGTAGTGATTGTGAAAGCTTAATTCCTTTGTATCTAGATGAAAAAGTTGAAATGGCAAAAGAATTAGATGCTGAGTTTGTGTTTGTGCTTTATGATAAGAAACTAAAACAAGTGATCGCTGCTCGTGATCCAATCGGTATTAGACCAATGTTTTATGGACGCTTAAAAGAAACAGGTAAATACGCTTTTGCATCAGAAGTTAAGGGATTACAAGATATCTGTGATGATGTAAAAGTATTTCCACCAGGACAAATCTTTGTGGATGGTGTGTTTAGTGACTATGCTAAACTGACTGAAGTAACCTATCAAATCGATGATCAAGATGAAGCTTTGGCTAAAATACGCTCTGGTTTATTTGCGGGTGTAAAGAAAAGACTGATCAGTGATGTACCGATTGGTTATTTACTAAGTGGAGGACTAGACTCTAGTTTAGTTTGTGCTATAGCTCAACGTCATACCGATCAGCCAATCGACACCTTTGCGATTGGGATGGCTAAAGATGCGATCGATCTAAAATATGCTAAACAAGTCGCTGACTTTATTGGTAGTAGGCATCATGAAGTTACGATGACAATGGAGGATGTATT
>CAZCSQ010000070.1:0-1410 GCA_964501425.1 uncultured Erysipelotrichaceae bacterium
GGAATTAACGTATCTTTTTTATGCGTTCTTCTAATAATACAAGAATTATCTTACTTCAAATCACGATAGGAAATCAACTGTACATTATTCTTTTTGATCCATTCTTTCATGAAGTCTGAAGTATACATTTCATGGTCTTTACAACGAATAATGGTATAGGTTGTCCATTTGAATAGTTCGTTATCAACAAAAGCGGCGTGACCACCTAATGCTGCATATTCAAATTCTAACATTTCATCAGCGTGTTCTTTAACGTATTCAAGTGCGGATGTTTTCAGTTGGTTTTCAATTGAGAAAGGTTTGATATTCCAAGAACCCTTCATACCACCAAACTGATATTTTGCTCTAATATTCCTTGAATAAATTACTCCAGTTTCCTTTGAAAGATCACTAATAGCTCTAACATATTCTTTCGCAAAGGCTGTAATTGAATGATTGTGCAGGTATTCTGGTTTTTTACCAGTTAATTCAATATACTTTTGAAATTGAGCTCTTATTTCAATCAATACTTCCTCATATGGCCATAATTCACCATTATCACCATCTTTTGAAAAACGAGGATCAGCGTATCTTACTGTCGATTTAATAAACATGCCGTTTTCATCCACAAGCGTAGGAATTAATTTAGGATCAGCGACACATGGACCTGATACGATGTTAAAGTCGATACCAAAACAAGTATTAGGATAGTCTTTCATTTTCTCAGCCGCAAACTTACTACTTTCTCCCATATTCACAAACAAACCCGTGCAGGTGATAATTCCATTATCGACTGCATCTAAGATGCCAAGGGTTACCCCTTTGGTAAATCCATAATCATCTGATTGTACAAGTAATTTCATTTCTATGATCCTTTCTTTCTAATTATTAGTCAAGTTTATTCTTTAAGAATTCTGGATTAATTTCGATATTGGTAGTTGCTTTATCAAAGACTTTACGGCCTTCTACAAAAGTAGCCAATACTTCATATTCATCATCGATGACCACAAAATCAGCGAAGTTATCTAACGCAATACTGCCTCTTCCTTCGAGTTTATATTTCTTGGCAGGAACAAGACTACTCATCTTGATGACATCTTCAAGCTTCATACCTAATACTTCAACAAGATTCTTTATACCATAGATGACCGGTTTACTACTTCCTGATAAACGACCACTTTCACTTACGACAAAGCCGTCTTCAGTCACAAAGATCGTTCTGCGATCATTATTAGCGTTGGATGCAGTTCCTTGATAATGCCCAACAGGGGCACCTAAGAAATTACCATTATCTGAAACCATCATGATCTTATCATGATCTTTCATTCTAAGAACTAACTGAACCATCGGTAAGCTAACGTGTAGTCCATCACAGATCAGTTCACAAGTTACTTCATCTCTTAGGATACAAGCTCCCATCGTTCCAACATC
>CAZCSQ010000070.1:1510-4758 GCA_964501425.1 uncultured Erysipelotrichaceae bacterium
AAGATCAACAGGTTTATAATATGTATTCTTTGGATCGCCTTTTTCACCAACCCGTGAACCCCAAGGGCCTTCTGAGTGGATACCTAAGATCTTCGCTCCAGTAACTTCTTTATCAGCTACATCAGCTAGTAGAGGAAATTGTTCAACTTGATTCACTGTTGGAAAAATACCAGTTACACCTTGTGCCGCTTCTCCTAACAGACATGTTTCAACTTCTTTTGTAGTCGAACTTTCATTAAAGCTATAACCAACAGCTCCATGATTATGAGTGTCGATAACACCTGGAATAATGCGCTTGTCACCAAAATCTTCATAAGGCTTGTCTAATGTTCCAGTAATGATACTAGCTACTTTACCATTATCAACACCAATAAATCCATCAACAATCCCATTTTCTGTGTAAATACGTTTAGACTTATAAAATTTCATAGTGTTCTCCTTTATATATACATATTATCAAATATGTATAAAAAAAGATAACAGAATTTACTGTTATCTTATGATCCTTTTCAGGAATTCTTGGGTTCGGGGGTTTTTCGGCTTTGTAAATATGTCTTGTGGATTGCCTTCTTCAGCAATTACTCCCTTATCCATAAAGACTACTTTATTAGCTACTTCTTTGGCAAAACTCATCTCATGTGTTACCACGATCATCGTTAATCCCTCATTAGCTAAGTCCTTCATGACATCTAGGACATCTTGAACCATCTCTGGATCAAGCGATGAAGTAGGTTCATCAAAGAGTAGGATATCAGGATTCATACATAAGGCTCTAGCAATAGCCACTCTTTGTTTTTGACCACCAGATATTTGGGTTGAAGCCGCATGTGCGAAATCTTCCATTCCTACCTTTTTTAGATATGTCATAGCTATTTTATGTGCTTCAGTCTTATCTCTTTTTAAGACCTTTTGTTGAGCGATGATACAATTATCGATAACATTAAGATTACTAAACAAATTAAACGATTGAAATACCATTCCTACCTTTGCCCGATATTTGTTAAGATCAATGCTTTGATCATAGATATCTTGGCCATCAACTAAGATTTGACCAGAATCTATATGTTCTAAACGATTGATACATCTAAGTAGTGTTGATTTACCCGACCCACTAGATCCGATCAAACAAACAACGTCACCTTTATTTACATTAAAATTGATATCTTTAAGTACTTCTAGTGTCCCAAAACTCTTACGGCAATTAAGGATCTGAATCAATGTATCACTCATGTTATTTACCACCGCCTTGTGTTTTCACCATCCGCGATGTGGTCGATGATGAAGGATAACTTGTCTTGGTCGTATTCATCTTCTTTTCGATAATATGTAGTATCGAGCTGGTAATGATCGTTAATACAAGGTATACAACCGCTGTCACTAAGAATGTTTCTTCATACTTGTACAAACTGCCGGCAATTGATTTAGCTTGGAAAAACAATTCAGTTACCGATATAACATTTAAGACTGAACTATCTTTGATATTAACGATAAACTCATTGCCGATAGCTGGAAAAGCATTTTTGATTGCTTGAGGTAAGACAATATTCATCATTGTTTGGATAGAGGTCATTCCCAAACTACGGGCTGCCTCTGTTTGTCCAACATCTACTGATTGAATACCAGCTCTAATGATCTCAGCCATATAAGCGCCAGTATTGATCGAAATAACAAAGATACCTGCCACGATTGGTGTCCAACCAAATGCTGGTTTTAACCAATAGTAGATAAATACAGCTTGAACCATCATGGGAGTTCCTCTGAATATCTCAACGTAACATTTCGCTAAGACATCATAGATCCACTTGATGATATAAAAGATTGAACCTTTTTCAACTTTGATAGCTCTTAGACCACCGATGATCAAACCGATTACCAAACCGATGATCGTACCACTGATCGCTACCAAAAGTACAGTCTTGACACCTAATAGTAATGATGGCCAAAAGGTAATAAGAATACTTAGGCAGGTATCAATGAATTGATTACCGGTGATCGTTAAGTACTTCATTATTCCACAGCAGGTTGACGATTAGTTGCGTCGATCATCATTTGATTTCTTGTGTCTTGATCAATCGTATCTAATACAGCTTGTACAGCCGCTTTTAACTCATCATTACCTTTCTGAACAGCCACCGATACTGATGTATCAACGACAAAGCCACTACCCTCTGCAAACTGCACGATCGCAAGTGACGGATTAGCCGCAACCACACCAACTGCTACTGGAAGTTCAGCTGTTAAGCCATCAACTTCGTTTTCTAACAAAGAAAGGACCATTCGTGGATAACTTTCTTGAGGCGTTGCGTGAATGACATTCTCGATCTGATCAATGATCTCATCATAAGTTGTATTCATTTGACCTAAAACGATCTTATTAGCGAAGTCTTGAATCGAGGTTGCTTGTGCTAAAGCATCATCAGCTCTGACGATCATGACCATATCTGATTCATAATAAGGTGCTGTGAAATCAGCACTTACAGCTCTTTCTGGTGTTTCAGTCATACCAGCGATAACAAGATCGATCTCATCCGCATTTAATGCCGGGATCAATCCTTCCCACGCTAATTTCTTGATAACTAATTCTAGTCCAAGCTCATCAGCGATGATCCTGGCCATCTGTACATCATAACCATCAGTGTAATCAACTGATGATATAGCAACGGTAAACTCATTAGCTGAAATCTGGGTCCAGTTGAAAGGAGCGTAGTTGCATTCCATTCCAACGATCAATTTTCCTTCCTCAACTGTCAAGATTGGATTCTGTGGATTTTCAGGAGTTGTAGGTGCTGCGGTACAACCTGTCATGATCAAGGCTAATACCAATAATACTAATAATTTTTTCATGTATTTTCTCCATGGTTCTAATAAAACAAAACCCGTATGCTATTACACACGAGTTTTTCAACCATGTAATAGCTCCACCGCTTACGCAGGAGTGTTATAGGTGTTTCCTATAACCCCACAGTCAATATTTGCCAATATTGCTGTTCGGCGATGATTGCCTTTCATCTAGTTCATTGCCTGCCGGCTCACTAGGTTACTCATCTGCATCGCTACCTCTACTGATATTTTGTTTTATGAATTGAGTCTAAAGTAATTATGATTATTTGTCAAGTATTTGTCTTATCCCGATTGTGTAAAATAAGTGTGGAATAGAAAAAGCGATATAACCTATAATTAAGTTTGAACACAAAACACAGGAGATATCGCATGACTATTTTAGCACACCAATCAAATTTAAGCATCCT
>CAZCSQ010000071.1:0-4710 GCA_964501425.1 uncultured Erysipelotrichaceae bacterium
TAAGTTCACCCTAACAGACAAGACAAATAACCAATTTAATTAGTTAAAACTAACTGCATTTTGTTTACAAACAAAAAAAGACGAACGATCGTCTTATTTCGTATTACATGGTCGGGATGACAGGATTTGAACCTGCGACCCCTTGCTCCCAAAGCAAGTGCACTACCAAGTTGTGCTACATCCCGATATTATTGGCGCGCCCAGTAGGACTTGAACCCGCAACCTTTTGATCCGTAGTCAAACGCTCTATCCAGTTGAGCTATGGGCGCACAAAACGCTTTTCAGCGCATTCCTATATTATCATTTACCGACATTAATTGCAATAATCAATTTACTATTAAAGCTAGATTTTCATTGTTAATAAAATGTTAAAGATAACAGAGCTTTACCAATTTATTTAGTTTCATTGTATAATGAATTTAGTAATTAATGCACAGGAGAATACTATGGAAAAAATTAAAATGATTGCTTTAGATATGGATGGTACTACCCTTCAAAGTGATAATACGATATCAGATATCGACCTTAAAGCTATTAATAAGGCCAAAGATAGTAGGATCATGATCGTACCGTCTACCGGTAGATCACTAGAAGTGATACCTAAACAGATTATTGACTTACCAGTAAAATACGCTATTACCAAAAATGGATCGATCATCAATGATGTTGAACTTGGTAAAGAATGTTATCACGAAGTCATCGAAAAAGAATTAGCCGCTTCAATCGTTAAGACCTTAGAAGCCATGGATGTCTTTCTATCCGCTGATATCAATAATGAAAGGATAACTTCTGGTAAAAACTTAGAAAGTGCTAAACATACCTATAAAAACTTACACTTTGATAATCGCAAAGTCGTTGATAGTTTGTATGAATATATCATAAATACACCCGATATCATTATTGATAAGATTGGAGTCTTTGTGAGTGATGAAGATATTCGTCGTACGATCCTGTTTGAACAACGTAATTATCTTGATCTAAACATCATGCAGACCAGCCCTATCTCTATTGAGATCAATAATCGTTTAGCTAGTAAAGGTAACGCTTTAAAGTGGTTGGCTAATAAATTAGATCTTAAAAAAGAAAACATTGCCGCTATCGGAGATAGCGACAATGATTTGATCATGTTATGTTATGCTGGCTATTCTTTTGCGATGACCAACGGTACGCGTTACGCTCGTGAAACTGCCGATGAGATCACTTTAAGTAACGATGAAAACGGTGTTGCCTTCGCTATTGAAAAGATTCTGACCAGAAACAATCAATACTAGCCTTGTATCTCAAGTGGACGGTCTTCAGGATCATCTGTAGCTGGTCTACCCGTGATATACCAGAAATAAACCTCTTTATCCTTCGGATGATTATATCCCCCACAATTTAAATATAAGGCATTAGCAGCTGTATTATCGTTTTGTGTGATCAAGAAAACATAGTGCAGCTTTTCTTCTTTGGCATAGTTTAAAACTATATCCATTAGCTTACGGCCTAAACCTTGTCGACGATGCGTATCTAATACAAATAAATGGAAGATATTCATGATATCATTCCCATTATCCATCCGATTAGTACGATAACACAAGATATAAGCTACCGCATTACGATCCTCATGTGCAACATAGACAATATTGGTTGGATTTTGCAAGAAACTCAACGCCTTTTCTGCTGTGACATCTTGCTCACGGAAATTCTTAACTACTGTTTGATAGATATCGACATCCTCACTAGTTAACCTTTTAAACTCAATCATTATTATCCCCTTTCTTTGGATCATCAATAAAGAACTGATTCTTTCCATTTTCTTTTGATCTGTATAATACTATATCAGCACGCGTGTATAGTTCATTGAATCTTTCAAGATTATCATAAGTAATGGCTATTCCGATACTACAGGACAAATTACTATCGAAACTATACAGATCAATAGTTTCATTGATACCTCTAAGTAAATCATTAGCTTTATCTTCTATATCTTTAGTCGATTTTACGTCATTCATAAAGACAGCGAATTCATCACCACCAAGACGACCAACATAATCCGTCTTTCGAAACATCTTGCTTAACAACTGGGCGATATCGATCAATAGTTTATCACCAATCAAGTGTCCTTGTTTGTCATTAACATCTTTGAAATTGTCCATATCTAATACAAAGAAGGCGGATATTTCTGGCTGGTTAAACCGACTATTTACATATTCATTTACCTTTAATTCAATTGATTCGCGATTATCGATCTTCGTCAAAGAATCCTTAGTTGCGGCATCTTTGAGTAGTAACATCTGTTTTACTTGTTCATCACGATTAGTAACCTTAGCGATAAAACCAATTACTTTTCCATTGTGATCACGCATTGGCATACCAGTAACTGTTGTCCAAAAAGTGATATCATCTTTAGAGATCAAACGACAATCTATCATAGCAGAATCGGCGCCACCTTTAAGTTTATCAATAAATGCTTTTATCTTATCCAAATCCTCAGCTACGATATAAGGATTATTAGTTAGGTAATCACTGATCCTTTTAGTGCTTGGTCGATAACCAAAGATCGTTTCTTGATTTGATGAAAAGGTGATCGTATCACTTTCAAAATCTCCTTCAAGAACCATACTTTGTTTTAGTTCGTCTAGTACCCGATATCGTTCTTCACTACGTCGTAATAGTTTTCTTTCATTTTCCAGCTCTTCTCTTTTCTTATATTCAAAATAGTAAACAAGTAAGACAATGATCACAAATACCAGTAGGATCTGTAAGAATAAGTGCAAAGAAATATTACCAATCTCATTAAACTGTGACCAAATGGCCGAATAGGGTACGGCTGTAAATATCATCCATTGTGTACCTTCTACATTAAAGTAACTGATATAATGACGTGATTCCCCTTGACCGATCACAATGATATCTGCAAGTTTAGCGATTATATTATTATGAATACTGGTCTCCATCGCTTCATCATAAGTAGATGTCGTTTTAAAATGGCCAAAAACATTATCAATCTTGATCGTTTCATCATAACGATTGATACTCACCATAACATCACCATTTTGATCAGTTAACAAAATAAAGTTTTCAAGTTCCATCTTTTCAAACAAGGTATAAAAACTATCTTCATTATAGATACTAGAAATCATGCCAATCGTTAATCCGTCTTGATCATAGATAGCTCTACTTAAGATCAACTTGCTTTGTTGATCAACATAGCTTTCATCGATAAAAGCGATAGATTGACCTTTTTCGATCGTTTCTTTAAAATAATCACGATCACTAATGTTGAAATCAAAGCCATCGATTGAGATACTACGGCCGGTGATATCGGTGTATGTTAATCGATGAGCGATATTATTGACATCAAAATAATTTAAGATAGCGATTATCTGTTGATCGGTATAATCATCTATACCAAACAGACTAGCGATTGACTCAAGTCTTGCAAATTGTTCTTTAAACTCTTTATCAACTACTTCACTGATCATCTCAGCACTACGAGCTAAGATATCCTTAGCTTGTTTATCTAATTGATCTTCAAGTTTCCATCGAAAATCGATCGCAATAAAAAACAAAACCAACCCGATCAATATGACAACTATTCCAGTTGTAAGGTGTTTTAATTTTCTCTTCATCTTCTTGGCCAGCTAGTATCCTTCGTCACTAAATTGTATTAAATATAATTCACTTAGTCAACACAGCATAAATTTCAGTGTATTAAAAGTGTTGCATTAATCTATCTTTTACTTATCTGTCTAATTGACATCTTAAATCATGAGTGTCAATATATAGTCATATTTATAAACTAGAAAGTAACCTATGATCTATAATATAACCTTAAATCCATCTTTGGATTATCATCTTATTCTTGATAAATTACGACCTAACCAGTTAAACATAAGTGATAGTTCGTATCTTTTAGCTGGCGGAAAAGGTATCAATGTGGCTACTGTATTAGCTAACCTAGGTCATGAATGTAAAAATCTTGGCTTTGTTGGGGGTTTTACTGGCCAACAGTTGATCTACATGTTAAATAAACAGGGATTAACCAATGATTTTATCATCCTTGATGAGGGAATCACCCGCATCAATGTCAAGATCAAAACCGACAAAGAAACTGAATTAAACGCTTCAGGACCACTTATCAAAGAAGCGGATGTAAAGCGTTTATTAGCTAAACTTGATCAGATAAATGATGATGATTATCTTGTATTATCTGGCAGTGTTCCTTTAGGGCTTACGCAAAATATCTATGTCTTGATCAATGAAGAACTAAAAGACAAAAAGATTAAGATCTGTATTGATACTCGTGGTAAGCATCTTCAAGATTGCTTAGGATATCATCCATTTTTGATCAAGCCTAATCTTCAAGAAGTTCAAGAATTATTTCAAACTAAGATCACAACAAGAAAACTATTGATCTATTATATGCATAAACTACAAGCTCAAGGTGCCCAACATGTTTTGGTATCATTAGGTAAAGATGGTGCCTATCTATTAAATAAGGATCATTGTCTTTACCAAGGTTTAGCCCCTAAAGGGAACTTAGTCACTTCTGTTGGCTCAGGAGATGCCATGGTCGCTGGTTTTATAAGTGGAATGATCAATGGGCAAGATAATACTGAAACAGCCCTAAAGACAGCGATAGCCGCTGGTAGCGCCAGTGCCTTTAGGCAAGATTTAGCACCTAAAGAAGCGATCGATGACCTTATCGATCAAGTGATCATTAAA
>CAZCSQ010000072.1:0-4531 GCA_964501425.1 uncultured Erysipelotrichaceae bacterium
TGAGCGCTACGCTGTTGCCTCATGTTATAACGGTTTAACGATCGGTGGTGGTGGTTTCACCCTACCCCGTTTACGCTTATTTGAATGTGCTACTAAAGCTAACAGTATTCAAGAATTCATGGATAAGACACTTCCCTACTATGTTGATCTGCAACTTAAAGAAATGGATGATCGTATTCGTTTCTTAGTTGAAGAAAGCAATTTCTTTAAGAGTAATTTCTTAGTTAAAGAAGGCTTTGTCAATCTTGATAATTTCACAGGAATGTTTGGAATGGTCGGTTTAGCTGAGGGCGTCAATCAACTACTCAATATCCAAGATCCTGCTTTAGGTTATGGTCACAATGAACAAGCTAACAAACTAGCGATCACGATCTTAGATAAGATCGATCGATTGGTTAAAGCTCATAACTCCCCCTACGCTAAAAACTTCGACCATAAGTATCGTCTTCACGCCCAAGTTGGTATTGATAGTGACGGTCGCCAAGATTCACCTGGTGTTAGATGTCCTATCGGCTTCGAACCAGAAATGATCGATCAGATCGTTTTGGCACAAAGCACCCATCCGTATTTCCCAACAGGGGTTGGTGATATCTTCAAAGTCGAAGAAACATGGTTGAAAACACCAGATAGCCTACTTGATATCATTAAAGGTGCCCTAAATGGTGGAATGCGTTATTTCTCAGGATATTGTGCTAATAATGATGTTGTTAGAGTAACTGGGTACCTAGTTAAAAAGAGTGAACTTGCCAAACTTGATGCTGAACAACAATCAATCAATAACGCTTCTGTCTTTGGTCAAGGAGCACGCGATAGGAGTGATTCTTTTGATCGACGCGTCTTTTAAACTGAAAGCCCCTATTAATAAAATAATCCCCTTTTCTAATGTAGATGGCCCGGGTAACCGTTTGGCCGTCTTTTTCCAGTCTTGTCCCTTCAAGTGTTACTATTGCCATAATCCTGAAACGATCAATATGTGTAATCATTGTGGAGTCTGTGTTGATACTTGTCCCACAAAATCATTAACGATCATTAATAATAAAGTAGTGTGGAATGAGTCTACTTGTATCAATTGTGACACTTGTATCAAAGTTTGTCCTAATCTATCATCTCCTAAGATCAATTATATGGAAGTTGCTGATGTCATGAAACACATTCACAAAGCTCGACCTTTTATTCAAGGTATAACGGCTAGTGGTGGAGAATGTACCAATCACGCAGCCTTTTTAACTGCGTTATTTAAAGAAGCACAAAAACTCGGCTTAACAACTTTTATGGATACAAATGGTCATCATGATCTAACTCAATATCCAGAACTGATCAAATACACTGATAAAGTAATGTTAGATATCAAAGCTTTTGATAGTGATTATCATCAATATATGACTGGTAAAGATAATAAAATGGTCCTTCAAAACCTTGATTATCTATTGAACATTGATAAACTATATGAAGTTAGAACTGTTTTATTACATGATCATAAGCGCAATCTTAATACAGTTGAAAACATCGCTAAACTAATTCAAGATCGTTGTTTTTATAAATTGATCAAATATCGTCCCTTTGGAGTAAGAAATGAAGGATTAGCCATTTGTGGAAAAACGATCGTTAGTGATACTGAATTGGCGTTAATGGCACAAATTGCTCAGGAAAATGGAGCTAGTAAGATCATCACTATTTAAGCTAATCGATGGTTATCTCTATAGTATTCCTTTAGTAAAAGAAGTGTTAGCCTATGGAGCCGTTAATGGTTTATCAGTTGATGATGTTAAACTATGTGTAACAATCTATCCTGAACCATTATTAACTCAAGGCATGGCTTCCTATGAAGTCTTAGACCTACTGCAAAAAGAAATAGACAAGATTAACACAAAATTACCTGCTTACAAACAAATTCAAATGGTTAAACTTTCAGAAAACCCATTACCTAAAACAGGCTTAAATAAGATTAAAAGGAGTTAAAAATGCTTACTGTAATCCAAAACATCATCACTGATATTGTTGGTCATCGTGTCATTACCTTAGAAACAGACTTTATCAAAGATCTTGAACTAAGTTCTTTTGACATCGTCAATATCATCAGTGCCGTCGAAGAAAAATACAATTTATCAATCCCAACAAGGGACATTTGGAATATTCATCAAGTAAAGGATGCGATCGCTTATCTACGCAATCACGGAGTCAATGAATAAAACTTTAGTCTATTTATTTGATATTGATTCAAAAGATAGTCGTTACTCATTGATTAAAAGATGTGCTAAAAATTATCTTAAAACTAATGATCTAACTGAAGATGATCTTACGATCTTAAAAGATGATAAAGGAAAGCCTTATTTTAAAAATGTACCGCTTTTCTTTAATTTATCTCATTCTAATAAATACTGGGCTTTAGCGATCAGTGATCAACCAATTGGAATTGACATCCAAAATAAGTTGAATAATAAAGCAATAGCCATCGCTAAACGTTTTTTCCATCCACAAGAAGCCAATCTGATCAGTGAACACGAAGAACTTTTCTTTGAAGTTTGGTCAGCTAAAGAAAGCTATGTTAAATATCACGGTTGGGGTATTGATGATCACTTTAAAGATTTCTCAGTAGTTGATGATGATCATGTCAAAAAAAAGATTGGTAATATCTATCTTCATTACCTTAATACCGATGAGGATTATTCATTATGCATCGCCACAAACGCTGATACATATGAGATAATCGATATGCGCATCAAGCTGAAGAATTTAACAATTGCTAATCAGATTGATGCCTTGACTTTGATCAAAGAGTACATAAGCGAGTTAAATGTCGATCTTTCATTTCAAGACTTATCCAATGAGTTAAATTCCTTATTAATAACCTATGGACCACCAAAGGGTTATTTCTGTCTAGCCTATATTAATGAGATAGCTGTTGGTTGTGTAGGTATTAAACCTATTACAGATCAAATTGGTGAACTGAAAAGACTCTATGTTAGACCTGCATATCGCGGCTATCATGTGGCCTCACAACTAATAAATACAGTACTTGATCACGCTAAACATATAGGATATGATCGACTTTATCTAGATACTCTATCATCACTACATGAAGCAATTGCCTTATATGAAAAAGTCGGCTTTGAAAGAATGCCTGCTTATTATGACAATCCCCTTTTAAATGTCTACTACTATCAAATTAAATTAAGCTCTAAGTCAAATGTTGGGGTAAACCAATAAGAATGGAGTAAACAAGAGTATTCTGGGAAACCTGAATACTTTTTCAAATTAAACAAAATTGATTAAGATACGAGTGCGAAAACGATCGAAGTTTCTAAAGCCGAAGGCATTGCGTTTAATAACCTTAATCTTATTATTACAGCCTTCAGTAAAACCGTTTGAATAAGAACTGGTAAAGGAATTTAGGATAGGACCTTTCCAGTTTTGGTAAGCACGAATACAAGAATGAAACTCAGGTATTTCAGAAGCTTTGGCTTGAATCCAATCGTTCAAACAAGAATGAGCACTATCGAAAGTATGAGTAGTGTGAACAAGATCTAAGAGTTCCTCTTTAAGCAGATAAGCCGTTTTCAAATCAGGAAGATAACGAAGAAGACGATCGCGAATTAGATATTCATTAATATGATCATTAATGACTAATTTACTAGCGTGTTTAAGTAAAACCTTACGACTGTGTTTGAAATAGATTCTTAAACTTTTAGGCATTTCTTTCTGAACCCGTTTTCTAACATTCTCAAGGCTCCACATCACCTGACGCACCATATGGAAGCGATCAATCAAAATAACAGCGTTGGGAAAGATCTTTCTAAGGACACAGTAATAGCTGCGCCACATATCAATGACAATGACTTTGACGTTTTTCAATTGATCAGTATATTGATATTTCTTGAAATGGTTAATAAGAGTAGCTTCAGTGCGATTAGCTAAGATATCGATAGGCTTGTGTTTTGAAAGATCGGTTAAAATACAGTGATATTTAGTTTTGTTTGAGTTACCTTTAAACTCATCCATTCCAAGTACTTCAGGTAGTTGGGGTAATAGCGGTTTAATGGCATCAAGTACACGCCTTACACGCATAGTAGAAGTAAAGTAGTGTTGAGCGATCGTTTTCTGTGAAGAAACAGAGTGCAGTTCTTGAAACAAACGTAAGTATAGACGATTTGTCGTATGGGAGTAACGAGGTAAAAAGCTATTCTTTTCAAAAAATCTTTTACCACAACCAAGACATCGATAGCATCGTTTCCGGTAGACTAAATAAGTTTTCTTCTTGTACAACGGTACATCCAATATTATCTGAATTCGATAGTCGTGAATGGTATCAGTAAGGTGTTTACAATTTAGGCAATGATGTAGTTTCTTAGGAATTTCGATATGAATATAATTCTCTTGACTCAAACTCTCAATATGGGTTATTTGAACATCTTTAAGTTCTAATATACTTGTGATACTATTCTGTTGGGACATAAGTTGTTTTATCCTTTCATGGTTTTCTGTTAACTCCATTTTATAGGATATTCATTCTTATGTCCTTTTTATTTTAGAC
>CAZCSQ010000073.1:0-4438 GCA_964501425.1 uncultured Erysipelotrichaceae bacterium
GAAATGTATCCCATTAATAAGCTACTTTTTTGTTGCATAAAAAGTGAATTCTGTTACAATATTTAAGTATCGGGATGTAGCACAGCTTGGTAGTGCACTTCCTTAGGGAGGAAGGGGTCGCAGGTTCAAATCCTGTCATTCCGACCATTGTACATAAAGAAACTCTTTGGGGTTTCTTTTATTATATACCCTCCTAATTTCATGCTTGACAGTCTTTATGTTATAATAAGTGTATGAAAAATATTAAACAACAAGCATTAGATTACTTAAGTAGAAACTATTTAGAGAACATTGATATGATTGAACCAATTAGGATCGATCAAGTAGAATTCATTTATGTTGATGATGATACGGTCTTTTTTAAAGAAAAAAGATCAGGTGTTTACATGATCAATTCAGACAATATCAATAAAGCTACTGAAATTATTTTAAGAGTACCTGACATTCAAAGTATCAGAACTAATTTAGAAGAGCATTTAGAGCTGTTAGCTGAAAAATTTAATCTAAAAGAAACCTTTAGATGTAAGCAATGTGTATATGAATCAGCACAAGAGCTTCCGTTGTCAGGTAAATTAGACATGAAACCATTAACACTTGAGCATTATCAGATCATTAGTGAAAATTATGATTTGATCACCAATGAAGATCTTAAAAAGCATCTTGAAAACAAGGAACTCTTTGGTGGTTTTGTTCATGATGAATTAGTTGGTTTTATTGGTACCCACTTTGAAGGAAGTATTGGTCTATTATTTGTTTTTCCTAAACATCGTAAAAAGGGATATGCTAGTGAGCTTGAGTCATTTATGATCAATTACCTTCTTAGTCAAGATTTAGTCCCTTTTGCGCAAGTAAAGATCAATAACCATAGTTCTTTTGCCGTCCAGAAAAAACTTGGAATGACCATAGTCGAAGATACCCTTTTCTGGGCATTTAACGCTTGATCAAGCAATATGTTAATCAGTGTTAATGGTATAGACTTATTCTATGAATGTATTGGCCAAGGTCAACCACTGATCCTTCTCCATGGCAATGATGAAGATCATCGTATCTTTGATCACTTAGCTAGTGAACTGAAGGATTTTTTTACTGTCTATCAAATTGATAGTAGAGGACATGGTCAAAGCACTAAAGATTGTTTACTTTCTTATCATTTGATGGCAAGTGACATAACTGCTTTTATCAAGCAATTTAACATTATTGATCCGATTATCTATGGCTTTAGTGATGGTGGGATAGTTGGCTTGTTAATGGCGATAGAAGATCAAATAAACTTAAAAAAGATCATTATCAGTGGTGTCAATGTTCATCCATTTGGAATAGAGTTTTTTACATACATCAAATACCTAATCGAGTATTTAAAGCATGGTGCTAAGACAATCAAGATGATGTTAGCTCAACCACGTATTAAAATGTCTGAACTCAATCAAATCCGTATTCCAGTGATCATGACAGCTGGAGATAACGATGTTATCCGAAAAAAACATACCCTCTATATTCATAAGAATATAAAGGGAAGTGTATTAAAAATAATATGTGATCATGATCATCAAAGCTATGTAATGGATAATGATCAGCTTATTAAGATTATCATGCCTTATTTAGCCGACGATTCGATAGTAGGTCTTAGCCGTTAGGCGATAGATGATCATATAGATGATCGCAAAGATCATGATCGTGGATAATGTGCACATAATAAATGGAACAATATTGACTAAACCAAATAAAGCTAACATTTTTGTGATGATCTTAAACGCAAAACCAATATGAATGATCGCAAAGGCAAGTGGAACAAAGAAGACTAGTCTTATCTGAAAGTTGATGGATTTTTGAATTTCATCATTACTCATTCCGACATTCTTTAAGATCTTAAATCGCTGGGCATCATCATAACCTTCTGATACTTGTTTATAGTAAATGATCAAGGCTGTGGCTAGTAAGAAAAGTAGACCTAAGAAACAGCCAATAAATAATAATCCCCCATACAAACCATAAAACGAAGACCGAACATTATCCTTGCTTTCTAATAGAGTCCGATCATCTCCAACATCATAAAGTGCTTTATTAAACATTTTGACATTACTATCATCGCCAACGATATTAAAAGCGATCAAATAACTCAAAGTTGAACTATCAACATTACCATTGATTGTTTTATAAATATCATTAATGATATTTTCATCATTAACTACTATCACGTATTCTTCAACATTACTGATCATCGCTTTACTGATCGTTTTTAATTCTGTATCAGCTAGTATTTCTTTGATCATAAAAGTCTTATCTGTATAGTTGAAATGATCATAGTTAAAGCTTTCTGCAGTTGTATATAATAAAACTTCATCACTTTTTAATTCCTTATCGGTATTATGAATGACATTATATTGATCGATCGTTATAAACGTTAAAACACAATATTGATCAAAATCGGGTACTTCATCATTACTAAAGAAATTATTGTCTTGCTTGATGGCCCAGAAATCTTGATGATCAAAAGCAATAAACCCTTCTAGTTCAATGTTTTGATCATCAGCTAATTGATAGACTTGTTTTAGTAATTGATCATTATATTCATCAGTTTGAAAATGAGTACTTAAGATAGCATCATATGGATACTGATTAGAAATAGTCTGTTCAGTTGCAATATATAAAGAGAGTGTGGTTGATATCGTTACTAATACCATAGTACTTAGAATACAAATATTGGCTAAACCAACCGCATTTTGTTTCATTCGATACAACATTCCCGATATTACCGAAAAATGTTTACTTTGATAATAGAAACGTTTATTAGCTTTTAGTATTTTCAGTATTGAAATACTGCCAGATGTAAACAAGGCATATGTTCCAATCATAACCAGGATAACAGCGATAAAAAAGATACCCATTGCTAATATTGGATCGGTGATCAACTGAGCCAGTAAGTAACCACTACTTAAAGTAACAACTCCAATGATTGTTAACCAAATTTTAGTCTTTGGTTCTTTTTCTCCCGCTACTCCTTCTTTTAGTAGCGCTATGGGGTTATTAATGACGATCTGCAAGATGTTATAGATAAGTATTAATACAAAGATCATAGTAAATAAAATCAGCGTCATTAAAGCGGCTATTGATGAGAAAGCAAAGCTAAAGATAGCATTACTATCTAATAATTTAACTAAGATCACAAACACAAGCTTACTTAATAGATAACCAGATAAAATACCGACTACTAAAGTTACAAAAGTGATGATAATCCCTTCATAAAACATGATACAAGCAATCTGTTTTTTATCTAAACCAAGAATGTTGTAAAGACTTAATTCTTTCTTTCGTCTTTTCACAATGAAGCTATTAGTGTAGAAAAGAAAGACAATCGCGAAAATTGCGATAATAACAAGTCCAAAGTTAAGAATGATCCGCATATCATCTCCACCACCAACATTGCTTAATTCAGGACTAAAGGTAATTGCCCCTAAGATATAATACATAATGATCGTCATAAACCATGTCAAGATGTAGGGAAATATTAACTCCTTATTACGTTTTATATTACTTAAAGATAATTTAAGATAAAATGATCTAAACATGTTTATACCTCTTTAGCTAATCTGGTCAGTGTCTCAGATATTTTTTGGTATAATTGTTGATCTGTTTGTTCGCCTCGATAAAGTTGGAAAAATATCTGTCCATCTTTAATAAACAATACTCTATTTGCCCTACTAGCAGCTAAGATACTATGAGTAACCATTAATACTGTTTGACCATCTTTATTGATCTTTGTGAACATTTGTAATAATTGATCTGTTGATTTAGAGTCTAATGAGCCAGTTGGCTCATCAGCTAATAAGATCTTAGGATCATTTATCAAGGCTCTAGCCACAGCTGTTCTTTGTTTTTCACCACCACTTACTTCATAAGGGAATTTCGATAATAAATGTGAAATTCCTAGCTTCTCCACAAGTGGTTGGATCTTTTCTTCCATCGTTACATGATCAACGTTTCTTAATACTAGTGGTAATAAGATATTATCTTTGATCGAAAAAGTATCAAGTAGATTAAATTCTTGAAAGACAAAACCAAGGTTATCTCTTCTAAAAGCTGTTAGATCTTTTTCTTTGATTGAGGCTATATCATGATCTGATAGGATAATCAATCCTTCAGTAGGCTTATCAAGCGTAGCTAATAAATTCAACAGCGTAGTCTTACCACTACCTGATTCTCCCATGATCGCTACATATTCACCCTCTTCAACACTAAAAGTGATATCTTTTAAGGCTATAACTTGATTGCTTTTAAATCTTGTTGTGTATACTTTTTTCAAACCATTTACATTTAATAGTGTCATCATTTCCTCCAGATAAAATAATATCGTCCTTTATTATGGACGATATTAATTAATATATTATTAAGTAAGACTAATTTAATTATTAAGGATTTATTATTTTATTGATGTTTGTCA
>CAZCSQ010000074.1:0-1265 GCA_964501425.1 uncultured Erysipelotrichaceae bacterium
GCTGTTTTGGCTTCTTCAAGTTTAGCTCTAAGATCTTGCATATCATTATTTTTATATCTAAATCGTGTTGCTTTACATAATCTAATACCATCAATGATACTGGCATGGTTTAACTCATCAGAGATAACCGCATCTTCGCTGCTTAGTAGGGTCTCAAATAAGCCTCCGTTAGCGTCAAAACAAGATGAATAAAGAATAGTATCATCGGTGTGTAAAAAGCTTGATAGCTTATCTTCTAATTGCTTATGGATGGCTTGTGTACCACAGATAAAACGTACTGATGATAATCCGTATCCCCATTTACCATAACTATCAAGGGCAGCTTGGATGATCCGTGGATCATCAGCTAACCCTAGGTAGTTATTAGCACACATGTTTAAGATATTACTTTTTTGATCAGTATCGATGCGGGCATTTTGAGGACTTGTGATGATTCTTTCGGCTTTAAATGTACCGCTTTCTTTGATACTTGTCAGGGCATCTTTATAGATAGTTAAAGCAGATTTCATTTATTTACTCCAATCTAGGATTACTTTACCGGAATTCTTACTATTCATGGCTTCAAATCCTAATTCATAGTCTTTGTAGTGAAAGCGGTGGGTAATGATGGGACTTAGATCAAGACCACCTTCAACCATGGCGGACATCTTGTACCAAGTCTCATACATCTTGCGTCCATAAATACCTTGCATGGTTAAACCTTTAAAGATGACTTGATTGAGATCAATGGGTGTATTAGCATCTTGAATACCAAGCAGAGCGATCTTACCACCATTACGCATGTGTGCAATCATCGAATTAAGGGCTGAGGCTGAGCCACTCATCTCTAAGCCAACATCAAATCCTTCAACGATATGGCGATCTTGATAGATATCTTCCAGTTTTTGTTTGGTCACATTGATGGCGGCGGTGACGTTTAGTTTTCGACATATCTCTAGGCGATAATCATTAACATCCGTTACTACAACACTACGTGCTCCATTTTTTAAACAGATCGCTGAAGCCATCACCCCAATGGGACCAGCACCAGTGATCAAGACATCTTCACCAACAACATCAAACATTAAAGCGGTATGGGTCGCATTACCTAAAGCATCAAAAAAAGAGATGATATCTTCTGAGATTGCGGGATTAACTGGCACAACATTGGATGAAGGAATACAGATGTATTCAGCGAAAGCTCCATCACGGTTAACACCGACACCTTTAGTATGTTTACACCATTGGGAATTACCAGAGCGACAATTACGGCAATGTCCACAGAC
>CAZCSQ010000074.1:1365-2927 GCA_964501425.1 uncultured Erysipelotrichaceae bacterium
TTTTATCAAGGAGGATTTATTATGGAATGGTTAATTGGACTATTAGTCGTTGCTGGTTTACTGGTAGTTTATGTTTTTACTACATATAATGGTTTTGTATCACTAAAGAATAAATGTGAAGAAGCTTTCTCAACTATGGATGTCTATCTAACAAAAAGATATGATCTAATACCGAATCTTGTTGAAACAGTCAAGGGTTACGCATCACACGAGAAAGAAACACTAGATAGTGTTATCTCAGCTCGTAATAAAGCAGTAAATGCGACCACCGTTGAAGATAAGATCGCTGCTGAGCAAGGTTTAGCTGGAACACTAGGAAGATTATTTGCGTTAAGTGAAAATTATCCTGATCTAAAAGCTAATACAAACTTCTTAGACTTACAAGCCCAACTACAGTTGATGGAATCTGAGATCGCTAATGCGCGTAAATATTATAATGGTGTTGTTAAGATGTTTAATACCAAAGTTGAACAATTCCCAAGTAATATCATCGCTGGCATGTTTAATTTTATAAAAAGACCGTTGTTTGAGGTTGCTGATGCTGGGCAACGTGAGAACGTTAAAGTACAATTTTAATGGTTAACAAGAAGATTATGTTGCTAAATAGAAAAGATCACTATATCAGTAAAATCAAGTATATCTTAGCGATATTTATCTTTTTGTTTGTTTTATCACCGATAACGATCAAAGCTGATGAAGCTTTTGATATCACAAACTATAAGGTTGTGATGGATGTTAATGAGAGTGGTCGTTTTCATATCAGTGAAGAGATCACTACTTATTTTAATTATCAAAGACATGGTATCTATCGTAATATTCCAACCAGTTATACGATGAATTGGGATATTAATGGTGAACTGCAGGAAATAAAGTACAACTGGCCTGTAGAAAACATCCAAGTCTACGGTGATAATTATAAAACAGAGATATATACCGAAGGAGTTACTATTCAAATTGGTGATGGTGATCGTTATGTAGAAGGAACGAAAGTATATCGTTTATCTTATGATATTCAAACACATGATCTTGGATTAAGCGATGGATCACAAATGATCTATTTTAACTTGATCGGTTCAGAATGGGATACAACGATCGCTAATATCGACCTCATTGTCAACTTACCAAAAACAGTTGATGGTAGTGCGATAGCGGTTACTAGTGGTTACTATGGTGGTGAAGAAAGTGATAAAGTTGCTTGTGAATACTTACCGGCTTCCAATCAGATTCATTGTACTAATAGTGCCATGTTAAACAACTATGAAAGTGTTACGCTTTATGTACCACTGGAAAATGATTATTTTACCTTCCCGACTTATGAATCATATATCTATGGAAGTATGATCATATCGGCGGTGTTGGTCGTAGTGTTTGCGATACTTTACTTTAGATGGGGAAAAGATGAACCAGTTATCACAACGGTTGAATTCACTCCACCTGAAGGTTTAAACAGTGCATCGGTTGGTTATATTATCGATAACACGGTCAATAACCGTGATATAACCTCACTCATCATTGAATGGGGAAAAGACGGCTATTTGATGATCGAAGATCGTAAAGATGAT
>CAZCSQ010000074.1:3027-4438 GCA_964501425.1 uncultured Erysipelotrichaceae bacterium
ATGTTTTTCTCAATCATTATCGCTGGTTTCTTTGGTTTAGTTTTATTTATGTATGTGGTAATGAATATTGATTCAGTACCTATTATCTATATTTTGATCGGTGTAGCTGGCTCAGTTGTTTTATTATTCTTAGCTGTACCTATGTCCAAAAGGACCGAATATGGCAATCGGATGTTTGGTAGAGTCTTAGGCTTAAGACAATTTATCGTCACAGCGGAAGAAGATCGCTTAAAGATGTTGGCGGAAGAAAATCCATACATCTTCTATGATATCTTACCGTATGCCTATGCCTTCAACTTAACCAAGGTTTGGCAGAAACATTTCGAACATCTTGATATACCACCAGCTAGTTTCTATCAAGGTAATGATATGTTGACTAATTACTTGCTTATCAATCATCTCACTCGCTCACTTAACTCGATCCAATCTTCAATGGTATCAATACCAAGAAGTACTGGAGGCTCTGGAGGCGGTAGCTTTGGTGGCGGTGGTGGTGGCTTCTCAGGCGGCGGCTTTGGTGGTGGCGGCGGCGGAAGCTGGTAAACCAATACTCAATACAAAAGCGGACATGATTTATGTCCGCTTTTCTTTATCGATAGTTTTTGATTGTCTTCTCTATTTCCCGTTGAGCATCTTTAGCTTTCTGTGATTCCCGTTTGTCGTATAAGGCTTTACCTTTAGCTAAGGCTATTTCAAGTTTGGCTCGTCCTTTATCAAGGTATAACTCTAAAGGGATGATCGTAAAACCTTTTAGTTTAACTTTTTGTGATAAGTTTTTGATCTCTTGTTTATGTAACAATAATTTACGGGGTCTTTTTTCTTCGTGGTTAAATTGGTTACCTTGTTCATAGTGACCAATATACATATCAATTATGTAAGCTTCACCATCTCTTACTTCAATGAAAGCTTCCTTTAATTGTGCTGAACCTTTTCTGATCGCTTTGATCTCCGTTCCATACAAAACAATACCGGCTTCAAAACGGTCTATGATAAAGAAATCATGTTTTGCTTTACGATTTAAAATGATCGTCTTTTTCATAAATTCACCCCTAGGGACCAATTATAACACAACAATAAAGATATGAAATCATTGTGTATGTAAATAAGCGATATATTCTTGATAAGTCATTTTTGGTTTGAACGATTTTACGATCTGATCGACTAATTCTGGTTTACTTAATAGATCATAGACAGTCATCGCAATGATCTTAGTTTGGGTAAGGTATACTTCATCTTCATCACTGATCATTAGATCTTTACCATGAATATTACCAGAGAAACCTGTATGTCCATATTGAATTAGGGGTTTAAAAAGGGAAATATCACCTACATCTCCCGCCGCGACACTTTTTTCATTAGTTCGGATTTGATCTTTGTCCGTAAAATGTAATAAGTTTTGGTATAAAACGGC
>CAZCSQ010000075.1:0-4379 GCA_964501425.1 uncultured Erysipelotrichaceae bacterium
TGACATTAGCGATATCCATAAACAAAATTGTCTTTGTTCCTTTTAGTCCATGAATCAAAAAAGCAATTGGACCTTTGCGCTCTAGCACTACTTTATCTTCATAAACAAACAGTTCACCATTTACTCCTTGTAGTTCAAATAATGCTTTTCCTGTTTTCTCTTTTTCTAGATATTTCATTTCTTGCTCTTTTCTAATTATAAAATGTAGGTATTGTTAATTGGTATATATTTATCCTTATTGTAAACTATATGCCAGCTTGTGTAAATTTAACATTATCCAATATCATTACTATTACCAAGATAATAAGCCTTGTCTTTTTTTGTATTGACAAGGCTATGTTCATAACCTATACTAAGTAAGTGCTTACTTACATAAGGAGATATATGGAAAACACAAAACGCTTATCATCTACTGCTCGTAAAGAACAGATCATTCAAGCTTCTTTGACTGTCTTTATTGAAAAAGGATACAGTGCCACAACAACGGCAGAACTAGCCAAAGCAGCCGGTGTTTCAGAAGTAACTCTATTTCGTCATTTTTCTTCTAAACAAGAAATCTTTCAGGCAGGAATTGAGCCAATCTTATTTGAATCACTAACTAATGATATGCCTTTGATTGAAGGTAAGATCAGTTTAGATGAATTAACTAACTTGTTGTATAAACGTATCACATTCATAGCTCAACATCGTGGTATCATCAAACTTATCTTAAATGAACATCTGCTTAATCAAACAGAGGTAAATATCATTCAAAAAATGGCTATCACTTTTGGTAAGTTATTAAGTACCTATCAACTAGATTATGATGATAATTTCATCATCCGCTTGTTTATGGGTTCCTTTTTATCCTTCCTCTATTTACCAGTGGAAGATGATATCTCTATCAAAACTTACGCCACTGAGTTGGCCAACATGATTCTAGGAAGGAATTAGTAATGAATAAAATATTTAATTATTTAGGTTCTCTGATCGAGAGAAAACCTTTTAAGTCGCTCTTATTGACGTTAATGGTAGTAGCGGTAATGATCGCTGGCGCCAGTCAACTTAGATTAGCAACTGGTAATGAAACCTTAGTTCAAGTTGATAATCCTGTTTATATATCTAATCAAGCTATGGAAGATAGCTTTGGCGGAGATGCTGTTTTGATCTTATTTGAAGCTAATGATCAAGATGACTTACTAAGTGTTGAAAATATTCGTAAGATGTATGAAATACAAGAACGATTAACTTATGAAGAAAACATTTTTAGTGTAATTAGTCCTGCAACGGTTGTTAATCAGATCAGCTTAAAACAAGCAAAGATGATCATTGATAATGTTGAGACAATGAGCACTGGCTTAGATACTATGGGTATCAAGATGCAAGATCTTGGTCAAGCATTATTAGCTAAAGATATCAAAGATCCACAAGAGATGTTAGCTAAACTAGATGATCTAAATGAAATAAGTGCTAAGTTCAGTGAACTAGCCAATGGGCAAACGCAAATGAGTGCGGGCGTTGCCCAATTGGAAACTGGTCTTTATCAAGTATCTGATGGTTTAAGTAGTGTGGCAGATCAGTTAAGCACCTTAGCACAAAATCAAACAACTGGTCCTTTACAGACTAACCTATTGATGATCGCTAGTAATTTAGAGAGTACATCAACTGGTATCTATACTATGGGAGCTAATACCCAAAATATCCAAGATGGCACAACAGCGACAGCTGGTGCCCTAGATACCATTGGTGCCACTTTAAGTAATGAATTAGAAGGCATGAAAGATAGTTTAAAAGACGCCATTTCACCAGCTGAACTTAAAGCGATGGCTGAAGGTTTTGTGAGTATGGGAGCTAATCTACAAGAAATCAGTTCAGGCCTTAATACTTTCCAGGTTAAAAGCACAATGATGGAAGCTACCGTTCCTAGTTTAACTAGTGAAATGGAGCTAGTCTTATATGAAGATGGTATTTTACGATTAGCGTTTGATGATGTCGTGATCAATGATACTCAAGCAATGATGATGGTTAAACTAAATGGAAATCTAAGTGATACCGAAAAAGAACGTTTAACCAACTTAATCATCACCAGTGTTGAAGATGCTGAATTTACCACCATTACTCCAACTATTTCTGGTAAGACTGTTTTGGATATCGCTTTACACACTGAAATGAAAGCCAGCATGATGACCATGGTCGCTTTAGCTGTTTTGATCATGTTTGGGGTTCTCTTGTTGGTATTTAAAGTTAAGTGGCGGATGTTAAGTCTTGGTGTTATCTTTGTGTCGGTTATCGCCACGCTTGGCTTTATGAGTTGGATCAATGTTCCAGTCACAATGGTATCAATGGCCGTCTTTCCCATCTTGATTGGCTTAGGTATTGATTATTCGATCCAGTTCCACAATCGCTTCCAAGAAGAACAAAATGTACATACAACTGTTAGTCATATTGGTAAAGCTGTAGCGATCGCTGTCTTTGCGACTGTCTTAGGCTTTATATCCCTTTACGCCTCACCTGTTCCAATGATCCAAGACTTTGGTAAGATGCTTACTATTGGAGTCATTGTTAGTTTCTTAGGTAGTATCTTCTTACTCTTACCCATTATTCAAATTGGTAAGCTAAATGATAAGCCAACTAAAAAGAAGATTTCTCAAACATCATCTAACTCATACCTTGATCGTTTCTTTAATGGTTTAACAAAACTTACTTTAAAACTATCGATTCCCATCTTACTTATCGTTGTGTCCATTGCTGGATATGGTATGTATGTGGATAATCAAGTAGGTGTTGAAACCGATATTGAAACATTCATGCCCCAAGATCTACCAGCCTTAATTGACATCCATACCATTCGTGATGCGATTCAAACAACCGATCAGATCGCTATCTATCTTAAAGATGATAATATTTTAGATCAAACCAATATAACTTGGATTGATGAGAAAGTTCAAACACTACAAGACAAGTATCCTAATGAGATCGTTAGTATCAAATCTTTAACTAGTCTATTAACGACACTTGGTTCAACAAGTACTACTACTTATGATGAACAATTATCATTAATAGATGATCTACCAGCATCACAAAGAGCTATGTTTATTAACCCTGAACAAGATGAAAGCCTAATCTTATTAAACATAAAACATCTATCAACTGATGAAGCGAAAACTTTAATTCATAATTTAGAAGCTGATTTAGCTAATTCACCAATGACTATACAGTTAACTGGTAAAACAGTCATGGATGTGGAAATGGTCGAAGGTTTGACCTCAGGACGCATCACAATGACCCTTCTTGGGATAGGTCTTGTCTTTATAGCCTTACTTCTTATCTATCGTAATCTATTTAAAGCTTTAATACCGATTATCCCTGTTATCTTGATCATTGGTATATCAAGCTTGGTCATGGTCACAATGAATATTGATTTCACACCCATTACCGCAACCCTAGGCGCTTTAGTCTTAGGCATGGGCAGTGAAATGACGATCATGGTCATGGAACGTTATTTACAAGAGCGTCAACTTGGTCTCAGCAAACAAGAAGCCATGTATTTAGCTATTCAAAAGATTGGTAAAGCTGTCTTAGCATCAGGCTTAACCACAATCGGTGGTTTCTCGGTCTTATTATTTTCCGATTTTGTGATCTTACAAGACTTTGGCTTTATGACCGTTATCAATATTAGTTTAGCCCTACTTAGCACCTTCATCGTCCTTCCACCATTGATCGTTTTGTTTGATGGCTTGTTATTGACCAAAAAAGCGCGTGAGCGCATCCAACTTAAAACTATTGAAAGCGAGGCCTAATCAATGCTTAGTCCCATTGTCATTACTTTATTAATCGTAATAGCTTATTATTTAACACCACAAATATTAAAGTATCGTAAACAACTCTACATAGGTGTTTGGTTTGTCTTATTAGCAGTAATCCTACTACGTGAAAAAGTCTTCATGACACCTTTTATCAAAGGATTTATTGGTTTTGCCTTCTTCTATGTGGTAATGATCACCGGTGCCTTAAACCCGAAATGGAAACTAACCAAGAAACTAAGAGGTGTTCGTGCTCCCTATTCCATTATTGGTTTTGTACTATTAATGAGCCATCCTCTTAATTACGCAGCGGAAATCATTAGTCAACAACGAGCCATTCCCTATTTTGGTCTAGGAGCGTTTCTAGTCATGGTTCCTTTATTTATCACTAGTTATCTAGTGATCCGTAAAAAGATGAAACCACAAACTTGGACTAAGCTTCAACGATGGGCATACCTAAGCTACGCTTTGATCCTTATCCATTTAATAGTCAACGCCTCATCACCACAGAACAGAATCGTTGCGATCATCTTGTTCATACCATACATTGTTTTAAAGCTTCACAAAGAATTCATTGCTAAACATAAAACGAGTACT
>CAZCSQ010000076.1:0-4197 GCA_964501425.1 uncultured Erysipelotrichaceae bacterium
TGTGATTCAGGTTGTGATTGTGGTGATGATCACGATAGTGAATGTGAGAGTTGTTGTTCAGACAAAGAATAAATACGCGTAAGCGTATTTTTTTTAGGATAAACTAGTCTATAGTTACTATCATATGTGGGTGATCTAATGGAGATAATCTTGTTTATGACTGATAGTAAAGAACATAAGGCAACCTACATAAAAACGTTGAATAATTCAACGTATATGCCACTTTTCAGTGTTGATCATCTTAATGATTGGTGTTTGTTAAATGGTAAAAGCTTAGAGGGTTGTATTACTAGTGCTCGTTATTTTCTTGGTAATATCAAGAAGGCTCCTATCTATATCAATAAGCATGCTTGTTTTTTCTCGATCAAAGATAATGATAAAGGGTGTGTATTTTGGATCAATGCTAATATGATACTAAAAGCAAGCAAAGTATCATCTTTTTTATCACGATTGAACTTTGTGAATAAAGAAGACATGATCATTTGCGTTAATGTAAGAGTGATCTTAAAACAACTCGATCGTTGTCGCTTTCTAAGTAAAGCTTTAGATCATCAAAAATTTGATTGAAAAGCTTTTAAACTTATGTATAATGATATTTTGAAAGAAAGTGAATTACAACTATGTCAACCCAAAAAAGAAGTGATCTGAAATCGATATTAATGGTCGTTCTGGCTAGTTTTTTATACGCTTTAGCACTGACAACCTTCGTAAATGCGTCTGGGTTATTTCCAGGAGGCTTTAGTGGCTTATCATTATTGATCGTCAGGATATTTGAGAAATTCTTTAAGATAAAACTTAGTTTTGGCTTAATCTATATCTTATTTAATATTGGACCAACCATTTTAGTTTATAAATATATTGGTAAACGTTTTACCTTGTTTTCCATACTAAATTATCTTTTAACAAGTATCCTGGCTGAAGTTTTACCTAATGCGTATTTAGTTGATGATATCTTATTGGTAGCGGTCTTTGGTGGTTTATTTGTTGGAGCTTCAACATTATTAGCGTTAATGGCTAATGCAAGTGGAGGAGGCACAGACTTTATCGCTATCTATATGGCTAATCGTTACCAAAAAGCGATGTGGAATTACATCTTTATGGCTAATGCGATTGTCTTAACGATCGCTGGCTTTCTTTTTGGTTGGGAAAAAGCTTTATATTCGATTATCTTCCAGTTTGTGGCAACGCAGCTGGTCAATACCAATCATCAACGGTATAAATTAGTGACTTTAACGATCATTACGGAAAAGCCTGATGATATCTGTCACGCTATCTTATCGCGTTCTCAGCATTCTTTAACGAAGTTGAGTGGAGAAGGAGCGTATTCAAAAAGACCAAAATGGATGTTGTATATGGTGCTCAATGCATTTGAGGTTCAAGAGATCGTTGATACGATCACTGAAATTGATCCGAAGGTATTTATCAATATCTCACAGTCGCAAAAGATCATAGGTAATTTTACCCAACGTCCTTATCAATAAAAACAGCAGTGATATCACCGCTGTTTATTTATTTGATCTCAAGGCCAACTTTTTCTTGAACTTCGTGTAGTTTATTGGCGGCGATCACACTGGCTTTTTTAGCGCCATCACTTAAGACTTTTTCTAAGATATTACTTTCCTTGATTTCTTTGTATTTTGTCTGAATCGTTTCTAAAGTAGCGCAAACAACATCAGCTACTTCTTTTTTAAAGCTACCATAGCCTTGGCCTTGATAACGAGTAGTGATACTTTCTATTGATTCACTTGTTAGACTTGTTAAGATCGTTAATAGATTAGCGATACCTGGTTGATTCTTTTTATCAAACCTAATGTTAGCTTCATTATCTGTGATAGCTGACATGATCTTTTTTCGTACTGTTTTAAGATCATCTAAAAGATAGATACATCCTTTAGTGTTATCATCACTCTTACTCATTTTCTTAGTTGGATCTTGTAAGTCCATGATTCGAGCGCCAAATTTAGGTATCAATGGATTAGGGACATTAAAGGTTGGACCATAGGTGTTGTTAAAACGCTCAGCGATATCACGAGCTAATTCAACATGTTGTTTTTGATCTTCTCCTACTGGTACATAATCACTATCATAGATGATAATATCTGAAGCCATTAAGACAGGATAGGTGTAAAGACCAACTGTAATGCTTTTTTCTTTCTTGATGATCTTTTCTTTGTATTGGGTCATGCGGTTTAATTCGCCCTGATAACTATTACAAGCTAAGATAAAGCCTAACTGGGCATGTTCTTTGATGTCGGATTGTAAAAAGATCGTTGCCTTATTAGGATCAAGACCACAAGCTAAATAAAGCGTTGCTGCATCAATTAGGTTCTTTTTTAGTTCTTGTGGATCTTGATAGACAGTAATGCAATGGAGATTGGCAATAAAGACAAACATTTCGTATTCGTCCTGATAATTGACAAAATTTCTTAGAGCTCCAATATAATTACCTAGTGTTAATTGACCGCTTGGCTTTATGCCACTTAACATTCTTTTCATATTATCTATTCCTTTCAATATAAAAGCGTCCCTGAAGGGACGCTGATTAACGTGGTACCACCCAACTTACTCATTACTGAGTCGCTCGTTTTTAACGGAATTACCGGCGATAGTTATCGCAACTCCGAAAGTCCAATTCGTTAATTTATTCAAGGATCGTTTGCATCAACCACGATCTTTCTAATGCTTGAATGAATAACTACTATCTTTCATCTTCGTCTTTAGTTAATTTAAACACTTTTTTTAGGAATAATCAAGAGACCTGCTGCGACTGAGATAAAGGATACCAATAAGTAGATCTCAAAGTTCTCCATCGTAAAGCCACCATAGATAACCACTAAGGCGCCAAGGATTGCGAGTATTGGGAAGATCATACCTGAGAAGACGCTTTTAATCTGCTTAGCAAGATATAGCTTGATAATACCAATATAAAGTAAGATATAAAAGAAATAAGTCATAATGATCGGTAATGATGAGATATCGAGAGTCGCTAAAGCGGGGATAACTGTTGATAGATAATGAATGCCAAGCCATAGTAATGTAATAAAGATCGTGATCAGACATGAATAAAGCGGCATGTCATATTTTTTATTAACGATCGATATCTTATCACTAAAAGGAATTTCTTTTCTTAAAGCTAAAGCATAAGGCATCCGTGTTAATCCTAAGACTAAACCGTTTAAGACGCCAAGGATTGATAATACAACAGCGACTAAGATCAATTTGGCTCCACTATCACCAAAAAGGATCTGAGCTGCTTTATAGACAGTTGGGATCGTACTTGTACCATCGACGACTGTTTGTATAAATTCCGGACCAACGACAACACTAACACCCACATAATAGGCAATGTATATTACCATGATAAAGATAGGAGCTAATGCTAAAGCTAATGATAGATTGCGTTTAGCATTTTTGATCTCATGACAAATACTTGGAGCTACTAACCAACCATCGTAAGAGAAAGCCACAGCGACGATACCTGAACTTGTCGCAAACAATAAAGGAAGACTAATGCCTTCAACAAAAACTGTTGAAGGATTACCAAAGACAATACCGATGATCGCAAAAATGATCAATGGTACAAGTTTGATGATTACCGTTGTCGTTTGGAAGGTAGCCGCCAATTTTGTGGCGAAAATGTTTAAGGTAAAGATAAAAAACAAAGAGACAAAAGTAAACAACCAGATCCAAGACATACCAGCAAGGCCAAATAATTGTGAAGTATAAAGGCCGCTGACAAAGGCAATAATAGCGCATAGAGCTGGTAGATAGATGATCGTTTGAAACCAACCGGCTAGAAAACCGAAGACTTTTCCAAAGGCCATCTCACTATAAGAGATAAGACCGCCAACAGTATCTAATCTTTTAGCCCATTCTGCGATCGTTAAGCCACCAAAGATGATGCCAAGGGCACCAAGTAACCAATAAATACAACCAAGAAGGATATTGCCATTAGTGATGACATATAGCGAATCTGCTTTAAAAAAGATGCCTGATCCGATGACAATCCCCACGATCATCGTAACAGCTGTCGGTAAACCAAATTTTACCTTTTGTTGAGAAATGATTTTATTTTCCATTATGTTCTCCTGCGTAACTATTTTTAATTGTATTAGACGATTATGGGTGTGTCAATACAAATGTAAAATGATGAAAAAAGATGAAAAACTTTCATTATCAAGGTAACATCAAATTGAT
>CAZCSQ010000077.1:0-4148 GCA_964501425.1 uncultured Erysipelotrichaceae bacterium
ATGCAAAGAGTAGGTATAGCCAGAGCCTTGGCTAATAATCCAAAAGTATTACTGTGTGATGAAGCTACTAGTGCCTTAGACCCTCAGACTACTCAATCAATACTGAGACTATTAAAAGAATTAAATAAGAAGTTAAAACTAACAATGGTCATTATTACTCATCAAATGAGTGTTGTTAAAGATATCTGTGATGAAGTAGCGATCATGGATCAAGGAAGAGTTATTGAACAAGGTTCAGTATTAGAAGTCTTCTATAATCCGCGTCACGATGTGACACGACAGTTTGTTCATTCAGCGGATAATATGGATAAGCTTGAAGAATATCTGTCTAGTAAAAGATTACAGCTTAATACTGATGAACTCTTGGTCTTGTTAAGTTATAGTAACGCAAACACACAAGACGCCTTGATCTTCAATATGATCAAAAAATTCAATGTTAAGGTCAATATCTTATTTGGCAATATAGAATTGATCGCCGATAACCCCATTGGTTGGTTAGTAGTGGTCGTTGGTGGTCAAGAAAGAGATCAGAGTTTAGACTATCTTAAGGCAAATGGTGTCAGAGTGGAGGTGAAGCGTTATGTTTGAGCTGATCACTCAGTGGTTTCCCAACATGGTTGGAAAAGAAGCGGAGTTTATCCAAAGTATCTCTCAGACCTTACAAATGATGCTTTACTCAGGAATACTATCGATTTTATTTGGCTTAACGATCGGTGTTATCTTAACGGTTACGAAAAAAGGACGGATCATGGAAAACGTATTGATCTATAACCTATTTGATAAACTGATCAATATCTTCCGCTCTATTCCCTTTATTATTCTAATCGCTTTACTGATCGGCTTTACGCGCATGATCGTAGGAACTGGTTTTGGTGTAAGGGGTGCGATCATCCCATTAATCTTTGGGACTATCCCATTTTATAGTCGCCAAGTGGAAAGTGCGTTGATCGAAATAGATGACGGCATCATTGAAGCGGCACTAGCTAGTGGTTCAAGTCCATGGGAGATCATCTTTAAGGTTTATCTAAGTGAGAATATCCCTGGTTTGATTAGGGGAACGATGATCACAATGGTTAGTTTAATTGGCTTAACAGCGATGATGGGAGCTGTTGGCGGTGGTGGCTTAGGAGACTTTGCCATCCGTTATGGATTTCAAAGAAGAATGACCGATGTAACGATCATAACAGTCTTGACTATCCTATTGTTGGTGAGTTTGATTCAAGGCATCGGTAATTATCTGATAAAGAAAACAACACATTAAGGAGAAAGAAAATGAAAAAGATTATCGTATTAGGATTAACTGTTTTATTATCACTATCTTTGTTGGCGTGTTCAAACACTGACAAAGAACCAGAAGTTGAACCTGTTGTTGTCAAGATTGGCACAGTAGGTGAGTACAATGAGTATTGGACACCGGTAATTGAAAAGTTTGCGGCTGAAGGCGTTACTATTGAGCTAGTAAAGTTTACGGAGTATTCACTACCTAACGCAGCTCTATCAGATGGTGACATTGATCTGAACGCATTCCAACATTATGCTTATTTAAACAAAGAGAAAAGTGAAGTAGGTTATGATCTGGCAGTGGTATGCGAAACGATCGTTGCGCCTCTTGGACTTTACTCAGAAAACATCACTGATGTATCGGAACTAAAGGAAAATGATACGATCGCTATCCCAAGTGATGCGACCAATGGTGGTAGAGCATTGAAACTACTTGAATCAGCTGGTTTGATAACTGTTGATCCTTCCGTTGGTTACTTAGGAGTTAAAGCCGACATCATCGACAATCCATTAAACTTAGACATCGTCGAAGTTGATGCTAGTTTAACCGCAAGTTTATTACCAGATGTCGCAGCGGCGATCATCAATGGTGGTGTAGCTATCTCTGCTGGTTTACACAAGACTGATTCTTTGATCTTTGTGGAATCGATCGATCCCCAAGCTAATCCAAACGTTGCTAATTTGATCAATGTCTTAGTAGCCCGCAGTGAAGACGTTGACAATGAACTGTATGTGAGAATCGCTGAAGCCTTCCAAAGTGATGAAGTGGCGGAGGTTATTCATCGGGAATATCCAGGTGTTATCTTACCAGCCTGGGAAGTAAACGTTAAATAGTTTAAAGCACATGACTTAGCTCATGTGCTTTTTTTGGGCAAAAAGTTTGTAAGTGTCATCTGTAATCATTATAATTGCAGTAAGTTAAAAGGAGTAATTATGAACGACATTTGGATGATAGTTTTATTGGTATTAGCAATATTGATCAGTTCAGTATTTATCATATTGAGTTTATGGAAATATAACGTGCTTAAAGGTAAAGATTTTATCTTTAATTTTATCTTGGCTTTAGCGATTGATATTGGATCGCTTTATTTCTTATTAAGTGATCGCTGGTGTTATACCTGTTCTGTTTATAACAACTATTTATTATATGGGGGTTTTGTGGTCATTTCCGCTTGGATGGTATATGATCTTATCAAAGCTTTACGTAGATTAGACAAGGATAAAAATGAAAGCTGAGTATTTGATCGCGATCAATGCTTTGGCTTATTTAAGTGATCATGAAGGTTTCATCAGTAGTGATGAATTAGCTCATAAGATTGGTAGTAATGCGGCACTAATCAGAAAAGTAATGTTAAAGCTTAAAAAAACTAAGTTAATTAAGACTAAAGTAGGCGCTATGGGTGGTTATTATCTAAGTGAATCATCAAAGATGATCACATTAGATCAGATCTTAGAGGCTTGTGATGATCATGATTTGATCAAGATCAACAATGGTAAACCAATCCATGATGAAAGATTAGCGATTGTTCAAACACGTTTAAATGCGGTTTGTGTTGATTTAAGTGAATTATGTCATCAACGCTTAAATACGATAACATTAGCTGATCTTTGTTTTAATAAAGAAGAAGGAGATAAGGATTAATGGTTTATTTGATAACGTTTATGGAGGGAGTCATAACTTTTATATCTCCTTGCTTATTACCGATGTTACCAGTGTATATTTTGTATTTCACAGGTGATAATGATCAACATGATCGTAGTACGATCTTGTTTAGGGCTCTTTCTTTTGTCTTAGGCTTTACAGTTGTCTTTACGATATTAGGTGCTTTTGCTGGAACGATCGGTGTATATTTACGGGTCTATCAAAACTATGTAAATATCATTACTGGTTTGATCGTGATCATTTTTGGTTTAAATTTCTTAGGCGTTTTAAACTTAAAGTTATTTAAGCCAGGAGAACACAAGTTTGATCAAACTGGTAGTTTGAGTATATTTAAAGCCTTTATCTTTGGGACGATCTTTGCCTTAGGTTGGACACCATGCGTTGGAGCCTTCCTTGGTTCAGCTTTATTATTAGCATCTCATCAAGGATCGACATTACAAGGCATGTTAATGTTACTACTTTATTCAATAGGTCTTGGTATTCCATTTGTATTAAGCGCAGTGTTGATCGATCGCTTAAAGAATACTTTAGATTTTATCAAGAAGAATTATAAGGTCATCAATATGATCAGTGGTTTGTTATTGATCCTAATGGGAATATTGATGATGACAGGAATTATGAGTCGCTTATTAGCGCTATTAAGTTTTTAAGGAGGATTAGATGAAAAAGAATCGAGTTTGGATCTACATTGTCGTTTTATTGGCTTTTGTAGGGATAAATAAACTAGTGTATGATTATCTTAATGATAATTATAAAGCTAATAATCAGTTAGTAGAGGAGACTGAGCAAGAACAAGAAGTAAGTCCAGCTGTGGACTTCATTGTTAAAGATGTGAATGGCTATAATGTGCGTTTATCATCACAATTTGGCAAACCAATTGTCTTGAATTTCTGGGCTAGTTGGTGTCCCAATTGTGCAGAGCAGTTAGTTGGTATGCAAAATCTCTATGAAGAGTATGAAGATAGGGTTACTTTCTTTATGGTCAACGTTACTGATGGTGTTAAAGAAACAACCACTGATGGTAAAGAGTATATCGCTGATAAGGGTTATACTTTCCCGGTTTACTATGATATTAATCTTCAAGCTTCCTCAGCCTATGGTGCTTCCTCAATTCCAATCACATATCTCATTGACGCTGATGGCAATATCGCTGCTTATGGTATGGGAACACTAAATGAAGAAGTGATCAAAAGCTATTTAGATG
>CAZCSQ010000078.1:0-1496 GCA_964501425.1 uncultured Erysipelotrichaceae bacterium
GCTTTAGACATTTGTTTGATCGTATATAAGTGCATATTTCACCTCTGTGAATATTTTAACATTTACCTCTTTACATTGGAATAGTTCCAACGTTTATACTTAGATTAGATTGTTAAAACAATCACAAAGGAGGGTTGAATGAAGAAAGTAGTTAAATTAATTCTATGTTCACTGCTAGCTATGACCTTGTTTGCTTGTTCAGGAAAAGATAAGTTGACTGATGGAACTTATACTTCAAGACAAGTAGGTTATGGGGGAGAGGTGATCGTGAGCCTTAGTATTGAAAACGGTAAGATAAGTACTGTTAGTATTACCGGTGATGACGAAACAGCTTCAATCGGACAAGTAGCTTTTCCGGTTTTAGAAGAAGCAATCTTAAAAGCTCAAGGATCTAAGATTGATCTTGTATCAGGAGCTACAGTTACCAGTAACGCTGTTATTGCTGGTGTAAATGACTGTTTAGATCAAGCACGTGGAAATACTGATAAGAAAAGTGTTGCCTTAAAAGATGGTGTATATACGGCTCAGGCTTGGGGCTTTGCGACTAATTACGCCGTTACTGTTGAAGTTGAGGTTAAAGACAATAAGATGACCTCTATCGCTGTTGTCGATCATGGTGAAACTGAACCAATCTTAAATTCAGCGATTGAAAAGATGATCCCTAAAATGATCGAAATGCAATCAGTTAAGGTTGATGCGATTACAGGAGCGACAGCTTCTAGTAATGCGATCAAACTAGCTACGGAAGATTGTTTAGTACAAGCGATCGTTGCTAATAATGGTGTGCCAGCTGATGTTAGTGCATTCTATATCATGTCTGAGCGCTCTGAAGAGCAGGTAACGATCGATACCGATATCATTGTTGTTGGTATGGGTGGATCTGGTTTAGCAGCGGCTACAACAGCTGCTGAGACGTTATATGACAAATATGATCAAGATAGTGATAAAGTTAAAGTCTTTGCTATTGATAAAGCTGGTAAATATGGTGGTACATCATCCACTACTACATCACCAATGTCAATCAACCCATCATATTTTGTTGAACAAAATGATGGTAATGAATATGTCGACGCTGATGAATTAAAAGCAGCGTGGATGGAATATACAGAAGGCGATGCTAAAGAATGGGCAATTGATTACATGATGGAAAAATCAGGTAGTTCAGTTGACTACTTAATTGAAAAGGGATTTGTCTTTGGTGCACCTACTCAAGGTCTATCTGAACCATACAAGATCTGTGTTAACTATGGTGGAGCATTTGGAACACCTAAGACAGAGATCGCCACCTATTTTGACAAACTTGTTGATGAGTTTGTTAGTTATGGTGGAGAGTATCTGATCGAAGTTGAAGCTACTGATTTAATTCAAGATGAAAGTGGTGCAATCGTTGGTGTTATCGCTAAAGGTGCCGATGGTACTGAATATACGATCAACGCTAAAGCAGTTATCTTAGCTACTGGTGGTTTTGCGGGTAGTGCTGAGATGACGCAAAAATA
>CAZCSQ010000078.1:1596-4139 GCA_964501425.1 uncultured Erysipelotrichaceae bacterium
TTAAGATTTAATACATTAGGTATCTTTATTAATCAAGGTGGATTACCAGCATTAACTCCAATTCCTGAAGCTTACGAAGTGTTAGACACAGCCGTTAATAACGGTATCGTCGTTAAAGCCGATAGTTTAGAAGAGTTGGCTGTTAAATTAAATATCGATGAGGCAGTACTAAGTAAAACAGTTAGTGATTATAACGACTATTGTGAAACAAGAGTTAATCCAGCTGATGGTATTGTCAAAAGTGAAACTGTCTTTGGAATCTCCGGTCCGATCGTAACTGATCAGGATACTTTCCAAAAGGTTGAAGGAGAAGGCCCTTATTATGCCGTAATTGGTGCTCCTTGGGTTTATTCAACCGTCGGTGGTTTAGATATTAATGAAAACTTCCAAGTCTTGACTTCAAGCGGTAAAGCTATAACAGGCTTGTATGCAGTAGGTACTGATTCGATGGGTGTATTATTCACTGAGAAGAAAGAATATGTCGCTTATGGTGGTGCTGCTCAAGGTTGGGCATTTACATCAGGATTCTTAGCTGGTCCAATCGTTGCTGAAGAAGTAAGTAAGTAACGAAATACAGAAAATACCACGAAGGTTTCCTCCTCGTGGTATTTTTCTTTGTTTATAAATGGTTTTTATCTTGAAATTAAATAAGATAGGCACAAGATAATTTAGTTTGTGCCTATTGTTACAAATGAATATTGACATCATCAGGGCTGTATAAGATAATGATTTTAGTAAAATATAAAACCCAAGGACATATCCAATATGGAAATAGCTAAGTCTAACTAATGCTAATTAAATAAACATAAATCCATAATAATCATGTTTTTATTTGGATTAATGTGCTATAGATACAAACATCTGACAAGGAGAAAGATGATGAAAAAGTCAATCGTTATTGTTTTGTTTATTATTGGCTTATTATTAACAGCTTGTAGTAGTGATAAGGTATTAGGGGATTATGTTGTCTTTCAGCAAGCTGATAGTCTCAAGATCAAGTTTCTAGAGAATGATTCAGAATTAGTCGTAAGTGATGAGTATACTGATCAACAAGCCTATTTTGATCATTATAGTCAACTAATCTTTAGATCACTTGATAACCAACGTTTAGTTTATCCAGTATTTGTGGAGTATGGATTAGGTAGTTACTATGTCTTTGATGTTAATAAGAAAGCCAATACATTGATTGATTCTAACATTATGTCATATTATTTCCATACTGATATGAGTTGTCAGAAATTTGTCTACGTCAAACAAGATGATCAAGGACAAAGTCTTTACTTTAGTGATCTTAAAGAATCGACTTTAATCTCTAGTACTTTTGAACATTTGATTGCTTATAATGAAGAACTTACAAGAGTTCTGTATCTTGATGATGCCCAAATGGTTAATCTATATGATGTAACCTCCAAGACTAATAAAGTGTCGATTGCACACAACCAACTGTTTGCATGGTCTGATGATCTAAGTATTATTTATCATGAAGAGTTTGGTGATGTTGTTATCAATAAGGATGGTCAAACAAAGAGGTTCATCTATCAAGTAGATAGCAATAATCTTGATTATGGTAGTTATGGACCACGTTTTTATAAAGGAACAATGAATATACCTGGTGTTACCCTTGATCAGATCATTGAAGATGATGCTTATCAAACTGATGCCAATCTAAAACAACCGGATATGAATCAATACACTGATATCAATCAGTACTTCTATGATGAATATATTTATTCAACTATTGGTGAAAGAAATATTGTACGCGATAAGATGAGTAACATGGCTGAAGCTCGTCGGACTATGTATTTCATATTAGGTGTTGGTGGAAGCTATGATTACTTAAGTACTGAATATTTATCTGAGATGTTCTTATATCCAAATGAGAAGATTGATGATGGACAAGTTTTGATTGTTGGTAGACCTTATACTATAGATGTAGAAAAATATGGAAGAGTAAAACTAAGTAATATCTTTGATAGTAGTGACTTCTATCTAGCTAAAGATATAGCATTACACTATCAAGATGAAAGTATGATTAGTGTGCAAATAAATAATCTTGAAACACAAATTACATCCTATCTTAACATACCAGTAACTGAGGTTGATACAGGATCATTTAGATGGGGAACACTTAATAAAACTTTCTACTATATCGAAAACCAAGATGAATCATATAATGGCGATCTAGTAAAAATAACAGTAGATGGTGATACTTATCAAAGGGATGTTGTCGCAAGTGATGTTTATCAAGTAGAAGTAATTGGTGATGAGGATGACATTTTGATTTCGCGAATGATTGATGCGGATGCATGGGTACAAGAAGTGTATTTTAAGGATCAATTACTGGGTAACAGTGTTTATAATTATATAAAGGATACCTTCGCATTTGATCATGTTACTGATTACCTTGCCTTTATCGATGAAACAGGCACTCTTAATTTATATGATGGTAATACGGTCGCTCCTGTAACAAGCGATGCAGCACTTATTTACAGCTTATCTAACAGTGTTTTAGTCTATCAAGACTATCAAGGTAGTCTATGGAA
>CAZCSQ010000079.1:0-4132 GCA_964501425.1 uncultured Erysipelotrichaceae bacterium
CTATCTTTCTATTGTGGAAGATGTTTTGCAATTATTAACGCTTACCATCTAACTTACAAGCAACATCGGCATCATCAATCGCAAAAGACATTATATCTGAATGTGATTCTTTGTGTTTTTTAAGCCATGCATTAGCGTATGAACAAGTCGCGGAAGCTTTCATATTATTATCTCTTAAATATTGAGCAACAACTTCCATCATCTTACCAGCCACTCCTTGACCTCTTAAAGATGGATCAACAAATGTATGATCGATCACGATCTCATTATCATTAGTAAAATAATATGTAACCTCAGCCATTACCTTGTTATCTTCAACTCCAAATATTCTTCCTTCTTCATAGTTCCAATTCATATTTATCTCCTTATTTACAGCTAATCTTATATTTCATCAGTTCAACCAAATCTACGATTTGTGCATTACTATCAGCATCAATTATCAATGGAACAAATTTACCTTTTATCGGCTCACTTAAAAACTGTTGCTTTATTGAATGAGCTATAGCGAGTGAGTCAATACCAATACGGGTTTTTTCGTTAAAGTACATGCTTATTTTAAAATACCCGTCCCAAATAGAAAGCCAAAAGACCGTTTTCTTTTTGTGGACCGCCTTAGCAAGCCATGATTTTACATCATTATAATAACGCCACTCTATATTCACCTCTAATGCCGAACATTCATTTAGTAAGGAGAGATAAGCGCTAAAACTATCCTTTAAGCACTGCTTAAGCAAATCATTGTCTACGTTAACATTGGGATCTATTAGTAGTTTTTTCTGGTCCATAATCCATCTCCTTAATATGTATTTAGGTTAATAAAGATTGATCAAACATTATTCCACAAAAAAGCTATTGCTCGTTTACCGATAATATAATCATCAAAGATCTTTTTAGCTAATAGTTCTGTCAGTCCAACACATACTAAAAGCGGCATTAAATGTTCTGAACGCGGATGACAGTAGCGGGCACCAGGTAATTTCTCCCAGTTGATAAAACTATTGTATCGCTTATTAAAATCTCTTTCTTCGCAACATAGTTCAATCAGTCTATCTTGAAAACTATCATTAATCTTATCTTCAGTGTTTTTACCAGCAAAATCAAAGCTACGCATGTTGTGATAAGAAAACCCAGAGCCAATGACCAACACATTTTCAGATAGTAATGGTCTTAAAGCTTTTCCTATCTGAAGATGTGTTAATGGATCAAGCCCTTGTTTTAGTGATATTTGGATAACCGGAATATCAGCACTTGGATACATCATCAAAAGCGGAATATATACCCCATGATCATACGGTCTTTTATTGTCTACAAGACATTCAATATCATTATCTTTCAAAAGATCAGCAATCTTTATTGCCAATTTAGGATTACCTTGACACGGGTATTTGATATCATAAGCAGCTGATGGAAAGCCATAATAATCATACGTCAATTCTGGTTCTTCTTGACCCTGCACTGTCACAATCGCTTCTTCCCAATGCGCACTGATAACGATGATCGCTTCAGGTTTATCAATCATATTAGGCAGATCTTTCATAAACTTGACCATAGCATTGTGTGTTGGATCACCTAAAATAGGTAATGGTCCTCCTCCATGGGAGAAATAGATGATTTGACTATTCATGATTATCTCCTTTATCACTGAAGATCAATCAATCTTCTTGACTCTACCAACAATTCCACTTGCCAACATTACTTTAATACCATGTGGATGATCTTTGGAATTGGTCAATATTTTTGAAACAACTCCTTCGGTCAATTTGCCTGATCGTTGATCCTGTTTTTGCACAACCCAAACCTTAGCCCCAACTTTTATATTGTCTTTAATTGTATTACTCATAATATGCCTCTTTCACGGTCTTGATTCGTTTTCAGTCTCTAATAAATGAAGTTACAAATTACTTGTGTTTTGAACCTTTTTTACGGAATAAGGCAAGACCTCCAAAGCCACTGATAACTGCCATATAAAAACCAAAGTCATACCACCAACCACTATTAAACACTTCATAAACTCTTATATTGTCATTAAAGAGTCCCATGATCAATGATACTGGGGCAACCCAACCATGCCATATTCCCCATAAAAAGCCAGCCGGCTTAATTGCGCTAGCACTACCATCACCTGGTATACAGCCAACCACAGTAAATAAAATAAACACCGACATAATAACAAGGATAAACATTCTCTTTTTCATTACAAATCCTCCTTTTTCAAAATAATATAATCTCTACTCTCTGAGGCAAGCTTTTAATGCTTTTTTCTTTCATTTTCATAAACATACCTAATACTCTTCAATCTATCAAATAAAAGGTAATATCGATCCACCATGAGGAATTATGATTGTCGGGGCATTGTTTCCCATAATGCTTAAAGCATCATCATAAGCATCTTGAATACTATGGTATGGCTCAAAAAACATGTTTCTTACAATATTGTTATCTAATTCAGAAACAAGAAATACTCGATTTTGTTGGAGTACACTAGCAATTGCTGCCGCTTTGTGACCTCCAATAATAAATTCAGTTTTTATCTTATCAATTAATTCTAAAGGCTTTTTAGCGTTGATCATCCATTCTTCAAAAGTAGCTTCACCAAATCCCTCTTTGCATGATGCAACAAGAATGATAATACCTCCTTTTTTTACGGCGTGAGAAGCATTATCCAAAGTCTTCTGTGCTTGATACAAGTTGATATCCTTGGGAAACCCACCAGCAGAAGCAATGACTATATCCGCTTTAGCATTTATCTTAACTTTATAAAGTTGATCAAGATAGCTACATCCTTCACGATGAGCTTCGATATAATGACCAGCTACCGCTTTGATGATTTCTTTATCTTCATTTAGTACTACATTGACGATAAAGTCAACTGGAATGTAATTAATAGCTTCTTCTAAATCAGTACGCACAGGATTTGTGAGTAAATTACCAGCACAAGCATTAATTTCTACCATTTTCTTGTGATTATTTTGGATTGCTGCTTTAGTTGATGCACCAGGCATGATTGCTTTGGCACCACCACTATAACCGGCGAAATAATGATACTCAATATTACCTAAACAAATGCGTCTATCAGCTTCTACAACGGGTCTAAATATATCAATAGGTGTCATATTCTTCGTATGTCCAAGATTTACACAATCATCAATATCACTGTCCATACATTTTATCTTTTGATATATATCATCCCCTACCAAATACTTCATTTCAGCTTTTGTATGTTTACGATGGATACCAAGGGCAAAAACAATGCTGATATCACTATGAGCTACCCCAGCCATCTCTAGTTCATGTATTACTAATGATAAAACCAGTCTACTTGGCATGGGTCTAGTAATATCGCTTGTGACAATAACCACTTTTTCTTTTGGTGAAACGATTTCTTTTAGTTTTTTTGTACCAATTGGGTTGTTTATTGCTCTTGCAATTTCATCTTTCCCTTTCAAACATACTTGCACATCATTTGCGTGGAGCACTTCTTGTACATTATTATCTTCTATATTTACGTCCATCGTCTTATCTGCAAATGCTAAGTTGAATTTCATCGATTATTTCTCCTTTGATTACACAAGTTAAACTGAGATTAAATACTTATGCTATATAGTCATTTACTTCACTATCTTCTTAGTGAACTTTCCTTGTATGTTTATATATAAACCATAACACCAAGTATGTATAAAAAGATAGTCTTAACAAAAAGACCTATTCGTTTTTTTAGCAACTATATAAAATCGATGAATACGACCCTCAATTACTCCATTTGTTTCTAATATAGCTTGTGCTTTGTACAAATTATCAAGATGCGTTTCTACAGAAAAACCAGGAAATTCCCATTGAATAATTTTGGCAAACCACACTAATGCTCCAACATCATAAAACTTAATGGGTTGATAGGCTTCATCACTCTCCAATATTTCAAATCCATGATCGATCAATTCTTTTGTCTTGATTTCTAGATATTGCTGAGGAAATGGTAATGTTTCATTTTCAGGTTGTAATAGTCTAACTAATTCTCGATCATTTTCCGCACCAACTTGTTGTGTAATAAAGACACCTTCATTTTTAAGACTTCTTTTTAATTCACTTACATTATATGACCCATGACGATTTGTAATCACATCAAAATGATCAT
>CAZCSQ010000080.1:0-4062 GCA_964501425.1 uncultured Erysipelotrichaceae bacterium
TAGCCAAATTATCATTAATTAAATAGTCTTTGATTAGTGGTAAATAAACACGAATGTTTAGATCATCTAAATACTCGATCGCTTGCACTTGTTGTTGAACGCTGCCTTTTAAAAGTAGAGCGATCATATCATAATCGACATTGATCGTTTTCAGGGCTTCATCTTTAATTGGTAAGCTTTCTTTAAGAGCTTTCAATCTTTTTTCTACCTCAAGCGGAACATAGGGCATGTTAAGTTCATCATCGATCAATTGCTTTACCAATACATAATCATTAGCTTTTAGAGCTTGATTTATGTTTTCAACTAAGATGTCATAATAATTACCCATTAGTACCTCCAAAGCATTAAGAGTATAACATATTTAAGCCTCGTAAAATATAAAAATGATCTCAATAATTACTTTTGATAAACGATCTGACCACCAACAATCGTCATTTTAACATCCATATTCTTATCTAATACACAAAGATCAGCATCCATATCAATCTTTAATTTGCCTTTATTATTAGCTTTAGCCAACCTAGCGGGATTTACACAAGCCATCTGAACAATATCATTCAAACTACAATTAACCGTCTTTAATAAGTATTTAACGGCGTCGATCATCCCAAATGCACTTCCCGCTCTTCTACCGGTGGCACTAACCCAAACATGTGTACCCTTTTTTTGACATGAAAGATTACTAAATACATATTCTCCATCGGGCATACCCTTCGCTAACATAGCATCAGTTATGATAACTATCCTATTTGGTCCAAGATATTTATAACTCATCTTGATCACATCATCATGAATATGATAACCATCACAGATAAGTTCACAATAAGAATCATTATCTAAAAAAGCACCAGTTACTACACCAGGATCACGATGTAGGTGTTGGGAATTGGCATTGTATAAATGGGTAAAGCCATCAGCCCCATGTGCAAGCGCCATAGCGACATCTTGACTCTTAGCCCCACTATGACCGATCATCACCGTTATTCCTTTTTCTTTAAGGTGATCGATAAAAACAGCCATACCATCTAATTCAGGAGCGATTGTCATGCTTACGATCTTGTTATTAGAAGCTTCGATCATTTCATCAAGTTCACAAGTTGAAGGATCTCTTAGATATCTTTCATCCATCAAAGCCTTATATTCTTTACTAAGATATGGACCTTCTTCATGAATCCCAAGAAAGATAGCTCCGTTTTGTGGTTGAGTAATATCACGATATCTTCTTAATACATCCAACATCTCATTATGCGAAATAACGGTAAAGGAAGCCAAAAAAGCAGTACAACCATCTTTGATCACATTATAACTGATCGCATCAATTGAAGCTTGTTGCCCATCAACACTATCGTGATTATTAGCTCCATGAATATGAGTATCAATAAAACCGGGTAAAATATAATGACCTTCAAGATCAATTTGGGTTGCGGTAGGATATTTTAAAGTAACATCTACTGATGAAAACTCATGTATTAGTCCATCTTTGATCACCATATTAGCTTTATCGATCTTATCTTGACCATCAATGATCAACGTCGCGTTTTTTAAAATAGTGATCATTGGTTAAGATACTCCTGATATTCCTTAATGATGCTAATACCACTACTTGTGCCAATCCTTTCTGCTCCAACCTCGATCATCGCCAACATTGTCTTTAAATCTTTGATACCACCAGCTGCTTTGACCTTAACACTAGACCCAACTGTCTCTTTCATTAATTTAACATCTTCAAGTCTTGCTCCATATGGACCAAAACCAGTTGAAGTTTTAATAAAATCAGGCTTTACTTCTTTAGCTATTAAAGCGGCCTGTTTGATCTCATCTTGACTTAGATAGCAATTTTCAAAGATGACTTTTAGAATTACATTAGATGCGTCACAACATTTTTTCATTCTGATCATCTCTTGTTTTACATAATCAAGATCGCCATCTTTCAATTTACCAATATTAAGCACATAATCAATTTCATCAGCTCCATCATCAATCGCTGTTTGAGCTTCGAAAACTTTAACAGCAATCGTTGTTTGACCAAGTGGAAATCCGATCGCGGCTCCAACATGAACATCGCTATCTTTTAACAGTTTATGACAAAGACTAACCGGGTATGAATTTATAGCCGCCATCGCAAAACCATTATCTTTACACTCATTACATAATTGCACAAAATCACTTTCTTGCGCAAAAGCCTTTAAATAAGTGTGATCGATCATCTTAGCCAATTCTTTTACTGTGTAGTTTTTCATATTGTCTCCTTTTAGATATTTGATATTGATCATAAAATATACTGGATCTATGTCCAGTATATTTTAACTTATATTAGTTGATAACTCAATTATAGCGCTATCTTTCATGCATTAAGTTTTACTATTTATTTAGTTTATCTTTTCTAACATACCTTGATTAAACTAGTTTATCAGTATCAAAGTCATTTAAGAATTGATTAGCCGTCGCTGCTACCTGGGCTAAGGCTTTTTCACCAAAAGGATTGGCTAGTCCAGCTGTTTCAACAAGGTCCGTAAAGATCATCGATCCGGCTTTCTTGACCAAAGCGATATAATCACTCCACGCTTGTTTGCGATCCGCTTGCATCTTAACCCAGAATTGTAAAGCTACTGTTTGGGCTAAACAATAATCAATGTAGTAAAATGGCGAATTATAGATATGTTGTTGACGTTGCCAACCTTTACCTTCTCCATAAAATGGCAATTCAGCTATTTTTAACCAAGGACGATATTGTCCTTCCAGTTTCTTCCATTCTTGATGGCGCTCTGTTGGAGTCAATTCGGGATTTTGATAGATAATATGCTGGAAATGATCCACCATTGTTCCATAAGGAATAAAGGTCAAGGCTCCTTCTAAATGGCCATAGTAGAATTTATCCGTATCTTGTTTGAAAAAACCTTCTGCCCAAGGCCAAGCAAAGAACTCCATTGACATAGAATGAATCTCACATGATTCAAGCGTTGGATTACGATATTCCATAGGAAAGACATCACGAGCCATATAAGCCGCAAAGGCATGACCTGCTTCATGTGTCATTACTTCAACATCGTGTTGCGTTCCATTAAAGTTCGCAAAGATAAACGGTGACTTATAATCAGCTATCTCTGTACAAAAACCTCCACCAGCTTTACCTTTTTTACTTAATACATCTAATAATTCGTTATCATACATAAAGTCAATAAACTCAGTAGTCTCATCCGATAATTCATGATACATTGTTTTACCATGCGCTAATATATCATCAGGATTACCTGCCGGTTTTGCATTACCACTACGATAAGCTAAAATATCATCCACAAAACTCATCGGATATGCTACCTTGATTCGTTTAGCTTGTTCTTGTTTTAATTCATCAGCCAAGGGAACGATATATTTTAATACCGCTTGGCGAAATTTAGCTACATCATTTTGATCATAACTATTACGCATCATCCGATAATAACCAAGTTCAATATAGTCTTCATAGCCCATTTTCTTAGCCATCAAGGTTCTTACTTTGACCAATTCATCATAAATGGTATCTAACTTATCTTGATTATCCGCATAAAAAGCTGATTCAGCTAACCATGCAGCTTTTCTTGTCTCATCATTTACATCTTGCTTATATGGACTTAATTGAGATAATGTCTTCAGTTCACCATCAAACATGATCTGAGCTGATGCCATCAGTTTTGAGTATTCAGTCGTTAAACGATTCTCTTCTTGTAATAAACTAACGATCTCAGGTTTAAATGTTTTAAGCTGAATTTCAGCATTAGTAAATAATAATTTACCAAACTCTTTTTCAAAGTCTTCACGAAATTTATTACTTAGCAACGCTAATGTAAATTTCTGGATCGTCTTCTCAAGTTCTGGTGTTACTTCATCCCAATAAGCTTGTTCCTTATCATAAAATTCATCTAGGGTATCGATTTCATGTCTAACTGCCGCCAAAGTGCTTTGGGTAGCGACTGACGCCAACAATGTTTGCCAATCAACGAAGGCCTGCTTGGCCAAAGCATAATCCGTAGCTGAATTTAAGCTTTCTAATATGGATAATCCTTTTTTCTCAATCTCTTCAAC
>CAZCSQ010000081.1:0-3943 GCA_964501425.1 uncultured Erysipelotrichaceae bacterium
ACGATAATCTTTCTACCAGTTAGACCAGTGTCTCCTTTTGGTCCACCAATCACAAAGCGACCAGTCGCATTGATATGATAAATCGTATCATCATCTAATAAATAGGCAGGTATGACTTTGGCGATAACTTCTTTTTTGATATCTTCTTGAAGTGTTTTGATATCAACATAAGCCTCATGTTGAGCACTGATTACGATCGTTTCTACTCTTTTAGGTACACCATCATGATATTCAACGGTAACTTGTGATTTTCCATCTGGTCTTAAGTAAGGCAAAGTCTTATTCTTTCTAACTAACGCTAGTCTTTGGACTAACTTTTCCGCCAAGCTAATCGCTAAAGGCATATACTCTTCAGTCTCATCACAGGCAAAACCAAACATCATCCCTTGATCACCAGCACCATTACCATCTTCATCTCCGCTTTTACTCTCAGATGAATGATCGACCCCAAGGGCGATGTCAGCGGATTGTTGATTTAGATTACATGTAATCACACAAGTATCAGCCGCAAAGCCAAGATCTGGATCAACATAACCGATATCTTTGATTACTCTACGAGCAATCGCTTCATAATCAACCTGTGCTGATGAAGTTATCTCTCCCATGATATGAAGAGCGTTTGTTTCAGCCGTAACTTCACAAGCTACTCTAGAGTTTGGATCAATAGCGATCAAACTATCTAAGATGGCATCAGCGACCTGATCACAAATCTTATCCGGATGTCCTTCAGCGACAGCCTCGGATGTAAAATAATGTTTTCTCATCTTTATCTCCTTATCTAAACTTACTCTTAAAAGAAAACACGCGGATGAACGCGTGTTATTAGCAGATCATCCTTATCTTTCGGTATAATACCGCAGGACTTAGCACCACATTGATCATCTCAATAGGTTGCTGGACTTCTTCGGGCCTGACCCTCAGTCGCTCTTTATAAGGTAATGTTTACGATTGATAATTTACCACATTGTTTATCATCTTGCAAGTATTATGAATCAATTATCATGATTATGGTATTATTTAACTATAAAAGGAGATAATATGACTACATTTACGGAAATTTATCAACGCTTACTTCAACAAACGCTTGAGCAAGATGGCAATACAGATAATATGCCTGATGATTTTGATCAAGACCAACTCGATTGTCTTCTGCACCCAGAAAAGCATGCGCCAATCTGGCGAATAGCTGATTGTGATTGTACCCACTTAGACCAAGCTAAATGTATTGGTAGTTGCTTATTCAACGCTTTAACACTTGAACCAGATGGCGTTAAGATCAACAAGGAATTATGTGTTGGTTGTGAAGCATGTTTAAGCGCTTGTCCCAACAAAAAGTTAGTTAGCTCAAAAGACATTATTCCAGCACTTAAATCATTATTAAACAACGAGAAACTATCATATGCCCTGATCGCTCCTGCTTTTTTAGGCCAATTTAGTCCAGACGTGACCCCTGGCAAATTACGTAGTGCTTTAAAAGCGATGGGATTTGATGGTGTGATCGAAGTATCCCTATTCGCTGACATCTTAACATTGAAGGAAGCTTTAGAATTCATTCAAAACATTAAGACAAAAGATGATTATCAATTAACCAGTTGTTGTTGTCCAATCTGGATAGCCATGATCCGTAAGATCTATCAAGAACTAATACCACATGTCCCCGCAGCTGTATCACCAATGATCGCGGCTGGACGAACTGTAAAAAAGCTCTACCCTGATTGTTTAACTGTCTTTATAGGTCCATGTATCGCCAAGAAGGCTGAAGCTAAGGAGACTGATGTTAATGATGCGATCGATCATGTACTAACCTTTCAAGAGATCCAAGATGTCTTTACAGCAATGAACATTGATCCATCATTAATGGAAGAAGACGAAAAAGACCACTCATCACGCGTTGGTCGGATTTATGCCTATACCGGTGGTGTCAGTGAAGCAGTCAAAGCAACTATCGATCGTTTAAGTCCTGATAATATGATCAAGATCAAAAGTGAACAAGCCGATGGTGTACCAGCATGTAAAGCTTTGATCCAAAAGATCTTAAGTGGGGATATAACAGCTAATTTCTATGAAGGAATGGGCTGTGTTGGTGGTTGTGTTGGTGGACCCAAAGCGATCATTGATAAAGAAACGGGTAAAGCTAATGTAGTAAGCTATGGTAATCAAGCCCTCTATCCAACTCCGATTGATAATCCCTATGTGATTGAAATGTTACATCAATTAGGCTTTGATAATGTCGATGATCTTTTACATGATAGCGCCTTATTGACTAGACATTTTTAAAGGGCTTTCGCCTTTTTTTACTTTTTCATTATTTCATCATAGTATAATCTAAAGATCAACAAACCCAGTTCAGGATCGAACGTATCCATCATATTAATGATCCATAATAATTCTTCTTTAGACTTATCACTTAAAAAATCAGCTAATTCAAACTCATCATTATCGATCAACTCTTGATAATCATCATAGACTTCATCATTCAATTCATCATTTTCTAACAGAAACTCTTTGACCTCTTCAAGGTCATATTCTGGATCTGTTTCACTGATCAAGGATAAAAAACAAGCTACTTCATGAGCACAATAACCTTGTTGTTCTATTTCACAATCACAATAAGCATAGAGAATCTTATCATTTTCCATAATGATCTTTACTTCATTATCCTGACCATCGTCAAAATGATGAAGACCATCTTTGCGGTTTTTTAAGACCATGACCTTATTTTCATACAAGGCAAATCCTTGCGTTAATTCATCAATACTCGTATAACGGGCAAATTCTTTGATATACATCTTACTCCTTATTCATAAAAGTGTTGATTTCCACTTTTCTTTTTTCCATATCATTATATCCTAGATCAAACAGATGTTGTAACTGTTCAATACTACCACTAAAACGGGTCACTCCACTATCGGCACTGGGATAAACGTGGATCGCTTCCTGATTATTAACTAGATCCTTGATCTTATTTAATTCATCATAATAAGCTTTATCGCGTTTAGCGATATCTTTAGCCAATTTAGGATATTTACGATAGACAACCTTAAATAACCATAATACGAGTTTACTGTAAGGCTTTCTGACATAGTTTTCCGGTTTAGTAGTGATCACAAAATGCTTAGTGTTATTATTAATGATACTTCGATTGATCGGGATCATCGTTGTAATCCCTCCATCAAGATAATCAATACCGTTGACATTGACCTTACGTCCAAACATCGGTAAAGTACAAGCCGCCTTAATATACAAGCTTGCCGCATCAATTTGATCATTGCTAATCCAAACGGTTTCACAGGTACTAAGATCATAGACTCCGATCTCTGAGCGTACAGGATTGGCATTTAAAACATCAATATCAATGTGACAATCATTTTCTACCACTTGTCTAAACATATTATCATAGCCAACAAGCGTTCCTTCTTTTAGTAAAGGGACGATGCCAACATTATTTTTACTACCTGCTAGATCTATAGAATACTCTTTTAGAAGCGCTTGGTTTTGACTCATATAAGCACTCAAATACAAGGCACCGATGGATATCCCTACCCCATAATCAAAAGTAATATCATGATCTAATAACCAACATAGAGCCCCGGCAGTATATGCACCACGTAAGCCTCCACCTTCAATGACTAATCCTATTTTCTCCATAAAACGCTCCTTAAACTAAACTAATCTATATTCTACTACAAAATGGGACTTAATAGATTAAGAAATGATTGTAAGATTCGTTTAAACAAATTGACCTGTAGACACTGCTCATAGGTAATCTCTTGACATAACTCGATCGTTTTTAGATAATCATCTCTCATTGCTAAAATGGACTCTGTTTTATAAAGCAGTACTCCACATTCATGATGTAGATAATAACTACGATAATCCATATTAGTTGTACCAATGATCGCAATCTCATCATCCGCCACCATTAACTTAGAATGAACAAAAC
>CAZCSQ010000082.1:0-3931 GCA_964501425.1 uncultured Erysipelotrichaceae bacterium
GAAAACCATTTTTCATTCTGAAGCGCGTCTGTTACCATTTCGAATCATGAGACCCCGAAGGGGGACGAAAACGAGTAAGCCATCGCCCACGGATCAACTTTTCCGCGCCAATTTCGAATCATGAGACCCCGAAGGGGGACGAAAACGATTCTAATTCGTCAAGGCTGAAATAGCCCCACTATTTCGAATCATGAGACCCCGAAGGGTGTTACTGCTAGCGTAAATTGTCAGTAAATGGCCGAGCCTCTTTGTCCATGAGCTGCCGATGTTGTTGTCCATTTCCGGCACGATGCAGCCGTCGGCGCGTCGGATCACTACCGGTGCTTAAATTTCCTGTTCAATCACGAATCGTACGTCGCGGCCGGACAAGACGCCCTTTTCGCGCTGCGCACCAAAGATCAGGACATGCGTACAGATTTTGTTAATCATTCTCAGGCAGCCTACGGAGAACTGAAAGATTTCACCGAGTGCATCGTCGGCAAAGATCGGCGACGGTGCCCCGGCGTCAGCAACTTGTTGTTTCACGTAGCGGCAGGTGTCGGCTTCGTCGAGATAATGAGTATAGCAGCGCATGTTCACCCGCTGAGCGATGGCCCGGAAGGTCTGTCGCTGCAGTTTGTCATTCAGTTCCGGCTGTCCGGATAAGATGAGGGCCAGCGGGCTCTCCGAATCAATATTGAAGTTTAGAAGGAAACGCAGTTCCTCCAGCATTTCTCTGTCGAGCAGATGGGCTTCGTCGACAATAATCACAGGATGGATCTTCTGTGCCTGGACCATGTGCGCAATCTCCCGGTGTAAGAGTCGTTTGCTGTCACCGCGATAGAAGGCGCCGTCGACGCCGAGCTGACGCAGAATGCCGTTATAGAAATGACGCGGCGTGAGCTTCGAATCGGCCAGATAGAGACAGCGATAGCGAAACGGATCCAGCTGACGCATCAGTTTACGAATCAGGGTGGATTTGCCGCTGCCGCATTCACCGGTCAGAAGCATAAACCACTGCCGTTCAATGGCATACTGCAGGCGTGCCAGCATCTCGTCGTGACGCTCATTCAGGAAGAGATGGTCGACCGGGATGGCCCGGTCGAACGGTGTGTGCGTGAAGTGGTAGAACGTGTTGAAGGATGACGAATTAGTCGATGTCCTTGAATCGAGTGGCACCGGTGCGGTCATGGCCGTTCTCCTTCCTCTGTCTGGCAGCTGCCAGAATCCGGGAACCGTCCGCGTCGACAAACGGCGTCGGTGTCCGTCTTTCGGTCGTGTGTTCGCCGATACGAAGTTCATGGATCACTTTCGGATCCATGTGCGGATATTCCACAACCAAATCCGTCGGGTTATCACTGGCATAGGACACGTCGACCTTGAAGCCGATATATTCCGGACCGGCTTCCCATTTCTTACCGCCAAAGGACAGACACCCGGTCTTGTCGACCAGTCGGGATTCCGTCGTGCGAAAGGCCCGGTTCAATTCGTCCGCGGACAAAAAGCGCTGGATCTTTCTGTTCTCGCGACATGCCTGACGCGGAGTCTTGCCTTCCAGCGCACTATGGGGTACCTCGTAGTAGAAGCTTTCCATCCAGCAGTCGAGGTCATGCTGGACCTGTTCAACAGAGGACGGGTGTTCGAGTTTCTCTTCGGCAACAAATTTGTCGAGTGTTTTGTTGAAAGCCTCGATCTTTCCCTTGCTTTCGGGCGAGTATGGACGCGATCGACTAAGGGAAATCGCGAGCTTCGTGCAGATTTGTTTGAGCTGCCGGCCGATATACACGCGGCCGTTGTCGGTGAACAGACGGTCCGGGATCCCGTACGTCTCCATGGCGTGCCGAAAGCAATCCAGGACACAGTGGACATCCTGACGGTCATAGACACGAATGCCCGTGACCATGCGGGTGGCATCATCGATAAAGGCGGAGACGTACAGCTGACGGGCCGGGCCTTTCGCGGTGGCGGGGAGCACCAGGAGATATTTAATGTCCGCCTGCCAAAGATCATTTCTGCCGGTGCGTTCAAACCGTCGGGCGGCGCCAACGCCCGTACCGCGATACATCGCCAATTGACACGTACCGTATCCCCGCCGGTAGAGCTGGTCCTGAAGCGTAGAGCGCTTCACGGAGCCGACGTCGATATATCCCTCATATTCGAGCAGACGGATAATATCGGCCACACTGCGTTCCGGAACCTCCCGGCGCAAGGTGACAGCCAGATCGACCACCGACTCCGGAATCACACGAAGCGCCGACAGATCCCGCTCGGCCGGAAGGAGTCCTTCAAACCCGTCTTGTGCATACGCGGCCAGCCAGCGCCGCAGCGTACGCTCGGATACCCCGCTTTCCTCACTAATGGTCTTCAGCGTTTGGGTACGCCACGCAAGATCCCGCGTCCCCGTCAGGAGCGGCGCGAGGATCTGAGCACGGGCATAGGCGGTGGCCTCTCGTGATTTAGGCTGGGTCATGACACAAAACCTGCTTTCTTCTTGTTTCGTGTCACCTTACCTGTCTGTTACCCTGGACATAAGGCCCGAACGGGTGCAGGGGGCCAGTGGCCCCCTCTGACGAACAGCGTGACCATATCGCCCAGATCATAAAACAAGCGCGGGGGAAGCCGGAGTCGTGTCGAGATCCACGTGTGAACCGTGTTGAAGTGCTGCCGAAAATAGCGAGTCCAGGCGCGCATCTTGCGGTGGGTCCGCTCGTCTGTCGGGATATCCGGTGTCCGAACGTCGGCTACGACTTCGAACGTCTCCCGCGTATAGCGCTTGTACGGAATGAGCACATCCGGAAGCTCCGTGTGGAGTCTGCCGCAGCTTTTCTCCTGACACCGTAAACGGCGCAAACTGTAGACAACTCGACGTCCTTCCGGATCCCGGACAAAGCGCTTGCGCCGGTCCCGATACTTCAGCGTTCCGCCACAAACCGGACAGAAAGACTCCGCTTCCCCCGTCACCAAAAACACGAATCACTTGATTCAACGATAGAGCATGGTAAAATAACCATATTCTTTTTGGGTGAGCTCCGGGGTTGCTGCGAACAACTACGTCCCGGGGCTCTTCCTTTCTCAAGATTTTCTCAACAATAAGAATATGGACACGATAACCGTCTATTCACGGACAGGCAACTCCGTCAGCAGCCGGACATTTAAAGCTGGCATTAACAGCTGAACCTGAAGAGGGACTTCAGGTTTCCATAGAGGACAGTGTCGGTCATGGCCGGATCGAGCGCCGCACCTGTTATCTCTTCCCGATCGACGGGTGGTATGACCGTGCATCGGAATGGCCGGGTGTGCAAAGCATGGTGGCGGTGGTCCGTGAAACGGAACGTGACGGGCACGTCACGGTGGAACGCGCCTATTACATCACTTCGTTATTGGGTACAGCGGCTCACCTGAACCGCATCGTGCGCGACCATTGGAAAATTGAATCGATGCACTGGTCTCTGGATGTCACCTTTGACGAGGATGCCTGCCGCATCACCGACCGGAACACCCAGTTGAACCTCAATATCTTGCGCAAGCTGGCGCTGGCCCTTCACAGCCATTGGGCCGCCAAGGCGCAGGAGGCAAGTGGCAAATCGAAGAAACCACGACTGAAAACGTCGATCCAACAGATTGTGCGAGGAGACATGAAGCATTTAGGTCATTTACTGGCGCCGTGCATCGACCTGGAGGCTGTTTTCGAAAAACACTAACACCAAGACAAGGCAGAAGTGTCGCCAAAAACGAGTAAGCGGCAACAACACTGCAGAAAACTGGCCATAAACAGAGCAAAACTTACCATTGAATTGTCATCCTCGCCTTCGCATGCATTAAAGAATGAACCCGCAATATTCTGAAACCTTTCTGCAATAATCTTTGACGGTCCCCTGCTCCGACCAAGGGATGATAGATTCCATCTGATCCAAGAAGATATCTTTACGGGTCTGTCGGCGACGGCCTTTGT
>CAZCSQ010000083.1:0-3868 GCA_964501425.1 uncultured Erysipelotrichaceae bacterium
ATGATATCACAATATTTATCGATTAAATATCAATACCTAAGAAATGCTTTACAGCTAGACCAATCACAAACGAAAGTAATGCAACACCTAAACTAATACTCAACATCTCAACAACGCGTTTTTTAAAGTTTAACCCCTTAGCAACGCTGATGTAATAATTAAAGACAACGATGATCAAGATAACAACAATGATCAAACTAAAAAGTGCTAACAAGAAGTTTTCATCGGAAAAGATCAAGTATGGAGTAACCATCGCAATAACAGTGAATAAATAAGCAATTCCGGTATAAATACTTGATTTAATCGCATTTTCATCACCTTCACTACGCGCTGATAAATATTCACTACTAGCCATAGATAAAGTTGCGGAAATACCCGTTATCAAACCTGATAAAGCGACCAATTTTGTACTTTGTAAAGCTAAAGTAAGCCCAGCTAATGTACCAGTCAGTTCTACTAAAGCATCATTTAATCCCAAGACCATCGAACCAACATATTGAAGCCTTTCTTCATCCATCATCTCGATCAAGGCATTTTCATGCTCATGTTCTTCGTTTTGGATAACTGTAGCTTCTGGTATTTCATCTAATAACTGTTGGTAAGTAGTTTGCGCTATTTGTTCACCATTTTCCATTTTTTTGATAATGAAGGTAAAACCCAAAACACGTGCTAAGAAAGTTAATACAAATACCTTAAATTGATCTGGTTTAACCTCCGTACCAGTATAAGATGCCCATATCCCATAGTGCCTTTTTTCTTCATTAGCAATACCTAATAGGATCTTTTTGTTTTTCTCATCTTTTAATCTTTCAGCGATCTTACGATAAATATGATACTCAGTTATCTCATTTTTTTGCATAAGTAAGATCGTATCATAAGCTTGTTTACTGATTTCTTTTTTCATAAATCCTCCTACCCACTCTAATATACTAACATTTTTATCAGTTTTATAGGTTAATCTTGCTTTAAAAAAGCTAACATTAACGCCAATACTGCATCTCTTTCTTTTTCATTTAAGATCTCATGACGTAAATTGGGGATCAATGTATATGAAACATTTTGATATCCTAAAGTTTGCATGTGCTCAACGGCTTGTTTCAATTTGCTTTCATCGATCATACACGGATCTTTTTCGCCACTAAAAAAGGCAATTGGTAGTTGTGGATCATTGATCTTCCAATTATCTGTATGATAAACATCTTTTATACCTGCAAATAGATCTAAATAACCTTGAGCGGTAAATGGATACCCACATAGTTTATCATCAATATACTTCTGTACATTTTCTTCATTGACACTTAACCAATCAAAGGCTGTCTTAGGATTTTCTATGTTTTTATTAAATGAGCCAAAACTTAGTTTATCTAAAAGCTTACTAGGATGTTTAGGACCATAGATCATTTTGATTAGTTTCGCTAAGATAATACCAGCACTTAGTGATGGTGTATCACTCGGCGAGCCACTTAAGATCATTTTGGTTACTTTACTTGGATAACTCTTTAAGTAACTTCGAGCTACTAAACTACCCATACTATGACCAAAAATGATTAGCGGTAATTTTATCACATTCAGTGCTTCTAAAGTTAACTGGTGAAGATCTTGTAAATTAACATTCCAACCATCTTTATCGGCGAAATATCCTGGTATAACAGCACTATCTCCATGACCTCGATGATCACATGTCAAAACAGCATAACCAGCACTTACTAAACTTTGAGCAAACCATTCGTAACGATGACGATGTTCTGCCATGCCATGAAAGATCTGTACTAATCCTTCGGTTGAATTATCGTCATAACACAAAGAACCATAAAGTAGTACTTTATCATATGTCGAGGATACTGTTATTATCTTTTTTATCATATTGTTCTTTCCTTTGTTTAAACTATACCAAATCTGCATCAAAATACAATAATCTATGCTATATTTAAGTGGGTGATCACATGATAGCAACTGGTATTGTTGTTGAATACAATCCGCTTCATAACGGACATATTTACCATATTCAAAGATCAAGAGAAATCACTAATTGTGATGTTTTAGTCGCCGTAATGAGTGGTAATTTTGTCCAAAGAGGAGAACCAGCCTTAATCGATAAATGGGATAGAACAAATGCGGCGCTTGATCATGGTGTTGATCTTGTTGTTGAACTACCTTTTATCTATTGTAATCAATCTGCTAAACAATTTGCGCAAGCTGCTATCAAGATATTAGATCTTGCTCAAGTTAAACATATCGTTTTTGGTAGTGAATCAAATAATATAGATGAATTACAAGAAATCGCTGAGATGAGTATCAATCCTGACAATCTCAAAGAAGCCATGAAGTCTGGAATGGGCTTTCCCAAAGCTTATGGCTTAATGGCTGGTGAGTATTATCCAAATGATATCTTAGGAATTGCTTATCTTAAAGCGCTTAAAGACACCAATATAAAAGCACATACTATTCAAAGGACCGTTCATTATCACGATACCAACCTAACTAATAAAATAGCTAGTGCTAGAGCCATAAGAGAAGGTATACGGCTTGGTAATGATGTATCCCCTTTTACACCAATGGATATTAATCATGATCAAACCCATAATCTAAGTCTATATTATCCTTACATAAAGACCTTGTTATTAACTTTAGATAAAGCTTATCTAAGATCCTTATTTCTCTTTAATGAAGGAATTGAGAATCACTTGATCAAACAAGCCGGCTTAACTAATGACTATGAGCAGTTTATTAACAACGCCGTAACACGTCGTTATAGTCGCGCACGTATTCAAAGAACTTTGATAGCTCTTATTTGCCATATTAAAAAACAAGATGTCCTTGATTTACCTACCCTAGATACGATTAGAGTCTTAGGATTTAATGATCAAGGGCAGAAATACCTTAAATTACTTAAAAAACAGGAAGTAAAGATCGCTACCCGTTTCAATCAAATACCAAAGCCTTATCGTAAAATGGAACATAAAGCCACTATCGTTTATCATTCACTTACACATCACAATGAGGAAGCCATCCAAAAAGAGATAACTGGTCCCATAATTAAAAAATAGAGTTCTAGGACTCTATTTTAGTATTTACGTTATGATATAACTGTTGAACATCGTCTACTTGATCGATCATTGTCATGAATCGATCAAATTGTTGTAGTTCTTCCTCATCTGTGATATCCACATAACTCTGAGGTAACATTGATATTTCTAATACCTCAAAGCTTGGTTCATCAATGATCGTTTCGATCGCTTCTTTAGCCTTATAAAGATCTGTTGGATTAACGTAGATGGTCATACTACCATCTTCAAGTTCAATATCCTTAACATCAACTTCCGCATTGATCAAAGTATCCAGCATTGTTTCATCATCTTCATAATTGATCGATAAGATTCCTAAATGATCATATAAATGAGCAACGGAACCTTTAACACCAATATTGAACTTAGCTTTAGTAAAGCAGTTTCTGACTTCAGTATAAGTACGATTGACATTATCAGTTAAACATTCAACGATAAAGGTAGAACCTGATGGACCAAAGCCTTCATATCTTACTTCATCATATGATTCAACCGTCCCACCTTTGGCTTTATCGATCGCTCTTTTAATGACATCAGCCGGTACTTGATTAGCTTTAGCTTTATCAATAATTCGCTTTAAGCTAACATTCATATCGGGATCAGGCACACCACTTTTAGCTGCGATATAGATTTCTTTTCCATATCTTGAATAAATTTTCGCTTTAACAGCTGAGGTCTTTGCCATAGCTGCTTTTCTTACTTCAAAAGCACGTCCCATAATTTTCCCACCTTTTTTCAAACAACTATTATTATAACAACCATTACGTTAGAAAAACAAGATTTTTTGAATCTCGTTTAACTTT
>CAZCSQ010000084.1:0-3814 GCA_964501425.1 uncultured Erysipelotrichaceae bacterium
ATAAAAAAGTAACGATAAAAAACCACACAACTTCTTTTTTGGAATTTGTTCTATCATTAATCATCAATAACCTCCACTAAAATATCTTATATTAAACTATCTCTTTAAAAATGTTTTGATCGCTTCAACAGCGAGATCTTGTTGCGCATCACTTGTGATCGTCGCATCAAGATCACCTTTTTGTTTACCATAATTACCAAATTGAGCATGATTGCCACCCTCAATAACAATAATATTTTCTGTATAATCAATCTTATCAGCTACACTTGTATTAAATGATCCATAGATAGTCAATGCATTTTCAACTGGATAATCACCATAGATATAAGCTCCTAATAAGATTAAACCTTGTAATTTATCTTGATTTTTAGAAGCATAATCACTAGCCATAGCACCACCCATAGAATGACCCGCTATATACCAATTATCATATTCAGGAAACTGCGCGATAATACTATCAGCTGCGTCAGCATCAAAGATAGCCATGTTAAAAGGCATTTTAACCACAATACATGTAATCCCAGTGCTATCTTTTATCTTCTCTAATATCGGTAAATAAGCAATATATTCTACCTTAGCTCCTGGATAAAAGATTAAAGCCGTATCTGTTGGTATGGTTGGAGTTAAGACAACTAAATCATCTTCTGTTTGTACTACTTCTTCTTTTTCCAAGATCGCTATGGCCTCATCATCTGCACGATAATAATCAGATGCGTAGACAAGAAAACCACCCACTAATATGATTACTAATGATAAGATCGTGATAATAGCTATTTTTAGTCTTTTATTCATAATAATACCTTCTTTAAGGGTCGACTCATCAATGATAAACCTAATCTTTTGTACATATACATTATACAGTAATAGAAACTAAATGGCATTATCTAGATCATTTAGGACCTTAGATAACGCCATTGCTTATAATTATTGGTTAATCCTAATATTACTAACTACTTACCAGTCGGCTTACCACATTTCTCACAGAACTTACTACCTGTTAATACAGGACTACCACAATACTCACAGAACTTAGTTGTTGGCTTGTTCTTTGTACTTGGTTTTAACGAAACATGATCATTTGGTTTTTTACGTTTAAAGACGATCATGATCGATCCAGCAATGAGAGCAATACCAAAATCGATAAGCATAATAAAACCAATGTTTAGACCGCCCTAATCCGCAAGGATATCCATGGTTAGTGTTTGCGTTTTTTCATCCCAAGTTGTAAGTTCTTCATTCACATCAAGAGCGACTAGCTCAGTAGATCCATTTTCATCAGCGCTGATCATCTGCTCATCACTGACTAAAATAGCTTCATAACTAGCTTTATTGGTGAATTCTACCGTACCCTCGATTACCTTCAAAGTTGAGACCCCGTCAATTTCCTCGCATATAAATGTCGTACCTCTTGCCCCAGCAATAGCTTGACCCATTTCAACTTCCATTGAACCATCTTCGATCATTTTCTTCAGATTAATCCAAATTACTCCTGCTAAATGACCGATTTTGGTTGTTTTTTCATTTTTTATATCCAAGACAATGACTGAGTCTTCTTTCATGATAAACGTCGACATGTCCGAAAAAGAAAAGATAGCCCCACTACGTCTTCTTGTAACGATTAGATCACCATGATATAAAGGAGTATCAAGTTCAACATACATAAATTGATCTTGATCTTCTTCCCAGCCTCTTAAAACCCATACTTCTCCATGTAAATCACCAAATTTTACAGTGCTAGCACATTGTTTAGCTTCTTCAATATCCTCAGGAGTCCACTTCTTAGCCTGCTCACTCCATTTATCCCAGAAATCCCAATTTTCTTCAATTGGTACTTTGTGTTTACCTAATGTATATAATGAATTTGGATCAGCCGTGAGCGAGCCATTATATGGTGTATAATCAGCAACTTTTTTCCACTGATATACATAGTTAGTACCCATTGACACTCCCATAGAGAAGCCTAACCTAAGAGCTATTTTACTATTTTCGGACCCTTGACCTAAAGAAGCAGTCAATGTTTCACTATATGATGTTGAACTTTGTCCAATTATACTAAAACTGTCTTTTCCATCTGCGTTTTTAAACGATATTGCACCTCGTGTTATTCCACCGGGCTTAATATCCCATTGATCAAAGTTAGCGCTAGCATAAGCACTAAAAGATAAAGCTACCACTGAATCCTCAAGTGTATCAAAGGTAAACTTGAGCGTAACTGGTTCATTCGGATAGATTATCTGTGGTACACCAGAAAAGACCGCCTTAACCGACAAAGTACCACTACGACCTTGATCATATGGATCATCACCTTCATAAGTTGTACTGGCTGTATATACTCCGCGAGCATAACTGTGCTTTACAATGTAGCTTTCGTGAGCGTTACTTGCTGCCCATTTATCAGCGTTTTCATAATCGTTAGCTTCAAGAAAAACCCATGCATATTCTGACTTTGCCTCTTCCTTTTCCCCTTCTGCAGAAATTGGCACGACAATAAGCATTAACATACACAACGAAATAATAAAGAGTTGTTTACTTTTCATCCTCTTTCTCCTCTTTGTTTAGTAACGGATTTAAAGAGTGATCCTTAACCCGATTACGATCATTATGGTTTGCTTAGTCTTTACTTAAATATCTATTAGCACAACCTTATTAGTTATATTTATTGATGATAGACAAATACCCATTATATCTTTACTTTTTTTATAATTCTAAATTCATCAAATTCACAAGAAATAGTTGATTATTTCGACACTTAGCCTTAATCTTTAGTTATCATTATTCTGATACTAATGATTTATTAAGTGAATCTAGAACAAAGAGGTGAATAATTATGAAAAAACGCTATAAAGTATTGATTATTATATTTGTGGTCTTGGTATTAGCTTTTTTCGCTTTCAAAATAGCATTTAGTAAGATTGAAGACAATCTAAAGCAATTAACACTAACAGAAATAGCTGATTTTGACCTTACAACAGCAAAAGATGGAAGTTATAATGGTAGTTACTCCGTTTTCCCCGTATCTGTTGAAGTTATTGTGACCATAAAAGATCATACCATAATAGATATTGACCTGATTAAACACGATAATGGCAAAGGTCAAAGTGCTGAGGTCATTACGGAAAAGATTATCACCAAACAATCATTAGATGTCGATCTTATCTCACAAGCTACCTACAGCAGTAAAGTCATTTTAAAAGCTGTTGAAGATGCTCTTATTAAGGCTTGTTCATAAAAGTAGGTTTTTAGGATTAATCTTTGTCAACGTCTTTATTATCAATGATTATTTAGCCAACAAACATCTTTATTATTGATGTTTGTTTTTTAATAATATAAATCGCAATACTTGTCCGACTATTCCTAAAAACACTCCCAATCCAACAGTAACTAAAAATGAGATTATACTTACCAGATCGCTCCATCCCTCTGCTGTTTTTGTTATTGAGACATAAAACATATAAATAAGACCAAGAATATAGAAGACAAAAGAAATGACAAAATATACATCTGCCCCTATATAACCACCAATACTAATTGTGATTGCTGTAAAGAAAGATAGTAATATAAATCCACCAATATTTTCTAATTCAATATTGATACTCAATATCTGGCTAACAATGATTAGCGAAATAAACGTCATTAAAAATAATGATAATAAAATATATAACCATTTCTTAGATTGTTTTGCTGGTAGCTTAAACATGAGATAATTCCTTTCTCTATCTTGTTATTTTAACTCATTATGTTCTTTGATGCTATTCTAGCATGTTTGTATAATAAAGCTCTTAAATTTACTTCTTTTTACCATCTTAATTGTTTA
>CAZCSQ010000085.1:0-3751 GCA_964501425.1 uncultured Erysipelotrichaceae bacterium
TTGTTGGTCATTATTAATGATAGAACCATAGTGCTCATCAGTTATCTGATCATTAACACCAGCAACATTCATCGCTAAAACAGGAGTTGAGCAGATGAGGGATTCAATGACGATTGTTGGGTAACCCTCATAAAGAGAAGATAATACGAAAAGATCAGCTTTACGGATATAGGGATAAGGATTTAATTGATAACCAAGGAATACTACGTCGTTATCTAATCCTAAGTACTTTACCTGTTTTTTGATGTCATCCATTAACATCCCATCACCGATCAAAGTAAGCAGGATGTCTACTCCGTTATCCTTGACATACTTAACGGCATTTACTAAGCGATCGATACCTTTTTGAGGATGAAATCTGGCAACGGAAATAACATTTATTTTGCTACTTGCTAAAATATCAATCTTTACCAGCGATTGTTTACGAATAAGTTCTTCATTGATCATATTGCGGATAACTATGATATTGTCAATTTCAAATATTTCTTTAAATGAATCAGCCACTTGTTTTGAACAAGCGATATTCATGTTTATATTTGAAAGTGCATTTTTAAGTAGTCTTGTATGTCTTTTAGCGTAATTGTTTTCTCTATAATCGGTTTGGATCCAATTTAGTTTGTTAGGGGTATTTCCATAGGCTGTAAAGATCGTACAAAACCCTTCTTTAGCCGCAAATTCAACATCGTAGTGTTTATGAAGTAGTTTCTTTCTTTCTTTGATGATCCGATTTTTGATGAAACCTGTCTTCATTATCATGAAGAATACTGATTTCTTATATATTTCGAAAATGTTTTTATTTTTCACTAAACTATTTATATCTTTGTCAACATACTTGAAAAAAGGAGAAGATGTAATAATATTGATTCCTTGTGGAATTTGATCCATTAGTTCACCATGGGGATTCAACACTAATAGATCAATTTCGTATTTATCTTGATCAAGTTTAGATAAGAGGGTATTTAATATTCGCGAAACACCACCTAAGGTCATTTCATCATTCACAAATAGTAGTTTTTTCTTCATTAATGAGCCCTCACTAATAGTGCTTTGATCTTGGAAAAAATAAGCATATGGAATTCTTCTTTAGTCAAAGTAATAAAACCCATATAAACAATGACGCCAAACACTACCTGTATTAGGTTAGTTAAAATACCAGGACCCCTCAGATATCCAATATAAAAGACACTCAGAGCCATGATAATTCCAGCACTGAAATAAATCATTATACTTCTGATCTTTACTTTTAATACCAAGGACTTTCTAACAAACATCCACTGGGTAAACACAACCGCAAATTCAGCACTCACAATGGCTATACAAGCTCCCAAAGCCCCATATATGGGGATTAGGATTACATTCATGATGAAATTAACAATAGCCCCTAAAACGATCGATCCTGAGTATTTGCTCATCATCCCAGTTGGAAGAAGATATTGAATGCCAAAGACATTACTTATTGATATAAACAAGATAATTGGACTGGTTATCATGATCAAGGTACCAACAACACTAAACTCTTTAGCCATAAACCAAGGTATGAAAAATGGTGCAACACTCATCATTCCAAACATCATCGGAATAGCTAAGTATAAAGCCAATCTAAAAGTAGCTGATATGTAAGTGTTGATCATTTCCTTATCGCCTTTTTTATGAATATTAGCGATTCGCGGTAACATGACACTACCAATTGAAGTAATAAAGTATAAAAACATCTTTACGAATCTAATAGTTTGTTGGTAAAAAGCCGATTGGGATTCCCAATCCACAGCCAATACACCCACAAGCGTTTGATCTAATACATTATAAATACTTGATGCGATTTGCGGTACAAACAGGATTAAATTTTGTTTGAAGTGGTTATGATATGCACCACTGAGCGAAATCTTCACTTTATCAATGAATTTCGGTAATTGGATAAACATGATAAATTGTCCAATTAAGGCAGTCAAGACATTGATCAAAATAAAGATTAACAGATCATCTTTTGTTTTTACAAAGGTAAAGATAAGGATAATCCCAGTTATCTTGATCAAAATATTGCGAAGTGAAGCAATCTTAAATTCTTCTACACCAAGAAAGAACCACGTTATATCAAACATTGTCGCAAACAAGGTAATTCCCTGAATCATGTATACTACTTTATAGTCGGTTGAATAGATTGAGATAAAGATCATGTAAAAAACGAACATGACAAGCAAATTCACAATCTGCATCAAAAATATCTCGAAAAATGTTTTTGATAAGACTTTACGATCATCACGAACAGTCCCAATCGTTCTGATACCGTAGGTGTTAATACCCATAATACCAAAGATAGTAAACCATTGCACAATGGAACCAGAAAAGGCATTGACACCTAATCCAACATCGCCAATGACTCTTGTAGTATATGGAACAGTAATAAGTGGTACCAATATGGTTACCACTTGATAAAGAATATTATAGAAATAATTAACGAATAGTTTACGATCCAAGGTGTTCACCTCTTGATTATTATAAAGTAGTTAAATTGTCTTGGCAAATTATAAATTTCTTAAGATTTATCCTTGGTCAATTCATCAAATTTGCTTAAGGCAGCGGCTACTACTCCATCCATGTTGTAATAACGGAATTCTGCGAGTCTCCCTAATAACACAAAGTTACTGAATTCTTTGATATCATTAACGTAATTTTGATAGATCAGCTTATTCTCATCAGTAAATACGGGATAATAAGGAATATTTCCCTTATCAGCGGTTTCATCATAAGGATAAGGATACTCTACAGCGATCGTTGTTCTTGAAGGTGGTTCTTGCATCATATGCTTAAATTCGGTAATTCTGGTAAAAGCATGTTCTTCTTTTGGTGTTGGATAATTAACAGTCGCCGTTTCTTGATATACCCCTGGATGACTTTGAAGATCAAAGTAGAGTGAACGATAGGAAAGTTTACCATGACGATAGTCCATCAACTCATCAATTTGACCAGTGAAGATAAACAAACCATCAAAAGCTTCGTTTTCGAAATAGATCGTTCGTTGATCAAAATCAATGTTCAGTACTTTCTCTGCTTTGGTATTTAAACGCACATCAATGTTGTGATGATCAAGCATTTTCTCAAAGATTTTAGTATATCCGTATTTTGGTAAAAATTGATATTCATCTTGAAAATAACGATCATCATAAGATATAAAAACCGGCACTCTTTCAGTTACTTTTGGATCAATCTCTTCAGGAGATAGATCCCATTGTTTCATTGTGTAGTACTTGAAGACCTTCTCATATATAAACTCGGCCAATTCACGAACTTTAGCGTTATCACTTTGACGTAACATTAAGATCGGTACTTTTTGTTCCATACCATATTCCGTAATAAGTGCGTTTTTCAAAAGATCTGCCTCAGCTTCGGGAAATAATAATTCTATTGAGGTTAAATTAAAGGGAATAGGGACGATCTTTCCATCCACATAACCTTTAACACGATGCTCATAATCATACCAGTCACTAAACCTACGTAGGTAATCTAAGACATTGAAATCCTTACAATGAAAAAGATGGGGTCCATATTGATGGACTAAGACTCCATTGTCATCAATGTAGTCGAACATATTACCACCGATATGAGCTCTTTTATCAATAACTAATACTTTCTTATCAATACTGGCAAATCTTTCAGCCATTACACTGCCGGCATAGCCAGCACCAACAATTATTACATCATATTTTATCATTTATCTGCCCTCGTACATTCTTTTATAATAGTCTTGGTAATC
>CAZCSQ010000086.1:0-3626 GCA_964501425.1 uncultured Erysipelotrichaceae bacterium
CAAGTGGTGATGTTTTCATAAGATATGAATCTAAATTATGATCAATACTTTGATCAAGACCGATTAGCTCTTTAATATCTTCAATAAAAATAACTATCGGTAATTGATTCTTAACATTATCATATAGTTTTTTAAGATCTTTGATCTTTTGAATACTATCTAATTTAATATCTAAACGCGTATCGATATTAATTATTTGTTTTAAACCAAAGTCCTTATTCTTATAGAGTCTAGTTACAGGTGAGAAACGATAGGCTCTCGCTCTTGGTGTCCCTTCTATATCGGATATCGTTGTTTTAAAAGCACACTTTAATTCATGATCGATGATCCTAAAAGCTAGATCAGATTGAATGATCCGACCAACTATTGGCTCTTGACCAGTTGTTCCCCGATCCGACTCAATGATCCTAATTGCCCAAAGACCTTCTTTAAAATCTGAGACAACATCTAATGTATAGCCATTATTAATATGCGTTGACTTAAACATTTCTTCTTTTACTTTCTTGTATTGATCTTCATGAGGTAAGATCAATACTTCAGGTATATCATGTTCTTCTAAGCGATCTCTTATCCATTGTAAACATGTTAAAGCAGCGATCTTTAAACCATCAGTTAATGATGTATTTTTATTATTCATCGACCCAAAAAACTGATAAGTAGTATAACTGTAGCTTTTCTTAAGCTTGATCGCTCTTAAGTGATTATCTTTGGTCATTGATTATAGCTCTTTTCGTATGGTTAATATAAGAAGCTTATTACTACTAATTGCCTATTACCCCTGTTACAGGTTGACCATAGCCTGGTGCACCAGCTTCAAGCGGCACAAGATCTGTTCTATTATATTGATTAGGATCTTTCAAATAGTCATCCACAAAGCTTTGATCCGCTTCAAAGATCTCACCAGAATTGGGATCTTGTAGATAGCCTTTCCCTCTAATATAAGAAATAAACTCGGCATTGGCTGAGTCAACAACCTTATTGCGATATGCCCAAGAATCATGAATGATCTGACTTGTTTCATTTAAGGTCTGTTGCATTTGTTTAGCTTGTTCAGTTCCCCATTCAATTAGTTCAACCCCTTGATCGATATATTCTTGTTTATAACTAAATGAACCCAAAGCCTGTGTCAATAATTCTTCATGATAGATCATATCATCAGCTGGCGCGATTATACCCGATACCCGATAAGCAGTATAATAACCAGCATCTATACCATTAGCCGGATAAGTCATGGCATCAACGATTGTTGCGGTAACTAATGCCTCAATTGGATAACCATTATTATCTTTCATGTTCAGTCTTAATGTTGATTCATCAAGCGCATATGGCGCCATCGCTGTGCTTGTTGAGAATTGTTCAACCACATCAAACTCATTAAACTGATAAAAATTATGGTTAATACCATAAGCTTGGGCAAAGTATGTAAAGATATTGAAACTATAATACAAGCCCTCTACACTAATATCATAAAGAACTGGTGCATCCGCATACATTTGAGCCTGAGGATAACCGCTTTGGGCATACCAAGTCCAGAAGGATTTAGCTTGTTCACTTTTAAGCCACGGACTCATTGTCCCATAATAAAAGATACTGCGATGAGGATTATTAGGATCATAGGCTCTTAGACCAAAATTCTGGAACTCCCCAACAGTCTCATACACCCAACCTTCAGGTATTTGCATCGTAAAACGCGAATCTTCAATGGTAACTAGCTGCTTGATCGTAGCCACACGCTCATTGATCACCAGCTTTTCTTTACCTAAACCACAACCACTTAACAACAACAAAAAAATGATCATAATTATCGATTGACGCTTAAACATTATGTTTTTACCTCTCTTTAAGTATAGATTATCACTAATTTTAGAAACAGACAATAACAATCACATAACATTGTTTCATCTACATATTTACTATTACATGCACTAACATCGATCAATCAACTATTTCGATCATAATCGAAGTAATGATACATTTAAGAACCAATATCGACTATGATAAAAACTCATTACTAACACTAACCTTTGTTTTTAAACAATAACTTTTTATATCCTATTGATCAATCCCAAATACTATTATCTTCATCTTCAACTTGTTTTAAACTAAGTTCACGATTTATCAATATTTTTTCTTTCATTGATTGTTCATGCTCTGCATGCATTTCATCATACAATTTTTTTGGCATTTTACGGATGAGGCATTCATAGATATTCCCATTAAGAAATTGTTTAAATAGGTATTTTTTACTATCTTCTTTATTCCAAACATAACTCCCTCCAGGTCCACTAACATAAGCAATCGTATAATCATTGTCAATAGCCATGTAGGGCCCACAATGATCTGTCTCAAGGTTAATGATTCGACCATTAATCCATAAGCAACCTAATGCCTTTGCTAGTGTCAGGAAATCTTTATAATCATTCTGTTCGACATAGAAGTAGATACATTCGTTTTCTGATAGAAGATGTTTTAGTAAATATTTGTGTATAAGCATGTTGATCCCTCCTTGATCATTACCATAAAGGGATAAAGAAAACCCATTACACGATGGGTCAAGTTCCGTTTTAAATATGTCACCCATCGATCAGCCTTTAGCACCTTGTCAATATTGATAGGTTGCTGTACGGTCATTGGGGCTGTCCCTCACGTACTCTTTATGGTAATTAAATTATATGATTAAAGGCGGTGTTTGTAAACAACTAAGTAGTATCTGTATTTATAAATAACTTCATTTATAACATTAGATGATTGGCCATGTACTGGAATTTATTTTGGCCATATACTGGAATTCTCAAACTATTCAATACGTCTTTAGTAACACTCAACACCTATAGACTACTAAAAGATATAGTAACATACAGATAACAATACTAATTTCGATCATAGTCGAAACAATGAGTCTTTTTGATCACAGTTTCGATTATAATCGAAACAGCGGACAAGCTCACTTATTATTTTATGTATCTTTACTATGGTGTATAATTAATGATATAAGTAATACAAAAGCATCCGTACTCATCTTTCTCTATTTATACAATAATCATTATTTAGTTTAGGTAAAACCTAACAAGGAGGAACACGATGTTTTGTAGTCAATGCGGTAAACAGATAAAAGAAGGTTCTAAGTTCTGCACTTTTTGTGGAACTCCTGTTGCGACAAACTTAGAACCAAATCCATCAGCGCCACCAACACCACCAACGCCCACAAGATCAGCGGAGAGAGTTGTTTGGGTCTTTCGGGTTAATCACAAACTTAAGTTGTTTAAGATCGTACCGTGTCATGTTGTTTTTATGGAAGATAAAGTTGTGTTTGCTTATTTAACACCAGAATTACAAAAATCAGAGAGTGCAAAAGTATCACAAAAGATCAAAGAAGATAAAATAGGCTTCTTTAAAGGAAGTGCAGCGATGATGAAATATTGGGCTGATTTTGACAAGCGATATTATAATATGAGCTCTAATGAGATCTTAGCTGAAGATCCATCAAATATGATGATTAGCAACCATCAAATAGTAAGAGTTACGTTTGATGGAGCTGATACAAGCGATGACGATGATTCAAGTGCTGACAAAGGAAAACTATACTTTGATGTTGCTGGTCATGACACCCTTAAATTTACGCATGC
>CAZCSQ010000087.1:0-3608 GCA_964501425.1 uncultured Erysipelotrichaceae bacterium
ATTGGATATTGCATTATAGACAATAGGTCAAAGATGTATTATAATGATATCACTTCAAGGGCAGGGAGAATTTCCCGACCGGCGGTATACCCCGCGAGCCGAAAGGTTGAATCGGTGAAACTCCGATGGCGACAGTAAAGTCTGGATGAAATGAAGGCATTTTTCATTTTAAAGTCCCTTGTTGGGACTTTTTTCATGGAGGACATATGAATAAAAAAGTAAAACTAATTGCCATAATCGGTATCATGAGCGCCTTTTCTTTTGTCTTATATGCATTTGAGATTTCAGTAGGGTTTATTATTCCATCAGCGGCGTTTTTGAAGATTGATTTCAGTGATATTCCCGTATTTCTAACGGGGATGACTTTAGGGCCAGTACCAGGAGCTATGGTCGCACTAATCAAAAATATCTTACATATTTCAATCACTAAGGAACCTGCCTTGAGTGGTGAAATTGCCAATTTCTGTGCGAGTGTTGCTTTCATGTTGCCACTTAGCTTAATGAGACATAAAAATGATAAGAAACAATACATGATCATATCGATCTTGATCGCTATTGTATCAGTTACGCTAACATTAAGTGTTGTTAATTATTTCATAACACTTCCTTTATATGGAATTGAAAAAGCACTTCGTTTACCGATGATCTACGCTACCTTCATTCCATTTAACATTGTTAGAGGAATAATCATGGGAGTCTTAGTCTATTTTATGTATCCACGGTTAAAGAAGACAATCATTAAATTTATCAGCTGATCAATATATCGTTATCAAAGTGAAAGATAGGTTATCAATTACCTGATGAATTTGTTATAATTACGATGTTGGGGGTAATGATCATGGACAATCTATCAAGAACAAAGAAAAACAATCAATTATATCAAAAACTACATAGTGATAATGAAACACAGATTAGTTCTGATCGTCTTTCTTTATACGCTAATCGACTTCACGAAATTGATAGTGAGAGTTTTTCTGAAATGACTGCTAACGCTACCAGTGATAATCCATTACATGCACGTAAGACAGAATATTTAAGTAAAGAACCTGCTGTTCAACAGATATCATCGTTTAATAACGAATATCTAGATGAATTTATCAGTGAAGTTAAACAGTATAATATAAAAAAGGGATTACGAGCGGTTGAAGACACACAAACAAATATCCTGAAGGAAGTCTTGAAGAAAGATATACAAGTTAAAAATGAAAATGATCAATTAATAAACATAGAAAGTAGTACTATCGATCAAGAAATGATCACTACTGAAATGAAGAAAATGATCGATAGTGACTACCAACCGAGCAATGAAGATCATGATCTTGAAGATGAAATGATCAAACCGATCCAAGATAGTATTCCGTTAGGTGTTTCATTTAATAATGAAGAGATCTTGGCAGAAACCGCAAAACTTAAGAAGATCGTTCAAGACCATGATAATGAACTGATAGAAGTTAATGATCATGTATCAAGTACTAATCGAATATTGAATTTTGTATTGATCATCTTATTTTTAACTTTGTTATTAGCACTTGGTGGTTTGATTTACTTTTTATTAACGAATAGGGGATTTTTATGAGAATAAATATTGCGATTGATGGTCCTTCCGCAGCTGGAAAGAGCACAATAGCGAAAAAACTTGCAGAGATATTAAACTATATTCACTTAGATACTGGAGCCATGTATCGTTGTATTGCTTACAAGGCACAAGCATTAAATATAGATATTGATGATGAAGAAGGCATAAAAGCCTTTTTGCCATCTACAACTATCGATTTTGATAGTCAAGGTCATATTTTTCTTGATGGTAAGGATGTTACAAGTGGTTTAAGAGCCGAAAACATGGCTTGGCTAGCTTCATCTGTTTCGACGCTTTTAAGTGTCAGAGAAGACCTTGTACGTCGTCAAAAAGCTTTTGCGGACAATAAAGGTATTATTATGGATGGTCGAGATATCGGTACTGTTGTCTTACCAAACGCTGAAGTTAAGATATTTTTAACAGCTGATGTCGACTCTCGTGCCTCAAGACGATATCTAGATCAAGTTAAGATAGATCCAGAAGTAAGATTAGAAGATATTCGTCAAGATATTATCAAACGGGATATACAAGATACAACACGAATCCATTCTCCACTATTAAAAGCAGATGATGCGATTGAATTGGATTCTACTTATTTGAGTATTGATGAAGTTGTAAATAAGATTGTTGATATTATTAAAATGAAAGGGCAGGTAACTGTATGATCAATGGAATAGTAGCGATCGTTGGGCGCCCTAATGTTGGTAAGTCAACGATATTTAATAGAATGTTAGGCAAAAGACAAGCAATAATCGAAGATTCTCCAGGAGTTACAAGAGATCGACTTTATGGTAAAGCAGAGTGGTTAACAAAAGAGTTTCAACTTATTGATACTGGAGGCCTACAAATTAAAGATCAACCATATCAACAAGAGATACGTATGCAAGTTGATATAGCTATTGAAGAAGCTGATACGATCGTTTTTATCGTTAATGGCCAAGAAGGCCTCAATAACGATGATCGCTATATAGCTACTTTACTTCATAAAACAACAAAACCAGTTATATTGTTAGTTAATAAAATTGATGACATTAGTAAATTTGATAATGTCTATGAGTTTTATCAACTTGGTTTTGGTGATCCAATAGCGGTCAGTGGAGCTCACGGTATTGGTATTGGCGATGCCTTAGATAAGATCATCGCTGGTCTTAGTGGTAAAAAATATAAAGAATACGAAGGAATGATCAAGTTTTCCATCATTGGTCAACCAAATGTTGGAAAATCATCATTAGTTAATGCTATCTTAAATGAAGATCGTGTTATTGTCAGTCCAATCGAAGGAACTACCAGAGATGCTATTGATACACCATTTACCAAAGATGGTAAGGAATTTGTGGTTATTGATACGGCTGGTATTCGCCGAAAGGGTAAGATATATGAAAAGATTGAGAAGTACGCAGTATTAAGAGCTGTAGAAGCTATTGAAAGAAGCGATGTTGTTTTGCTTGTATTAGATGGCGAAACTGGTATTAGAAGTCAAGATAAACACGTTGCTGGTTATGCACTTGATGCGGGTAAACCGATCATCATTGTATATAATAAATGGGACTTAGTAGATAAAGATCAAAACACCATGAATCAGATTACAGAAAAGATTAGAGAAGAATTTGTATATCTAAAATACGCTCCTATTGCTTTTGTTAGTGCTAAGGATAATAAAAGAGTGAATACCTTGATTCCATTGATCGAAGAATGTCATCATTATAGTAATCTACGCATCAGTACAAGTGTTTTAAATGAAGTTGTCTTAGATGCCCAGTTATTGACACCAGGCCCAATAATTAATGGTAAAAAGCTTAAGATTAGCTATGTATCACAAGTAGCTACGGCACCTCCAACATTTGTATTCTTTGTTAACGATATCAAGTTATTTCATTTTTCTTATCGACGTTACATGGAAAATCGACTAAGAGAAGCTTTTAATTTTACTGGTACACCATTAAGGATCCTTCCTCGTAATAAAGAGTGAAAACGCTAGCTAGAGCTAAATATATTGTGTTTCTAGCTTATAAATGCTATGATAATAACAGAT
>CAZCSQ010000088.1:0-3253 GCA_964501425.1 uncultured Erysipelotrichaceae bacterium
ATAATCTTAAGGAAGATTACTAAAATTTTATAAGCTTTTCTGTTATAATGAAAAAGAAAAGAGGACTTATGAATAAGATAAAGATAGAAGAAACAACTAAACAAAATATAATAGCATTAACTATTTCAGGAGCTATATTGATATTATTTTTCTTATTTATTGATAATATCGAAATCATAAAGGGTTTTTTATCTAAAACATCATCAATCTTGATATCTTTTATCTTAGGATTCTTTATTGCGTTTGTCTTAAGTCCTTTAAATGAGTTTATCTATAAAAGTCTTACAAAACTATTTAAGAAAAGTTGTAAAGCATGTCGTATAGTTTCATCACTTACAAGCCTTTTGATCGGAGTTACCTTATTTACAACCTTTGTTGTGATAGCTTTACCACAGCTTATAAACAGTCTTTTAAGATTGATAGATATCTTACCTAATTATTTAGAGATGGCCGAGAATATTTCGGATGATTTACTTGTTAAATTAAATATCGATCAGACCCTAGCTGATGTTATAGCTACTTACAGTGATAATCTATTTAGTGGTTTTATCAATTTAGCTAGTAAATATTTACCGGAGATCGTAAACTATTCAATCGTATTTGGTACAACTGTCCTTAAGTTTTTGATTAGTTTGATCATTGCTTTATATATCATGGTTGATAAGGATCGTTTTGCGAAACAGTTTACTAAGCTTAGTTATGCGTTTATGACTAAAAAACAGGCTGATGAATTGATCGATTTTTCACGAGTTAGCGCTAACGTCTTTAATCGTTTTATCCTTGGCAAAGCATTAGATTCATTGATCATTGGTGTTATCACTTATCTGGTATTGTCAATCATCAATATTCCATTTGCGTTATTGTTAAGTCTGATCATCGGAGTAACTAATATGATACCGGTATTTGGTCCGTTTATTGGAGCGATCCCTGGAATCTTTATTTTATTCATTATCGATCCGATCATGGTCGTTTGGTTTGTTATCTTTATCTTTGTCATCCAACAGATTGATGGTAATATCATTGGTCCTGCTATCTTAGGTGATAGTTTAGGACTTCCGACATTATGGATCATGTTTGCGATCATTGTTGGTGGTGGTTTCTTTGGTATCTTGGGTATGTTTTTTGGAGTGCCAGTATTTGCGGTCATTTATTTCTATATAAAAAAAGCAACGGAGCGTCGCTTGTTACGTAAAAACATTGAGATAGAATAAAAAATAAGAACTGACATTTTGTCAGTTCTTTTGTTTAGAATATGTCTAGAATAACGGCTGTGACGCCTTCTACTTCTTCAATCAAAGTAGCTTCGATACCTTCCTTTAAGGTTGTATCCAAAGCCATACAGTCCATACAAGCGCCTAACATCCGTACTGTTACGACACCGTCTTGGTCTACTCTGACAAATTCTACGTCTCCACCATCACGTTGGATGTAAGGACGGATTTTTTCTAATACTTTAATAATTTCTTTTTCCATATTTTTTTACCTGCTTAGACATTATAGCACAGAAAAATAAATGTGTGTGGTATAATGATCAAGGAAAGAAGTATCGTATGAAAGAGTTAACTATTGGGATGGTCATTGAAGGAATCGTAACAGGAATTCAGCCTTATGGAGCTTTTATATTGATCGATGATGATAGGACAGGATTGATTCACATCTCTGAAATATCGCACAATTTTATTAGTGAGATCAGTGATTTTATTAAAATAGGCGATCGATTAGAAGTTAAGATAATTGACATTGACGAAGAGACAGAACAGATACGTTTATCATTGAAAGCCTTACAAAGTAATAATCGTAAAGAACGGATCAAACGTCAAAGAAGACCATTAGTTATGAAGATCGGCTTTAAGACGATCGAGGAAGCGTTACCGATATGGATTGAAGAAGCCACAAAGGAGATCAAACATGATAAGTCTTAATTTAGATAGAGCTGTTAAACAAGCTGAATTAGAAAAGTATGCAGAAACAGTAAAAAGCATTCATCAAGCAATTCATGATAAAACAGGTAGAGGTAGTGATTTTTTAGGATGGGTCGATTGGCCTGAAGATTATGATAAAGCTGAATTTGGGCAAGTAAAAGAACTAGCTAAAGAGATTCGAGCTAATGCCGATGTGTTATTGGTTTGTGGTATTGGTGGATCATATCTTGGTAGTCGTAGTGCCATTGAATGGTTAAATGGCTTATATAGTAATGATAAGCTAAAGATTATTTTTGTTGGTAATACTTTCTCAGCAAATTATCTCAATCAAGTTATTGAATATATCGCTGATAAAAGTATCTATTTAAATGTTATCTCTAAATCAGGCACTACCACTGAAACGGCATTAGCCTTTAGGATCCTTCAACAATTATTGGAAGATCGATATGGTGAAATAGAATGTCAAAAACGGATAATCGCCACCACTGATGGAAATAAGGGAACATTAAAAGGATTAGCTGATCAAAAACAATATCGGACACTAACGATTCCTGATGATATTGGTGGTCGATATTCGGTATTAACTTCAGTTGGTCTTCTACCAATCGCTGTCGCTGGTATAGATATTGATCAAGTTATGGCTGGGGCTAAGCAGGCGATGATCGATCTTAATGATAACGATCTTAATAAAAACGTTGCTTATCAATATGCCATAGCGCGCCGTATCATTGAGGGTAAAGGTAAAACAGCTGAAATGTTGGTAACTTATGAACCACAAATGGTGATGCTAGCTGAGTGGTGGAAACAACTCTTTGGAGAATCTGAGGGCAAAGAGGGTAAAGGATTATTACCGACTAGTTGTTGCTTTACGACCGATCTTCATTCTATGGGACAATTTATCCAAGAAGGTACTAAATGCTTGTTTGAGACCATTTTATTGGTCAAACAATCACAATCTGATAAAGTCTTCCCATCATCGACTGAAAATTTGGATAATATGAATTATCTGGCTGGAAAGACGCTTGATTATGTAAATAAAAAAGCAGCTGAAGGCACATATGATGCTCATACATTGGAAGGAGATGTACCAAATATCATCATGACAATTGATGAAGCTTCTCCTTATTCCTATGGCTATCTAACTTATTTCTTCTTTAAAGCATGTGCTATGAGTGCTTATTTATTGGATATCAATCCTTTTGATCAGCCAGGTGTTGAAGTATATAAGAAGAATATGTTTAAGCTATTAGGTAAGCAATAAAGTAAAGGTGGTCATTTAAACTGTAACCTATGTCAAGGACAATAAAATAAAAAGATGTATAACGAGTGGA
>CAZCSQ010000089.1:0-3185 GCA_964501425.1 uncultured Erysipelotrichaceae bacterium
TCATTTTTGTAATCAAATTTATTTAGCTTTATTTTTGTATCATATACCTTAACTTTTTTTACAAAGTCATTTAGTATTTGTATTTTATCTTCAGTTGTGTTTATTGATATATTCCCCTTTTTTAATAGTACCTTGCCATTTTCAAGGGGTACTAATTCATAAACTTCCATACTGCCTTTTAGTCTTGCATATCTATAATCCATAAGAGTACACCTCCTAATATTATCTATCCAGATTATATCATATTCATTTAATAATATATACATAACGTTAGAAAATAAAATAAATTTGTAGTATTTACAATAAAGGTCTTCTATGGTAAAATTCATGTATAGATTAAATCTTGGAGGAATAATGGATAATATACGAAACTTTAGTATAATTGCACATATTGATCATGGAAAGTCTACTATAGCAGATAGGCTTCTTTTAATGACTGGGGCAATAGAGAAAAGAGATATAAAGGCACAAATATTAGATAATATGGATATTGAAAGAGAAAGAGGTATAACTATAAAATCACAAGCTGTAAGGATGAAATATACAGCAGATGATGGTAAAGAATATATACTTAATCTAATAGACACCCCAGGACATGTAGATTTCAATTACGAAGTATCAAGATCCTTAGCTGCATGTGAGGGTGCAATACTTGTTGTTGATGCAGCCCAAGGGGTTGAAGCTCAAACTCTTGCCAATGTATATTTAGCACTTGACAATAACTTAGAAATTATTCCTGTAATAAACAAAATAGATTTACCAGCAGCAAGACCTGATGAAGTAAAAAATGAGATTGAAAATATAATTGGAATAGAAGCAAAAGATGCTCCTTGTGTTTCTGCAAAAACAGGAGAGAATATGGAAGCTGTTTTAAATGAGATTATAAACAAGGTTCCGAGCCCAAAAGGAGACATTAATGCCCCTCTTAAAGCCCTCATATTTGATTCAAAGTATGATAATTACAAAGGAGTAGTTGTACACTTAAGAATAATGGATGGAAATATTAAAGTAGGAGATAAAATATTAACTATGGCCAACTCCATAGAATATGAAGTTGTAGAGGTAGGATATTTTAAAGTAGGTGGATTTGAAGAAACAGATGAACTAAAAGCAGGTGAAGTTGGATATATAACTGCAAGTATAAAAGACATATCAGACATAAGGGTAGGAGATACAGTTACCAAAACTAGTAATAAGGCACTAAAAGCTTTACCTGGATACAAAGAAGTAAAGTCTATGGTTTATACTGGAATATTCCCAGCAGATGGTGCAGATTATGAGGAACTTAAAGATGCTATACAAAAATTAAAATTAAATGATGCATCACTAAATTATGAATTAGAATCTTCAGCGGCCTTAGGACATGGATTTAGATGTGGTTTCTTAGGTCTTCTACATATGGAGATTATAGAAGAAAGAATAGAAAGAGAATATGGAATAAATATTATTACAACAGCTCCTTCTGTAATATATAAAATATATAAAACTTCTGGCGATATGATAGAGCTATATAACCCATCAGATTTACCATCGTGGCAAGAGATAGAACATATGGAAGAACCAATAGCTAAGGCAAATATAATAGTACCAAAAGAATATCTAGGAAATATTATGGAGTTAGCAACAGAAAGACGTGGTACTTTCATAAACATGAAATATATAGATGAGAATAGAGTAGATTTAGAATATGATATACCACTTAATGAAATAATATATGATTTTTTCAATAGCTTAAAGTCTCGTTCAAAAGGCTATGCATCTTTTGATTATGAAATAACAAGATATGAAAAATCCAATTTAGCAAAATTAGATATACTTCTAAATGGAGATATAGTAGATGCCCTTTCTTTTATAGTATTTAAAAATAGTGCAGAAACTAGAGGACGCAAGATGGTTGAAAAACTAAAAGAAATAATACCAAGACAACTTTTTGAAATACCAATACAAGCAGCAATAGGCGGAAAAGTAGTTGCAAGAGAAACAGTAAAAGCTTTAAGAAAAGATGTTTTAGCAAAGTGTTATGGGGGAGATATATCAAGAAAGAAGAAGCTTTTAGAAAAACAAAAAGAAGGTAAAAAGAGAATGCGTAGAGTAGGAAATGTAGAGTTACCTAGTGAAGCTTTCATATCTGTGCTTAAAGTAGATGAGTAAAGGAGGAAACATATGCCAGTTATATATGGAAAAAATCCAGTAAAAGAATTAATTTTATCTGGTAAAACAATAAATAAGATATATATACAAAAAGGTAGTAAAGAATTATGGGAAATAAAGAAACTAGCTTTAGATAATAAAATAATAGTTGTAGATAGTGATAAAAATAAACTAGACCAAATGGTGGAAAGTAAAAATTCTCAGGGGATAGTTGCTTCATATACAGACTATAACTATTATGAAATAGAAGATATTTTAGAATATGCTAAAGAAAAGAATGAAGATCCTTTCCTAGTAATATTAGATAAAATAGAAGATCCACATAATCTAGGAGCTATAATTCGTAGCGCAGAATGTATGGGTGCTCATGGCATAATAATTCAAAAAAGAAATGCATGTCAAGTAACAGATGTTGTAGAAAAAACATCTGCAGGGGCTACTTCATACATGAAAATAGCGAGGGTTACAAATATAACTTCGGCTATAAAGCAGTTAAAAGATAATGGCCTTTGGATATATGGATTAGATATGAATGGAAAAAGCATATATGATACCAAACTTACTGGTGCTATAGGGATAGTTGTAGGAAATGAAGGCGAAGGTATATCAAGACTTGTTAAAGAAAATTGTGATGAAACTATCAGCATTCCAATGCAAGGAAAAATTGATTCATTAAATGCATCTGTGAGTGCAGGCATTTGTATTTATGAAATTAAAAGACAAATGGCTAAATAATTTATGTAAATATTCAATAAAAAATAAATTTAAAAAGAATTGCAAAGTTTCCATAAAAAACCATTGCAATTCTTTTTAAATGATGGTATAATCTAATGTAGTTACACGGATATATTACATAAAATTAAATAAGACAAAAATCAACAGATAAAAAGTTTTAACAAAATTGAAAAAAATTGTCGAATTTGATTGACAAAAAAATACCTCTGTGTTAAAATTAATCTTGCGCTAAGGTAAAGCGCAAACAGCACATTGAAAAATAAAGAATAAATAAAGCCAAGCAAGGGATGTTATGGAGA
>CAZCSQ010000090.1:0-3107 GCA_964501425.1 uncultured Erysipelotrichaceae bacterium
ATTGCCGTTGCCGTGACAACGCTCCGCCGCTTCCCGGTGAAAATCAGCGGAAAATAAGCATGACCCCCTTCGCAGGCGTCATCGTGGCCCAGGGCGTGTTGCCGTAGGCGCCGAGGTTGACGCGATGCCCGTTCGGCTCCGGCTCGCGGCTGTAGTCGGCATTCTTATTGCCGACGTCGATCGCCGGAGAAACGATCCTCGTCTTCGGTCCCTTCGTCCCGTCGTTGAGGAAATACCCCGCCGACGAGAGCAGATGCACGTCCGGCGCCGCGAGGTCGGCGTAGGAGGTCGTCGATTTGATCGACACCATCGGATCCGTCGCGCTCACAGTGTAGAGATTCAGGAACGCGTTCGTGCCCGAGACGAACGACGGATCGAATGCGTACACCGTCTTTCCGTCAGCGTCGAGGTCCAGCGTTTTGCCGCCCGCCGCCGTGCACCACTGCGTGTCCGTGCCCGTCACCGAGCAGTCCCTCAGGACGCACGAGCCGTCCGTCACATGGATGTCGTTGCCGACCGTCGTACTCGCGCCGTACGTGCGCCGGTTCCAGAAGAAGATCGAATCCTCCACCGTTACCGCGCCCTTCACCACGTTGAGTCCACCCGCCGTATTCGCCGAGACCGCCACGTTGTACGCGAACGTGCAGTTCTTGATATCAACCGTCCGCGCGGTCGTGTCGAGTCCGATCGTGAGCGCCCCGCCGTACGACGGGTTTCCGGTGTCGCCCGATGTCTTGTCATAGTTGCCGACCCACACGCAGTTCGTGAACGCGCTCCCGCCGCAGTTGCCGAGCAGCACCACCACGCCCGCGCCGCTATTGCGCCGTCCGCCGAGCGTGTTCGCCGTGAACCGGCAGCCGCGCACCGTAACCGGCGTCGCGTCCGCGTAGATCGCCGATCCCCGCGTGCCGCCGTAGTAGGAGTAGAGCGAAGCGTATTCGATCAGATGCATGCCGTTCGACGCGAAGAGCGTATCATCCACGACAAGCCGCTTGCAGCTCTCAACGGTCAGCGACGCGCCGTTGATAACGCTTTCCGATTGGTAATACGTAATCGACCGGTTGCCGAGAATCGTCGAATTGATGATGGTAATCGTCGCCGCGGAAGAACCCGTCGCGTACAGCGCCCGCCCGAAAAGCGTACTGTTCTTGACGTTGTCGCGTTGTCCGTTGTGGTCGAGCGAGCCGTCCCGGAACGTGAAGTCGCCCGCCCCAGTCTTGTAAATCGCCCGCTTCGTCGTGTGCTGGAAGACGAGCCGGTCGAATTCCACCGGCGCGTCCTCGCCGTTCGTGAGCGTCCAGCCGTCGAGGTCGTGGTTGTAATCGAACACCGTCCGCGTTCCCTCCGCGCGCTCCGCCGCGCTTGTTTCCGTCCCCGCGAATCCGCCGCGGATCGCGAGCGACACAGTCGGCTCGATCGTGAGTGTCTGCGCCGCGAGGCCGTCCGCAATCCAGATCTCGCGCGTCGTCGAATCCATTGCCGCGACCGCGCTTGAAACATCAGGAAAAGCGTTCAACCAGTCCGTGCCGTCCATACGGTAGTTCGCGCCGGCACGGACATGCAGCACCCCTTCGCCGCCGCCCTTGCCGTACCAGATCGGATACGTGTTCGTCCCCGTGTTCGCCGTCTCGGACTCGCTCACCGCCGTCGCGCCTGCCGCAGTGGCGGAGACGGAGAACGTGAAGGCCGCCCCCGGCGCAAGGGCTTCCGGCACCAGCCACTCGAGCACCGTGCCCGTCGAGACGCCCGTGTAGGTCGTCGTCGCGATCACGACGCCGCCCGTCGAGCACGTCACCGTCACCGTCGCCTGGTAATCGACGCCGGAGGCAAGACCCATCGTCACCACGGCCTTCGGACGCGTCACGCCGTCTTCCGTCGTCGCGACGAGTGTGACGGCGGGCTGCCCCGTCGGCGTCTGCGATGCTTCCTCCGTGTTGCCGTACGCGCCGAGGTTCACGCGCCCGCCGTTCGGCGTCGGTTCGTTCGAATAGACGGACGTCGGATCGCCCTTGTCGATCGCCGCGGAAAAGACGTTCGTCGCCGGTCCCGTCGTCCCGTCGTTCATGAAGTAGCCCTGCGGCGAGAGGAGGTGCACGTCGAGCGACGCCGCCTTCGCGTACGTCCAGTTCGAATTCGGATTGAGGTAATTGCTCGCGCTTTCCGTGAACATCGCCTCGAATTCCTCGTCCGAGGTGACGAAGGACGGGTTATCCGTATAGACCGTCTCGGAATCGAGGGTAATCGCCGAGCCTGTGGCGTCGTGGATCTGCGCTATGTCCATGCCGGTCATGATCGAATGCGAAATGTTCAGCGTTCCCGCGGCGACGTCGATATCCGAGCCGTACCCGGTCACCGTGGTGAGTCCGTGCAGATTCTTCCAGAAGATGCAGTCCTTCACCGTCACCGTGCCGGTACGGACATTGAGTCCGCTCGATCCGCTCTGCCCTTGCGAGACATTGTACGCGAATGTGCAGTTTTTGAGGTCGAGCGTATCCGCCGCACTGGAGGGATTGAAGACCAGCGCGCCGGAATAGTCGTTAGCGTACGGATCCCAATTCTTGTGCTCGTAGTTCCCCACCCAACTGCAGTTTGTAAACGCGCTACCGCCGACAATGCCCTGCATATAAACTGTACCGCCATCTGAGTACTTCAACGCTCCGCAATTGCCGGCGAAGCGCGCTCCGTTGGCGGTAATCGGCGTATTGTAGTCATAAATCGCCGATCCGTACTGATCGCCGCCGGGCGCTCCCTGATTGGACTTCTGCACGCCGTTCGTGAGAAAGACGCACTCTTCGAGTTCCAGCCGCTTCGCGTTGGAAATATAGATCGCCCCGCCGCTTCCCGGCGCGACCACGGACGCCATCCGCATGTTGCCTTCGATCCGACAGTTCGTCACGGTCAGATTCGCGACGCCCTGTCCGCCCGTCGTATAGATCGCGCGGCCGGACGCGTTCACGCCGCGTCCGTTGCCGAGGAAATCGCAGTTTGCGAACTTCAGGTCGCCGATCCAGCACTTGTTAACGGCGCGGGTCTTCGCACGAGTGAAGACGAAGTTCTCGAACGTGACGGAGACGTCGGGCTTCACGGAAATGCGGACGAGATCGTAG
>CAZCSQ010000091.1:0-3028 GCA_964501425.1 uncultured Erysipelotrichaceae bacterium
TTGATCAATGCGACAGTAGCGCAAACAATTTATAATATGGTTGATTTTGGAACAGATGTAAATGATGCTGTCATCGCTTTAAGTGCGGCTATGTTTGCGATCGTAACGTGGGCGAGCGCGGCTTGGTATTTTGGTATTCCCACCAGTGAAAGTCACGGTTTGATTGCTGGTCTATCAGGTGCGGCGATCGCTCTTCAAGGTGGGTTAAGCGGGATCAATGGATCGGAATGGATCAAAGTTATCTATGGTTTAGTATTATCAACCCTGCTTGGTTTTATGTCAGGTTGGCTTTATGTCAAGATCATCGAAGTGATCTGTGGAAAAATGGATCGTGGTAAGACAGAAGGGTTCTTTAAGTATGCCCAAATTGCAGGAGGAGCGGCGATGGCTTTTATGCATGGAGCGCAAGATGGACAGAAGTTTATGGGTGTGTTTATGTTGGGTATCTTTCTAGCTGCTGGTCAAAGCAATGTGACTGTTTTTGTGATCCCGATTTGGTTAATGATCCTATGTTCGGCTGTGATGGCACTAGGTACTTCCATTGGTGGTTATCGGATCATCAAGGCCGTTGGTATGGATATGGTAAAACTAACTAAGTATCAAGGATTCGCGGCCGATATGGCAGCGGCTAGTTGTCTATTACTTTCATCATTAACAGGAATTCCGGTAAGTACAACCCATACAAAAACAACTGCCATCATGGGCGTTGGCGCAGCTAAAAGAATTTCTAACGTGAATTGGGGCGTTGTTAAAGAGATGGTCATGGCTTGGGTATTAACCTTTCCAGGTTGTGGTCTGATTGGTTATATCATGACTAAATTATTTATGTTTATCTTATAAAGGAGGTCAACATGGCACGAAAAAGAAATGATTATTATTTTGATAGTTTCTATAAATTAGTAGATTATCCTATTTTAGGGGCTAAAGCTTTAGCGAAGATAATCGACGATATCAATGCGTTAGATACTCATCTGCAATTACTTGAAGTTCATGACATTGAACATCAAGGAGATTTAGCTAAGTATGAAGTTACTAAGAAATTAGTTGATGAGTTTATCACTCCGATTGAACGTGAAGATATCGCCATGTTACTATCGCAAATTGATGACATCATGGATGCGATAGAAGATGTTGTGCGTTTATTATCAATGTACAACGTCAAAAAGATTCGTAAAGAAGCCAAGGAATTTACGCCTATCATCTCAGAAAGTTGTGATGTATTACAAAGAATGATCGAGGAGTTCAAGAATTTTCATCGATCAAAAACAATTAAAGATTACTTTTTAAAGATCAATGAACTTGAAGAAAAGGCTGATGTCGTCCATTATGAAGCGATCAGAACACTATTTAAAGAAAGTAGCGACCCAATTGAGATCTTTACTTGGACTAACATCTTTGATGCTTTAGAAAACTGTTGTGATCAATTTAAGGAAGTTAGTGAATTAGTGGAAATGATCATCTTAAAAAATACCTAATAAGAGAAGTTGTTTACATTCGTGCCCTAATGGAATATAATATGGGTACGAAAGTAAGGTACGTTTATGACAAAATTCGAATTTCTCGATCAATTATTAGATCATAATAATGGATATATTAAAACATCTGATGCAGAAAAAAATAATATTTCTAGAACTTATTTCTTGGATTTCGTCAAAGAGCGCAAACTGATTAAAGCTGCTCATGGATTATATATGACTGAAGAAACATGGCAGGACGATATGTACGTCATTCAAGTCAGATACCCCAAGGTAATATTTTCTCATGAAACAGCCGCATACTTATTAGGATTAACAAATAGAGAACCTTTTATGATAAACGTTACATTGGAATCGGGAAAAGGGTCTTCACGATTAGCAAAGAGCGGTGTGAGAGTGTATAAAATAAAAGAGGAACTATTAGAAATTGGTCTTATCAATGTACTTACGACTTCTGGAAACACTGTTAGATCTTATAACTCTGAAAGAACTGTATGTGATATCGTTCGTAAGAGAAACACGATCGAAATTCAAGAAGTACAAACAACAATTCAAGAGTACTTCAGAAGAAAAGAAAGAAACATTCCTCTATTAATGAGATATGCCAAACTTTTCGCTGTTGAGAAAATCATTAAACAGTATACAGAGGTATTATTATAATGATTAAAACATCAACACAACTAAAAGCACTTGTTCGCAATCAATCTAAGGGTAATAGTACTAAAGCACAGATTATTATTCGTAACTATATAATTGAAAGATTTTTGGAAAGAGTATCATTATCCGTATATCGTAATAACATTATCTTAAAAGGAGGCATATTAATCGCTTCCATTATTGGCGCAAGTAAAAGATCTACTCTAGATATTGATTCAACATTAAAAAACATCGAATTGAGTAAAGAATCAATTCGAACTATTGTTCAGGAAATAATAAATATTGATATTAATGATAATGTGATTTTTTCTATTCAAGACATATCAACTATCATGGAAGAGTTAGATTATCCTGGCATGAGAGTTTCTTTAGTGGCAGAAATTGATAAAATGAAGACTCCACTTAAGCTAGATTTTTCTACTGGTGATTTCATAACACCAAGAGAAATAGAATATCAATATTCTTTGATGTTTGAAAATAGAAGCATATCAGTGTTAGCCTACAATCTTGAAACAATTCTTGCTGAAAAATTTGAAACAATTGTGTCAAGAGCTACCGCAAATTCGCGTATGCGAGATTTCTATGATGTTTATATGCTTATTAGTATAAACGAATCATTTAATACAAAGCATTTTTCAAGTGCTTTGAGAAACACTTCTTTAAAAAGAGGTACTAATATGATTATGAAAGATTGGCTGATGATAGTTAATGTAATCAAAGAAGATGAAGGAATGCAAAAACTTTGGAGTTCATACCAAAATAAATATGATTACGCTAGTAATGTTACATGGGAAGATGTCATTTACGCAGTGAAAACTTTGGGTGATAGTATATTATAGATTGAACTATAATAAAAATTATTCGATTACTAATATTTGTTTTAAACATTATAAATC
>CAZCSQ010000092.1:0-2847 GCA_964501425.1 uncultured Erysipelotrichaceae bacterium
GTAAATTCAATCAATTGATGTTCATTATCGAAACCAAAGTATTCACAATAAAACAGCAATCGATTTACATCATGTTTCAGTATATCACAATATTCAACGGGTGTATGAATTGCCTGCATATTAGATATTAACTTTTTTGGCATGTGTCCTTGAGTGTCCATGTATGTATATAAAGATCCCGTAGAGAAATCAAATCGCTCCGGATCTTTAAATAATCTTGTTGGGAAATAACATACTTGTAATGCATATGGTTGTCCATCTATTTTAGATAATCTTATCAACTCATATAGACTATCATGATCGCGAAATATTTCATTCAATTGATCATCACAGTTTATCTTCTTAAACGATATCACTTCTCGAGTTGAAATAAATCCACTCTGAATCAAAGATACACTTAAACTTATAGCATCATCATCACCAAAAATTATCCTTTTTGAAGAGTTTGGTACACCCAAAACAAAAGTGCCTTTCCCTTGTATTGATATCAAGCATTCTTCTTCTATCAGTTTAGCTATTGCATTGCGTACTGTTAATCTATTTATCCCGTAAAGTTTTGCCATTTCGCGTTCAGACATTATCTTATCGCCAACACGATATTCCCCTTTGGTTATTTTTTCTTTTATGTTTTCAACTAATTGTTGATATACAGGTATATGATTTGTCATATATTAGTTATACTCCTATATCTAAAAAAATCATGAACTGCTGATATTTCAAAATATTCAAATGGTATCGTATTGTTATTGGCAAAAGTTATACCAGACGATATTAACACTTCCGTTTTTGGCTCAAGATTTAACAACCTAGATTCTTCATCATTAGCCATCACAATACGAATATTCTCTTCATTATATGTAATCTCAATATTGTAACTTTTTTGAAGTATTGCATATAAAGACTGATTTTTCAAATTCATTTTTTCTATACCATTAACACGACCATAATCAATATAAACTTGTTCAATGGTTTTTGCCACGTCATTAACTATACGCAACTTCTTATAACTAAAGACTTTGGTTCCTAATGGAATTTTTAATATGGTACTAATTTGTTTGTTTGCTTCGATTACTTCACTCTTTAAAACGCGATAACTAAAACTTGCATTTAAGTTATTAAGTGCCTCTGTAATAGATCCATACTTATCTAGTTCTCGCAAAACATATATATTGCTCATAATTGCTCCATCAAATGGTATATATACCTATACCACCTATTTTATCGTATATATATTTTTTTTCAACCAATAAATCTTTTGTTATCTATAAATATATTCCATTCCTACTACTTTAGAATGAAAATTTAATATTTGTGAGACATTTTACTACTTTCTTGCTCATTATATATGAGGGTGTTAAATTAGCACACAAATATTCATGATACAGTGATTATAACCTTTCTAAGACTTCCTTATCTGTATAATTGTTTTGTGTAAATCCCACGCTAGTTTAATGCCCCTTTTACATAATTAAACATTAAATGCGTTGTATAAACTTGTTGATACTTACGGTAGAACGTATTGATAGTGTATCCAAACGGATAAAACTTACCTATAGGTTCTATCTTTTTTTATTTCTTACTTGTTTTACACAACCATCTATACATGATAAATTGAGTTCACCAATATTTATATAAGCCAATGAGGTAATACGTAATGAACCCATCAGCGATAAAAGAACTAATAATTAATGATCTCAAACAAAAGAATATGAAGGTCGCTACAGTATCTGTTGATCGATTAGTAGATTAAAGTCTGATCTAAAGGATTTATTGTTGTCTGGTGAGTTTAATCTTGATACTAACAAAGATGTTGCTCAATATCAATATCGTTATGAGAAAGTAGTAAATGATAAACAATACGACTATGACTATCATAAAGCGCTAAAAAAAGCTAAGACTATTATAATAGTTGCTTTTTTAGAACCATTTCATCAAGTAGGATTTACTATTAATGGTAAATTAATAGAAGTCATTATTCCGACTGATTATCGACAAAGAGCTCGAAAAAAAGAAATCGATGACTATTTAAAAAAGACCATGACAAGTTTTAATCATCAGGCTTTAAAGATTAGATTGCCACTTAAGTTATTAGCAGTAAGAAGTAGTTTAGCTGAATATGGTCGAAATAACATATCCTATATTGAGGGCTTTGGTAGTAAATATAGTCTTGTGGCTTACTATACAGATTGTGAATTGCCAGAGGATAATTGGCGTGTGCCTGAACGCATAAAGCTCTGTGATGCCTGTCACATTCGCCTTAACAATTGTCCAACAGGCGCTATTGTGGAAAATAAAAAGGTCATCCTTGCTGAAAGATGCCTTTCTCTTTATAATGGCTACGCTGATGATATCCCTGAATGGATTGACAAAGATAGTCACAATTCCTTAATTGACTGTGTGAATTGCATGGAAAAGTGTCCTATGAATAATCAATATAATCACCCAAATGTAAAGCTACCAGTTTTTAATGAACAACAGACAAAAGAAATACTTTCGACCAAAAATCTCCATGATTTATCAGCTGATACTTATAAAGTGATCCATGAAAATGAAATAGATGAGTATTATCATGTGTTGCACAGAAACATGTCTTTATTGATGAATAATAAGTAGTTTATTGTTTTATTTGTTTAACCCAAAAAGTGTCTACGTTGAGCTGCTTGTAACACTAATTCTGAAAGATCACTACTTTGCTTAGAAGCCATTGCCTCTATTATAAAAGAGGTAATTTTTTGATGGTCAAGATCACTTTCATAATTTGGGAAAAGATTATCGATAGCTTTAGCTAAAGATTTTGAAACACATGGTGATTTTGGATTATAGAACTTTAATGCGTCTAATATATCG
>CAZCSQ010000093.1:0-2836 GCA_964501425.1 uncultured Erysipelotrichaceae bacterium
GAGCAATCTCATTACCCATAAAGTTTAACTTAGCTCCAGGATGACACATTTGATATAGTATAAGCAGTCTTAACCCTGCAAATTGACGCCAATAATCGCCAGGCATCCGCCCGATCAACGATAGTTTACCATGAACTACTTCATCATGAGACAAAGGTAAGATGAAATTTTCATTGAAAGCATACATCATTGAAAAAGTTAATAAATGATGATTACCTGGACGATAAGGGAAATCAAGCTGCATATACTTTAAAGTATCATTCATCCACCCCATATCCCATTTAAGATGAAAGCCAAGACCTCCATCGTCTGGTGGATAAGTGACTAGTGGCCAAGCACTACTTTCTTCGGCAATCATGATCACATCAGGGTAGCGAGTACCAATTTCTCGATTTAGTGTTTTGAGAAAGTCAATAGCTTCAAGGTTTTCACTAGAACCATCAGGGTTATATCTTTTCTGTTTAGGATCTTCAATTCCATAATTCAGATACAACATACTGGTTACTCCATCAGTACGAAAACCATCAATATGATACTTCTCTATCCAAAAGAAAGCGTTAGAGATAAGAAAGCTTTTTACTTGTGGACGACCATAATCGAAGATATACGTTCCCCATTGGGCATGATCACTTTTTTCATAAAGCATATTACCATTAAATCGACCCAATCCATGAGCATCACGACAAAAGTGACCTGGTACCCAATCAAGGATAACTCCGATATTTTCTTGATGACAACGATCAATAAAACCCATTAGTTCATCTGGTGTACCAAAGCGCGAACTACAAGCATAATAGCTAGTAATCTGATAGCCCCACGAACCATCAAAGGGATGTTCCATTATCGGCATTAATTCAATATGGGTATAACCCATCATTTTTACATAGGGTATCAGTTCATCAGCCAAGCGATGATAAGAATAGTAATGATCATGTTCATTTTTTTTCCATGAACCAAGATGGACTTCATAGATGTTCAAGGGACTACTTAAGGGATTGATCGTTTTGCGATCTTTCAGCCATTGTTGGTCAAGCCACTGGTAGTGATCGATATCATAAGTAACAGATGCCGTTTCAGGAGGTTTTTCAGCATGTAGTGCATAAGGATCAGCTTTATACAATATTTGATCATTTAAAGTCTTGATCGCATATTTATAACGTTGACCACTACTTATATCAGGAAAGAATCCTTGCCAGATATCAGATGTTTCTGATCTGATTAATTGATCTTTACCAACTACCCATTCATTGAAATCTCCAATAAGTGACACTTCTTTGACATTTGGTACCCAAACCGCAAAATAAAAACCTTGTTTACCATCCTGTATAAAAGGATGGGCTCCAAGCTTATTAAATGTATGATAATAAGTTCCCTGTGCAAACAGGTACTGTTCATCATTTGTCAAAATGCAGTTGCTCATTTGTGTCCTTAGACGCTATCTAAACAAACGTCTTCCCTTATATTCTGTATGTTTAAGTATAGTCTTTTTTAGTCGTTTTGTCTAGAAACGACTGTTTACCCCGGATCTGTGGTATAGTATGTACTGTGTAAGAAAACGCAAAGACATGGATTCTAAAGATGATTATCACAAGTGATTAAGAACTATAAAATATCTTTTCGATATAATGTATCATTTCATTTGCTATATGTAGATATAGGTGCTATACTTGCAAAGTAAAGAGTAACTAAGTAACATCAAATGTGTATTAAAGTACTTCTTACTAGAAATGGGGTATTTTAATGGAAACAGGAAAAGTAAAATTCTTTAACGACAAAAAGGGTTTCGGATTCATTACAATGGACAATGGCAGAGAGTTATTTGTACATCAGTCATCAATCATTGCTAATGGTTACAGAAGCTTAAAAGAAAATGATGTCGTTAAATTCGAGATTCAATCTGACATGCGCGGAGACAAAGCCGTCAACGTTGAACTAATCTAAAAACTCTTCGGAGTTTTTTTTTGCTCATTTTTAGACATTTCAAATCATGATTACTAATTTTCTATGATAAAATATGTTTAGCGAGGGCACATAAATGAAAATAATTGATATGATCAACCATTTAACCAAAGAAGGGACTTGGGTAAACTGGGACAAGACCCGTGATGTTGTATTATTTGGAGAAACAAACAAAGAGATCACTAATGTTGGCGTATGTTGGATATTAACTGATAAGGCGATCGATCAAGCGATCAAGCATAATATCAATTTTGTGGTAACGCATGAAAACTGTTTTTACTTTGAAAGCACTCATCAATATCGTTTATTGTTGGAATCGCGAATTCGTAAACAAGAACGCTTAAAACAGCATGATATTACCGTATATCGAAGTCACGATGTATGGGATTATGTGGCTGATGTGGGTAATCTAGATAGTTTTAAAAACGCATTACAACTTGATTTTAATACAAGAAGTATAAATGAAAAATATAGTGTAGCATATTTTGATAAGCGCCCTGTCAAAGAGTTAGCCCAAAGAGTAGCTAAAGCATTGTCTGCCTTTGGACAAAGTCACGCTGAGGTATTGGGTGATCCCTTAACCATGGTTGGCTCATTAGCGATTGGTATTGGGGCTGCCTGTAACGTGTTTGATATGTTGAAGTATCCCAATGTTGACTGTTTATTAGTATCCGATGATGGAGCGTGTAACTGGGTTGAACACCAATATTGTCTTGATAATAATATAGCAATGATCATTGTTCATCACTCGATCAATGAGATCTTAGGGATGAACAGTATGGCCAGCTACTTAGAAAAAGCTTTCCCAAAACTCGATATCAATTATCTTGATGAGGGATTTGAATATCATATAATCCAAAATGATAAGTAATGGTCT
>CAZCSQ010000094.1:0-2687 GCA_964501425.1 uncultured Erysipelotrichaceae bacterium
AAAAATATGAAAGATTAAAAGAACATGATACAATAAAAGACAATTAGTGAGGGATGTAAATGAGCAAAGAATTTCCAAGAATTATTGTATTCACACTCTTATCTTTATTTGTGTATAATCTTGTACCAATCTTAGCGACGATTTTTCCAGAAACCGTCGCTTATTATACCATCTTGTTGGATACGTGGATCATAGTTCCTCTATATGTATTTATTTTGGGAGTAGTTGCTAGTTATATCTTTGATCTATGTGCTTATCTACCCGTTTTAGTAGGAATCACTTATCTTCCAACGATTGTATTTTTTTATGACTGGAGTTTAACCCCATTTGTATTAGTATATATTGTGTTGAATTTTTGCGGGGGTCTTGTTGGAACAATCTTTTATCGAAAAAAGATTAGAGAAGAATTCTAATCTATTTTTTCTAATAACGATTGATAAGCAGCCTGTGTTTCCTCAACTGTCGATTGATTAAAGACAAGTATCTCACCATCATAATTGATAACGATATGTTTTGCAGTACTACGATACGCCATCAGTTTATACTTACCATAAGCACTATTGGTATAAGTACCACTAACGATCGAAAAAGTTGATACACCAAGACGACTACCATAATCAATATCATCAACTAATGTTACCTCATCAATAACATCATAAGGGACCTCAACTTGCGTAAAGATCCCTTTTACATTTATACTATCAGCTTTTAATTCATATTTTACAGAACCTAAAAAGTTCATTAAAGCAAAAGCGATCAAAACTACTGCGGTAATAATAATTTTTACTAAACTATTTTTATTTTTGTTCATAATTTTTTTCCTTTAAATTATGATACCACAGTAATTAAGTTATTTAAATAACAACCTATTCCATTACTTCAACGGATTTACCGCTGAATTTAATCTTTTTTAGGGTACTGACAATCTTGTCTTTATGTTCTTTAGGAACATCGATCGTCGATTGATTAGCTGTTATCTTAATGGCTCCCAATAAACGACCTGGAATTCCACTTTCGCCAGCGACAGCACCTACAATTTGATTGGGTGTAACGCGATCATTTTTACCTGCATTGATCTTGATCGTAACCATATTACTATCATCATGAACCGTCTTTTTACGCGGTTTACGTTCGCCACGATCACTTCGATCTCCACGATCTCCACGATCACCACGGCTTCCTCTATCTTTACCATATTCTTTACGATCATCATTACGATTTTCAGTAATCTTGAAGCTCTTTAATTTAGGTCTTTCATTTAATGACATCGCAAACATCGCCGCTGTGATATCCATTAAAGAATACTCAGTTCCAGCCATTTTTTCGATAACCTTAAAATACTGTTCACTATTATGTTTTGACATATAAGTAGTGATTTGGTCGACCATTTTATTAACTCTTAATTCACTGATCTGTTCTGGTGTTGGTAATTCCTTTTTGTTGATCTTGCTTTTGGTATAACGCATGATCCACTTTAATTGTGTTAATTGTTTACTACCTTGAATTAAAGTAAATGATATCCCTGCTTTACCAGCTCTACCGGTTCTTCCAATACGATGAACATAGTATTCTTCATCTTGAGGTAGATCATAGTTGATAACGATCTCAATATCATTGACATCAATACCACGAGCTGCAACATCGGTCGCGATCAAAACCTTAAACTTGTTTTCTTTAAAACCATTCATGACTTGTGTTCTTTGCGTTTGTTTCATGTCGCCATGTAGTCCTTGAGCCGCAAATCCTTTTGAATTCAATTCGGTAGATAATTCATCAACCATCTTCTTAGTATTACAAAAGATCATTGTTGCTTTTGGTTGATAGTATTCTAAGATACTATAAATAGCGTCGGTCTTTCTACCTCTTGGTATTTCAAAATAGAATTGTTCGGTAGTATCAACCGTCATTTGTGTATTAGTGATCTTGACCAGTTTTGGGTCTTTCTGGAATGTACGTGTGATCTCTAGGATCTCTTTTGACATCGTCGCCGAAAATAAGATAGTTTGTCTTTCTTCAGGAATACCAGTCAATATTGATTTGATATCATCAATAAAGCCCATATTAAGCATTTCATCAGCTTCGTCTAAGACAACCATCTTAACTTGTGATAGATTCAATGTCTTCCGATTAATGTGGTCCATGATTCTGCCTGGTGTGCCAACAATTATCTGACAGCCTTTACGCATTCTAACAAACTGACGATCAATTCCTTCACCGCCATAGATCGCAACAGGATTGATGTTGTTTTCATACTTGGCAAACTTATTCAATTCTTCACATGATTGTAGCGCTAATTCTCTGGTTGGGGATAAAATCAAAACCTGTGTTAGTTTCTTATCCAAGTCGGGATCGATCAAGTTAATAGCTGGTAATCCAAATGCGGCTGTCTTACCACTACCTGTTTGGCTTTGACCGATTACGTCATGTCCTTTTAGGATTAGAGGAATTGTTTCGGCTTGGATAGCTGTAGCTTCCGTGTAACCAACTCCGTCAATACCTCTTTGTAAATTCTCTGACAATTCAAATTCTTTAAAATTATTTATACTCATAAGTCTCTTTTCTATCGTCGCTAATTTCCCTAGCAAATCCGAGCAACGATATATCGGATATAGCTAATGAGTTTGATTTTCAAACCACGATATACTATAACACACTTGAAGTGATAATACTAATAAAATGAAATGTAT
>CAZCSQ010000095.1:0-2633 GCA_964501425.1 uncultured Erysipelotrichaceae bacterium
AGCGCTAGCTTCGCATGTTAGAGGTCGGGGGTTCGAATCCCCTCATCTCCACCAATAGACAATTAACCGCTTAAATAGACGGTTTTTTTGTTTGATGAGAATATTATGAGAAGAATTACTTAAGTTATAAAAGAAACCTTAATTCATAAACAAGTGGTATCATCTTCTCCACCAAATTGGCTAAATTCATATCTACAACTTTTGTTTTATTCAATTTAAAATATTTATCAAGCAGTTTTATTTGATACCATCCAGCATCCCATGTATTCAAATTATAGTCACTTTCTAGTGAATCGATTTTGTCTCTATATTCAAATGTTTCTATAACAGCATTTATTGCGGAGGTTAGTACAGTTTTTGCCTCTTTTGATAACATGTTATTATTTTCATATTCAATAATTTTGTTGTAAACGTATGTATTAGTAGCAGTCCTACAGTCGTTATAAATAGCATTATTATTATAATCAATAGCGAGCTTCTTTATATCATTTATATCCATGAAAAACCAATTATTATATACGTTATACGTTTCATTTTTATATAATATTGATCTTAAAGATGATTGATTAGATTTTGTTGAAAACAAACTCAATATCAGACAATCACCTAACCATTCGCAATATTTAGGATGTTCTTCTTTTGGAGCAATATACTCATCCTTTTGATTAACCCAATTCGGTTTAATTATTGTTCGTGCGGCAAACAAAGAGATTACTCTCTCAAAGTTGCTGTCAAGAACATTTAAGCCAGATCCATGAGCGTGAGGAGCACTGAATAATCCAACGTATTTTGAGTTTCCGTAGATACTATTGGAATCGTTTAAAAAATATCCAATGCTGTTTTGCGTAGTCGATCCTCTTCCATTGGTTCTTCGGTAGTTTAAAGCTGACTGCAGTTGCAGTGTATTTTTATTTGTTTTAATTCCTTTTATTGGTTCTCTAACCCAATCATTTGCCCCTATTTTATTATCGACATTGTAAAGTGTTTTAACACCTTGCTTAATTATTTTATTTTCATAAATATTCTCAATATTTAACTCAAACTCAGTTTGTATATTATCGTTAGGATTGGTTTTCAATTTAAATATTGTAAATGATATACCCCAACTATCTTTAACATCAGCAAAGCTTGATGCGTTGAAAAAATTGCCTCCTATGAATTCAAAATACTTAAGGAATATTTCTCTAAAAGCACGATATTGATATCATGTTAAAAACAAATGTGGACTAAATAATGCGATTGTTACATTTGTTAGATTATATTGCTTAGTTATTAATAGTATTCTCCATAAGAATTGTGCATATAGTTGTTGAGCTGCTGACCCAACTTTATCTTCTATCATTATTTTATTTACAATAGTTTTCGCTACTTCATCTTTTGATTTACCAGTAGAACCCATTCCTTGACCGGCCTGTGCATATGGAGGATTATTGAAAAAAACAATCGGTGGATTAGTTATTAAATCATCATGAAGTGACTTTGGCATTTTAAGTGGTTCATCAAGTAAAACACTACCAAACTCCAGATCGTCGTTCAAAAAATCATATTGGAATTTGATTGCGTTTGTATTGTATTTATTCCCCAAAATCAATTCTTCATCAAATAATGTTGAGGCATAAAGTTTCGAAAAATAAAAGTCTCTTGTCAAATTCATAGAACCACAAGATGAATCCCATACTATATAATTATTTCTCCATGTATCCCCTAGATATTTATCTATATAATAATGAGCTCTGTCAACCCAAATATTCGGTGTCCAAAATGATCCTTGTAATCTTCTAGATGTGTCTTCTAATAATCTATCAGCGATAGAAGTAAATACCTCTATTTCTTTGGGATTGTAGTTGCGATTAAATTGTGTAAAAAAGCCTCGAAAGATAATGAGTCGACATGTATTTGCTTTCCGGAAATTAATTGTAAAGTATTTTTCTTTGTAGGAACAATAAAACAATTAATTGGGTCTGTCATGGTTTGGATAAATATTGAAAGTAATTCATTCGCATTACGATCTCGTATGTCTTTGATGACGATGCGGACAAAATCATCATAGATTCGTGAAATATTCTTTTCACTAATGTTTACAGTTTGATGAAATTCAGAATGGTAATAATTCTCTATGACTTCGGTTACTTCTCTAAATGAAAAATCGTCATTTATGTAAAAAACAAAAGGTATTATATTTTTGTCTTCTATTAGTTTTATAATAAGTTGCGGATTTCTTTTGGGTGATTCACTAGGGGGGACCTTCCAATCAATGTCCTCATTTAAATAGCCATATAAATGATTTCCGTGAATAGCATAACACTCATTTTTATCGCCAATCAAAATAACATTTGGTAATTCAGACCCATCATTTTGGAATTTTTTAATATAATATATAGCTTGTACAATAGTTGAACATTGATTTCTTCTATTTGAATATGTTTCATCATATTTTACTTCTATAAGTAATCTCAAGAAAAGGTTTGTTAGATGACCATCACAACCATAAGGTGAATTTATACTTGCTGTTGGATAATAAACTTTCAATATACTTCTATAAGCATTTTCTACATCTTTTTCAACTACAGCGTTATGTAAGGTAGTGTCAATAATCTTGTGTAAACTGCTAAACATGTAGAATGATAATTGTT
>CAZCSQ010000096.1:0-1303 GCA_964501425.1 uncultured Erysipelotrichaceae bacterium
ATGATTGATAAAACATATGAAAGAAAAGAAGGAATAGAAGTAATCTATTTAGCTGGAGGTTGTTTTTGGGGAGTAGAGCGCTTGATGCAAGTGATAAATGGAGTCGTAAAGACGACTACTGGTTACGCTAATGGCAAAGAGGGAGCGATCGCTACCTATCAAGAAGTATGTAGTGGTAAGACCGATTTCAGGGAAACAGTCAGAGTTGAGTATGATCCCAAGATCGTCAGTTTAGAAACACTATTATTTGCGTTTTTTAAAGTTATCGATCCGACTTTGATCAATCGTCAAGGTCACGATGTTGGTACTCAATACCAAAGCGGTATCTATTTTATCGATGATAAGGCTAAAGGGACAGTTGAATATGTCGCTTCAATTGAGAAGTTAAGAAGTAAGAAGTTTTATGTGGAGATCAAAGGATTGGTTAATTTTTATGAAGCCGAAGACTATCATCAAGATTATCTGATCAAAAATCCCAATGGATATTGTCATATCAATCTTAAAGAGATTCAAGAGGCAGCTAAGATCAAGATCGATGCTGGTAAGTACCCTCGTCCTGATGAGAGTGTGATCAAACAACGCTTAACTGTTGAACAATACCAAGTAACCCAAGAAAAGAAAACCGAAGCACCTTTCTTTAATCCATATCACGCAAAAGATGATCAGGGTATATATGTGGATATCGTAACTGGTGAACCATTATTTTCATCAAGTGATAAATATATCAGTAGTTGTGGTTGGCCAAGTTTTGCTAAGGGGATCGATCCTAATGCGATCGTGGAAAGAGATGATCGTAGTTTGTTCGCTAAAAGAACGGAAGTCTTAAGTCGCAGTGGTAATACCCATTTAGGTCATGTCTTTGATAATGATCCCGAATCACCAAGTGGGATCCGTTATTGTATCAATAGTGCCTCACTTCAGTTTATCCCAAAAGAGGAAATGGCAGAAAAAGGCTATGGTTATCTAATAGATCAATTAGTTGTTAACAAGGAGGAATAATGAGAGTCTATCAAAACATCGTTGAGTTAGTTGGTAAGACACCACTACTACAACTAAATAATTATATGAAGAAGTATCAGCTTAAAGCGAATTTGATCGCTAAGCTGGAGAAAAACAATCCGGGTGGAAGTGTTAAAGATCGAATCGCTAAAGAGATGATCCTTGACGCTGAAGAAAAAGGGTTATTAAAACCTGGTTCAACGATCATTGAACCAACATCAGGTAATACGGGTATTGGCTTGTCTTATATTGGATTAGTCCGTGGTTATTCAGTTATTATCGTAATGCCTGACACCATGAGTAT
>CAZCSQ010000096.1:1403-2623 GCA_964501425.1 uncultured Erysipelotrichaceae bacterium
GGTGGAACGATCACTGGGGCTGGTACCTATCTAAAAGAAAGAAATCCTAATATTAAGATCATCGCTGTTGAACCTGTTGGTTCACCAGTTTTATCAAAAGGTGAAAGTGGCTCACATAAGATTCAAGGTATTGGAGCTGGTTTTATCCCCGCTATCTTAAACACGAAGATCTATGATGAAGTGATCACCGTTAGTGATGATGAAGCCCTAAAGACAGCTCGTGAGATCGTTAAGACTGATGGCGTCTTTGTGGGAATATCATCAGGAGCGGCTTTATGGGCCGCTGCTGAAGTTGCGAAAAGACCTGAAAACAGTGGTAAGAACATTGTTGTGATCTTGCCCGATGGTGGAGATCGCTATCTATCAACGGCTTTGATCGATGATGAGGTCAAATAATGAGTGACAAAGATAATAATGATCAATTGACCGCTCAACAACTCTTAGATTTTTATGATGATGCAGATATTACGATGTTTGATCAAGAAAAACAAGTTCCATCATTAAAAGAGATATCGAAGATCATTGAACTATTATTAAAGGCGGTTTTTCCTTCATATTATAATAGAGAACTAAAAGGTAAAGATGATGCTTTAGGGTATGTAACTGATGTATTATCAGAACTGAAATCTAAATTAAGAGTACAGATTCGCCTAGCCTTACTATTTTGTAAACACGCCGATTGTGATGAAGATAAAGTTGCTCAGATGGTTAATGAGTTTATCTTTGAGATACCATCAGTTCAAAAGAAACTCTTAAAAGATGCTCAATCAATCTTTGATGGTGATCCAGCAGCTAGTAGTATCGAAGAGATCATTATTTCCTATCCCGGCTTCTTTGCGATCTTTGTTTATCGTTTTGCGCATGTTCTATATCAAAAAAGAGTACCGATCATTCCGCGCATGTTAGCGGAAAGAGCTCATAGTAATACTGGTATTGATATTAATCCTGGAGCGATGATCGGAGAAAACTTCTTTATCGATCATGGTACTGGTATCGTCATTGGTGAAACAGCGATCATTGGCGATCATGTCAAGATCTATCAAGGAGTAACGCTAGGAGCTTTATCGACCGCTAAAGGGCAATTATTAGCTGGTGTAAAGCGTCATCCTACCGTTAAGGATAATGTGACGATCTATTCAAATGCGACCATTTTAGGTGGTAATACCATCATTGGTGAAAATGTAGTGATCGGTGGTAATGCATTTATTACAGAGTCTGTT
>CAZCSQ010000097.1:0-2589 GCA_964501425.1 uncultured Erysipelotrichaceae bacterium
AAAAAAAGACCAGCCACTACAAGCACCTACGCTTGATAGTGACTGGTCTCTTTTTACCTCCGCCTGAAGAGAGTCGGTCAAAAATTACTTGCTTTGTAAGCGTCAAACCCATCACACCTTAACAAAAGCTAATATTTATGGTTAGTCTTTTTTAAAAACTTTGATATGTGCTGGTAAAGTTTCTGACCAGGGCAAAAGATCTTCTATTTGACTTTCATTTTCTTTATCAATATTAGGTAGCTTCAAAAATAAATACTCGAGGTAATAAAATGGATTAAGATCATTTGCCTTAGCTGTTTCCACAATACTATATATTATTGCACTTGCGGTTGCACCATGGGGAGACTTGCTAAAGAGCCAATTTTTTCTTCCGATCACAAAAGGCTTAATAGCCCTTTCAGCACGATTATTACTTAGTTCTATTTCACCGTCTTTTAAAAAGGTTTCTAACTTAGACCATTGATTTAGGCAATAGTTAATAGCCTTACCTAAGTTACTTTTAGGTAATACTTTTTCTTTATACTCATTTAGCCATGCCAAAAAAGCCTCAAGAACGTCTTTGCTATGCTCCAGGCGCTTCTTATACCTTTCGTCAGGAGGCAAGCCTGAAAAGCTTCTTTCCATGTTGAAAAGTCTATTGCAATATCCACGCCCTTCGCAAGCTATAGTTTTAGTTGTTTTTGCATCTTTAGGTAGAGCTTTTAATGCATCGGTAAATCCTCTCCGAGCATGAGCCCAGCATCCTGCTATGGTAACATCTTTAATATCATTATATCCGGGGTATCCATCTGTTTGGAGGTAGCCCTTAAATCCTTTAAGAAAGTTTTTAGGGTGTCTTCCTGAGCGGGAAGGTTGGTATTCATAAAGGAAAATGGGAGGACCATATTCCCCCGTAGCATAAAGCCACATGTAGGATTTACTCCCCGGTGATTTACCCTTTTCATCTAATACTTGTATAATGGTTTCATCAGCATGAAGAAATTTTTCTTTTAGCATTCTAATATGTAAATTGTCATATATTGTTTCAAGCCATTTTGAACCCTTAATAACCCAATTAGCAAGGTTTTGTCTTGGTATATCAATACCAAAGTTTTTAAATTGTTGTTCCTGCCTATATAAGGGTATAGCTTCGTTATATTTACGATTCATGGTATATGCAAGTAGAGAAGGCGATGCAATACTTCCAGGTATAACAGCCTTTGGCATATCAGCTTTTATTATAGGTGTTGTTATTTCGTTTTTTTCACAGTGCCTGCAAGCATATACATTTTGTTCATGACGTACTATTGTAATTGTAGCCGGTATTATCTTTAATTCCTTATGTATTTCTTTTTTCATAAGATGTAATGGATTATTACAGTTTGGACATGACTTTTCTGATTCTTCTAAATCATATTCTATAATTTCTACAGGTAGGTTATCCCATTTATTTTTATTAGAACCATTTGACTTTTTTCTTTTGTAGGTAATCTCTTCAAGCTCAGGTTCTTCTTTATCAGGCCTTTGTTCTTTTTCGGCTTCATTAAAAATGGACAATTGTTCTTCCGGCGTTTTTTCACTGGAAGGTCCATATTTTTGCTTTACTCCTTTACGGATTTGCTCTTCATACCATGCTACTTTTGCAGTAAGCTCCTCAACCTCTTGCTCTAATTTTATACATTTATTTTGCAGCTTTTCTATGAAGTTTTCATCTGTATTTAGTTGTGTAGCTCTTGAATTTTCAATGGTTCTCATACTCTTATTATACCACTTCTAAGTACGCAAAAAAAGCACTAATTCATAAATATTTCAAGTATTTTAATATATTTATATAATAATTCTTTGGTTAACTTTTTTATGAGCAGTTTTTTGAATTATATCCAGTCCATCTAAGAGCCATCTGAATTCTCTTTGCGTTATCTTTATGGTTTCTTTATTGCTTCCACTTGGCCAGTTAAATTTGCTATTTTCTAATCTTTTATAGTAAAGCCAAAAACCATCATTATCCCATTTAAGAATTTTAATTTTATCTTTCTTTCTATTACAGAAGACGAATAGTTGTTTTGAAAAAGGATCAAGTTTAAAAGTTTCTTGGACTATAATAGCTAAGCCATTTATTGATTTTCTTAAATCTGTTACTCCTATAGCAAGATATACTGTATCTATAGTCTCTGGGTTAAGCATTTTTAATTAATACCTTTACAGCTAAGTCAAGAAGCTCTAGATTTATATCTTTGGCTATTTCTATTATGGCTTTACCTATTGTTATTTTAAGCCCGGAGTTTTCATTAATTGTTTCATTGCTTGGAGCGACAGGTTCGATAGCAGCCCACTTTACTTTTGTTGATTTGGTTTTTTCTATAATATTTTCTTTTTTATTATTTGTATCTTCCCCTTCTATATCTTCTTTCCTGAACTTCTTAATCCAGCTATAAAATGTGCTCTTTTTTATATTGTTGCTGCTACTGTATGCTGCAATTGAAAGCTTGCTTAACAGGTAATTATCGTAATGTTCTCTCCACCACTTCCTTGATCTTTGCATTATTCTTTACCTCCTTTTGAAGGTATTATTTCATAATGCCACTTTATATCATAGGTGTGTTAGGTTTG
>CAZCSQ010000098.1:0-2533 GCA_964501425.1 uncultured Erysipelotrichaceae bacterium
TATTAAAAGAAAAATGGTAAAATGGTAATTAAAGAGTAAAAAAGCTTGACTTTTTTACTCTTTAATAATAATATATAATTATCTAAAGAAAGGAGGGCTTATATGAAAGAATTAATTATTAACGTTGATAATAATCTATTAGAGAAGTTTGATATTGCGCTTTCTTTAAATAATGATAATAAAGATCAAGTACTATCATATTTAATTAAAGATTATATATCTAAAGCTTTTTTGAATGCATCAAGAAGTATTGGTGAGGAGTCTAATTCAAATGAAGAAAAAGAACCAAGTATTGTTTATAGAAAATCATATGGAGAAGATGGTCTTTATAATAATTATTTGGATCCAAATAGTGTTAAGTATGGAAAGGCTAATAATAAAATTCCTAAATGGGCTTATAGTAAGGATCAATATAATCATAAGATCATTAAAGCTTATTTAGAAATTGAACAGCAAGAAGGAGAAGTACATATAGATGATTTAAGAAGAAGATGTACTAATCGTATTACATATCCTAATACATATTGTCCAACATTTGACGCTAATTATTCATCTATGAAAACAGATGCTGGTAATTCTCATGGAAAAGTATTTGTAGAAGTTAATGATAAAGTATATATTTGGGATGAAGTAAAAGACACATTAGCTAAATATAAAAGACATTTTGTTGAATAAATGAGAATAATGTTTAATAAAGTAAAAAGAATATTCACATTATATTTATAGAGATATGGAGATAACAATTCAAATATAACTTCAAAAGTTTTTAAATTTAAGTAGAAAAATAATTTAAGTGAGAGGAAAAAAGATATGAGTTATTATTTTGTTAATCAAGGAAAGACATACGATGAAGAAAGCAGAGGACATTTTTTATGGGCACCCTATTATGGGATATCAGGAAATTCGCAATACCATTGGGATAATATGAAACTACTAAAAAAAGGAGATATAGTTTTTAGTAATAATGGAGGAAAGATTGTATCTGTTAATGTTGTATTAGATAAATGTTATGATTCGCCTAATCCTTTTAGTGGTGCAAATGATTATTGGAACAAAAACGGAAGAAAAGTAAACTTAATATATTTTGAAATAGGAAGACCAATAGTATTTAGAAACCATAAAGAGTTTTTACTTAATCATGAAGAAATACATGGTCCATTTGATAAAAATGGTAATGCTAAACTAGGGTATTTATTTGAAATGTCATCAAAAAAAGGAGAGTATTTAATGTCCTTAATTGATACTAATTATAAGAATCAAATATATAACTTTATTGAAACTTTAAATACTAAAGATAATTAATATTTATAGAATGGAGTAAGTATGGAAAAGTGTGTAAATATAATAAGCAAACACGCAAAACATAGATTACGAGAAAGAAGTAGTATTTCAAAAAGACAAAATGACTTAGCTATAGAAAGAGGATATTCAATAGATAATTTTGCCGGAAGTTTTAGAAGATATTTAGAAAAAATAATAGATAATAGTAATAATATTAATTTGATAATATATAGTAATGATATATTCTTATATGGTAATAATAATGTTTTAATAACAGTATTAGATGTACCATCAAAATATAATAAATGTTTTAGAAAGAAAGGCTATAATTAAGCCTTTCTTTTATGCTATAATCTTTATATATGTACACTAAGGAGAAGATAGGATAAGTAATATTTAAGAACTTAAACAGTTTGAAATAAAATACACAAAATATCAAAACTTTGTGCATTTTTGTTAAACGAGTGATATAAATAATCCAACAAAATAAGGAGAAAAATGAATAAATTATTACCAAAATTCAGAAAAATAGGTCAAGATTATAGTAAGAGAGTTATTTGCGATATAGAAGTAGTTTATGAGTTGTTTAAAGAAGCACTTAATGAAGGAATTAAACTTTATATTTTAGCTTATGCATACGATAAGCAAGTATATGTTTTAGCATATGAAAATTATGAAGAAAAAATCGAATATTATTATTATTTACCGGATGGTAAGATTACAAAATATGATGATTTAGATTCACTTAAAAATACTGTTATATTAAATCACGATATTACAATTTTAAGAGAATTTCAAGAAAATACTTTAGACAATAATTTGTTAATGCCTGGAGCAGTGATGATAAATGCTCTTGGTAATGCATTGAATTATGAACATATAATTGAAGTGTCAGTCCGTGATAATTTTATCTTAAAAGAATATTTAGTAACTGAAAAAGATAAAGATTTTAATTGCAATTTAAGTGATGAATTAATAAAAGATTACACTATAATGATAATGAAATCTAAAATAGAACATATAAATATTTATTTAATTATGATTAGTATTGTGGTATTTATAATTGTAGTTATAATCTTAGTCGCAATATTTGGTGGTAAATAAAATTGGTAATAATAGAATAAATATATCTTTAGTTAAAGAATTAACTAAAAATGAATACTTTGTAAGAGGAAGAACTTCGCTCTTAGATGCGATAGGTAAAACAATAGAGTTTATGGGTAAAAATAAAAATGCTTCTACACTCTTAATC
>CAZCSQ010000099.1:0-2502 GCA_964501425.1 uncultured Erysipelotrichaceae bacterium
AGATTAGCACACAAATATTCATGATACAGTGATGATAACCCTTTCTAAATCTTCAAACTGTATAGTTGTCTTGTGTAAATCCCACGCTAGTTTAACATCCTTTTAATATGATCAAAACTAACATTTTCGCTATTATTCGAACTTTATGATACATAACGATAATCTACTCATATGAATTTATCGTAGGTAAATTATTAATATTTTTACCTATATGTTGTTGACATAGGTAAAATATAGCAATATAATACCTATGTAATGGAGGTATAAGTAATGAATGAGCAGAATTTACCTATGTTGCCACCAGATGTTGAATTAGAAACAAAAGCAGTTTTAAAACAGTTGGCAAAAACCAATCGTGTTTTAGCTGAACTGAAAGGTTATGCTGATACTATTCCTAATAAACATATTTTAATTAATGCGATTATGATTAACGAATCAAAAGATAGCTCTGCTATTGAAAACATCATCACGACTCATGATGATCTATATAAAGCTATAAGTAATGCTAGCAACGCAAATCCTGCTGCTAAAGAAGTCGTTAACTATAGAACCGCATTGTGGCAAGGATATGAGTTGGTTAAAGCGCATAAAATGATTACTTCAAATATGATCATTGACATACAAAATATTATTGAAAATAATAGAGCAGGAATTAGAAAGCTGCCTGGAACAGTACTCAGAAATGACAGAACAGGAGAAATTGTTTATATACCTCCTGTAAAAGAAGCTGAAATCAGAGCACTTTTAAGCAATCTTGAAAACTATATCAATGAAGAACATGATGATGTTGATCCATTGATAAAGCTGGCAGTCATTCACTTTCAGTTCGAAAGTATTCATCCCTTTTATGATGGTAATGGAAGAACTGGTAGAATTATTAACGTTCTCTATATGGTATTAAAGAAATTACTTGATAGCCCCATTCTTTATCTTAGTAGCTATATAATCAAAAACAAAACTTCATATTACCAACTACTTCAAGAAGTCCGTACTCATGATAAGTGGGAGGAGTGGATCATCTATATTCTTAAAGGTGTTGAAGAAACATCAATAAAGACGTTAGAGTTGGCAAAAAGAATAAATCTGGAAGTTGAAGCTATGAGTAAGGAAATTAAAGAAAAACTACCTAAGATCTATTCGAAAGAATTGATAGGTCTGTTATTTTATGAATTCTATACCAAAACTATCTATATTGAAAAAGGTTTGTCTGTAACTAGAAAAACGGCAGTTAGTTATTTATCTTCTCTTGAAGACGAAGGCTTTCTTACATCTGAGAAAATAGGTAAGGAGCGTATATATCAAAACAAGAGGCTCTATAATTTAGTTAAAAATGAATTATAAACGAGTGAACAAACATTCATGATATAGTGATGATAACCCTTTCTAAACCTTCATTAGTTGTATGATAGTCTTGATTAAGTCCCACACTGGTTTGACATCTATGTTCACATCAAAAAATAACTACCCTTTTGGATAGTTATTTTCTTTATAAAATTGAAATGTTGCTTTACATATTATCTGAGAGTGTCGCCTGTATTAGACTATTATTATCTAGTTTAGCTAACTCTAATACTTTTGCCATATCAAGTTCAGCCGCTTTAGCGAATCTTTCACCATATTCTTGATCAGCTAAGTAACAATGAGCCGCGTGACGATACTTGATATTTTTAGTAGCAGGGGCTATATCAGTTGCTGTATTAGAAATCAATAATTGTTTCTCTTTTTCACTCATTACTCGCCACAGATCTCCACCAGCTCTAAAACAATCATCAGTAGGATCGTCTTTTGGATCATAGTTATACATTGCACCATCAAGTTCAAGTGGCGGTTCCATAACCTCTGGTTGTGCTGCCCATACACCATAGCTATTAGGAGTATAAGCTGGGGCTCCTCCGTAATTACCATCAACACGCATCGCACCATCACGATGATAATCATTTACAGGTGCTTTTGCCTTATTTACTGGTATTTGATTGTAATTGATCCCTAAACGATAACGATGGGCATCTCCATAAGAGAATAACCTTCCTTGCAAGAAACGGTCTGGACTAAAACCAATACCAGGAACAACATGAGCTGGTGTAAACGCTGCTTGCTCAACTTCTGCGAAGTAATTTTCTGGATTACGATTTAGTTCTAATTCACCAACTTCAATTAAAGGATATTCAGCATGTCGCCAAATCTTGGTAATATCAAATGGATTTTCGTAATGGTTCTTAGCCTGCTCTTCTGTCATGATCTGAACATACATTGTCCATTTGGGGAAATCCTTTCTTTCTATGGCCTCATATAGGTCTTTACCATGATATTCGCGATCCAACCCATTAATCTTAGCAGCTTCTTCATTTGTAAGATTCTTAATCCCTTGTTGGGTCTTAAAGTGGAATTTACACCATACCCGTTCATTTTTATCATTATAGAAAGAGAAGGTATGTTCACCAAAAAAGTGCATATTCCTAAATGATGCTGGAATTCCTCTATCACTCATAACCACCGTTACTT